>NZ_JBQERC010000024.1:0-31440 GCF_056534665.1 Ruegeria sp. P8
CTCGGCCTTAGGCTGGAAAAGCCCCGTCGCTTTCGAAAGGAAAGTGGCTTAAACGAGCACTTGGAGCGGCACGAATACGTGACAGGTCCAGTCCGATGATCTTACGCCTGTCAGTAACTTGAATGTCCAACCGGTTGGAGCCGCAGAGTATTTTCTGGAATTGAACAGATCAAACATGACGGACGAAGAGGTCATGGCAGCGAAACGCAATTTCTTAGACGATTTGAAGATGCGCAAAAAGTAAGAAAGAAGGCCACGCGCTCGCTGCAGCCACGGTCCTTATTGGCGCGCCTCAGGATAGCCGACCAGTCTGACCTGAGATTTCAGAATAACACACGTGACCAGCCCCAAGCGTGTTTTCCCCAAGGGGGCACGCCTATAGCTTTTGCACACCATGCATGGTCAGGGTGCTCACCAGATCGGCATAATCCTCGCGGGCTTTGGGGCCTGCGCCGGTGTTCCACATGTAATACCAGTTTAACATGCCAAAGACTGACATCGTCGCTCCCCGAAGCTTGTCCTTGGCTCCGTCAAAAGAACCGGGGGACAACTCCAGAAGTATGTCGCGTACAAAGTTCACCAGATCAAGCTGATAGCCCCGTAGCCTTTTTTGCTGTTGCTCGGTCAGTGCGCTCATGCCACTGATCTGAACCCGGTGCTCGTCATCTGCACCCTGATAGGCAAAAAGGATCTCGCGCACTGCTTTGCGCAGTTTCTGTTCGGGGTTAAGGCCGTCCAGATCAACACTGCAAATCCGGTCCCGCAACTCACGCAGGTACGTTTCAAGGATGTCATACAGGATGGCATCCTTGCTGTCATAGTAGTGGTATATGTTTGCTTTCGAGATGCCGCATTCTTTGGCCAAAAGGGTCATCGAAGCACGGTCAAACCCCTGGTCGGCAAACACTTTTGCCGCCATCTTCAGGATCTGTTCCCGCTTTTGGTCGTGGTCTTTGGCAATTGTCCGGGCCACGGCTCAGTCCTTATCGCGATTGTCTACAACGCGCTTCGCCTTGCCCTGAGAGCGTTCGACGTCGCCGGGGTCACCTACTACAATTTCGGTTGAAACGCCAACGACGTCCTTGATGCGTTTGGTCAGCATCCGTGCAGCGGCCGTTTTTGACAGCTCGTCGGTGGAATCGGGGGAGGATTCAACAAAGACCCGCATGGCATCCATGCGACCGGATTTGTAGAGCTCGATCTGGTAATAGGGGGCAAGACCGCCCGTTGCCATGACCTGTTCCTCGATCTGGCTGGGGAAAACGTTGACGCCGCGCAGGATCATCATGTCGTCACTGCGACCTGTAATTTTTGCCATCCGGCGCATGGACCGCGCCGTCCCTGGCAGCAGGCATGTCAGATCGCGTGTGCGATAGCGGATCATCGGCAGCCCTTCTTTGGTCAGTGTCGTGAACACCAATTCACCGGTTTCGCCATCGGGCAGGACTTCCCCGGTTGCCGGGTCGATGATTTCCGGCAGGAAGTGATCCTCCCAGATCACAGGCCCGTCTTTGGTTTCAACGCATTCATTGGCGACTCCGGGGCCCATGATCTCGGACAGGCCATAGATATCGACGGCGTGCATGTCGAAGGCCGCCTCGACCTCGGCCCGCATCGCGTCAGTCCAGGGTTCGGCACCAAAAACGCCAACCTTCAGCGAGCTCTCACGTGGGTCGAGACCCGCCTTGTGGAACTGTTCAAGGATATTGAGCATGTAGGAGGGTGTAACCATGATACCGTCAGGACGGAAATCGTTGATCAGGTTGACCTGCTTTTCGGTCTGTCCGCCCGACATCGGGACGACAGTCGCGCCAAGGCGTTCGATCCCGTAATGGGCACCTAGCCCACCGGTGAAAAGCCCATAGCCGTAGGCATTGTGCACCATGTCGCCCTTGCGCAGCCCAGACGCCCGAAGAGACCGCGCGCCAAGGTCAGCCCAGTTGTCGATGTCATTCTTTGTGTAGCCGACCACTGTCGGTTTGCCTGTTGTGCCGGAGGACGCGTGCAGGCGAATTATCTCGCTGCGCGGAACCGCAAAAAGACCAAACGGATAGTTGTCGCGCAGGTCGTTTTTATACGTGAACGGAAACTTTGACAGATCCGAAAGCTGTTGAAGATCGTCAGGATGCACGCCAGCCTCGTCAAAGCGCTGTTTGTACATCGGAACGTTTTCATATGCGTGGCGCACGGACCACTTCAGCCGCTCAAGCTGTGTGGCGCGAATTTCGTCGATCGAGGCGATTTCGATCGGGTCCAGGTCCGCTTTGTTGGGGGAAAGGTCTTTCATCGCGTAACTCCTCCAGTCACGAAACTATTCTTGAAAATTCTGGCCGCCAATAGCGCGGGACATGCCGCGAAACTCAGCGATCAGAGTGTTGTCTTGATTGATGACGCGGACGTCGTAGATGCCGCTGCGACCGGACAGGTTCACTTCTGTCGCGGTGGCAGTCAGGCGGTCACCTTTCCGTCCCGGTGCAAGATAGCTGACCATTGTATGCTGCCCTACAGTTGCAACATTCCGGCTGTTGCAGGCAAAGGCAAAAGCACTGTCAGCAAGAGCGTGCGTGACGCCGCCATGGCAAATACCGTGTCCGTTACAGTGATGCGGCGCAACAGTCAGCGACAGGACAGCGCGCCCTTCATCGACCTCGACAAGCTCCATCCCGAACCATTTACTGGCTTCGTCATTGGCCCACATCGCTGCCGCGGATTTTTGGGCGCGTTCTTTTGGGGTCATCATTATCTTCCCTGAAAATGCGGTGCGCGTTTTTCGAGGAAACTGGACACGCCTTCGGCGTAATCAGCACTTTCCCCGCAGGTTTTCATTGCGTCCGCTTCAATTTCAAGCTGATCGGACAAGGATGTGGTGGCTGCTGTTTGAATGCACTGCTTGGTCAGACCCAAGCCAAGGGTGGGGCCGTTGGCGAGTCGCGTGGCAAGAGCGCGTGCTTCGGTCATCAGCTGATCATCGGGAAACGCCTTCCAGATCAACCCCCAGTCTTCGGCCTGTTTGGCGGTTAGGGGCATTGCTGTCAGGGCCAGCCCCTTAGCGCGCGCCTCGCCCAACAATCGGGGCAAGTGCCAGCTGCCGCCTGTGTCCGGGATCAACCCGACCTTGGAAAAACTTTGGATGAACTTCGCGCTTTCCCCGGCCAGAACCATGTCGCAGGCCAGTGCAAGGTTCGCGCCCGCGCCCGCGGCCACGCCGTTGACGGCACAAACGACCGGGAAATTCAAAGACCGGATCAGTCGAACCAAAGGGGCATAGAAAGTGCGTACAGTTTTGCCCAGGTCGGGCGGGCCATCCATTTTCGAGGGATCGCGGTCTCCAAGGTCCTGACCCGCACAAAAACCGCGCCCTGCGCCGGTCAGCAAAATCGCGCGGGCACCATTTTCGCGCGCGCTCTTCAGCGCGTCGTGAAGGGCAAGATGCATCTCCTCATTGAACGAGTTCAGCTTGTCGGGGCGGTTCAGGGTTATTTCAACCCAGTTTCCGTGATCATGTACAAGGATCGTATCGCTCATGGCAGTCTCATCTGTTCCCGTGACAACTTAATCATTGCATTAACCGAACGGTTGGTCAATATATAAACCCGAACCGAATCTGGACTGATCAAAGGGATTGCAAATGCCGCAACCGTCGCTGGTGAGTGTTGACTTTAAGGGCGACGTGGCCTGGGTCACGGTCGACAACCCGCCGGTGAACGCAACCTCGACGGGGGTTCGGCAGGGTCTGGCCGACGCGGTCGATGCAGTTCAGAAAGCTCGGGTTGCCGTCCTGTGCTGCGCCGGTCGGACATTCATCGCAGGCGGTGATATGTCCGAGTTTGACGCGGCTCCGGCTGAGCCGCATTTGCCTGATGTTGTTCAGAAGATCGAAGACAGCAATGTGCCGTTTATCGCCTGTATGCACGGCAATGTGTTGGGTGGCGGGTTTGAAATTGCCATGGCCTGCGCGTGGCGGATCGCAGCGCCGGGCACCAGCTTTGGGCTGCCGGAAGTCAATGTGGGCCTGATCCCGGGGGCGGGGGGCACGCAACGATTGCCGCGCCTAGTTGGAATGGAAGCGGCGATCGACATCGCCTGTTCGGGAAAAATCCTGAAAGCCGAGGAAATGGCCAATCTCGGGGGAATTGACCTGATTGCCGATAACCCAACGGCGGCTGCTCTGGACTTTGTCGCCAACCTGCCAAAGCGCCCGGCACCTGTCAGTCAACGGCCCGTCGGTGAATTCGCGTCTGACCTTCTGGAGACGAGCCGTCAGGCTTTGAAAAGAACCGCCAGGGGTCAGCAATCACCGCTGGAAAACCTGACCGCGCTCAGCTGGTCGTCAGAACCCTTTGCTTTCGCACAGCCGAAAGAGCGTGCGCGCCATCTGGCGCTGCGTCAAAGCCCTGAAAGCCGCGCCCTGCGATACGCCTTTTTTGCCGAGCGCAAGGTGGCCAGACCTTCGATGATCGCAGGTGTTGCCCCGCGCGATATCAGCCGGATCGCAGTTGTCGGTGGCGGGTTGATGGGGGCAGGGATCGCAACCGCTGCCCTGAATGGCGGTCTTTCGGTCACTCTGATCGAGAGGGATATGGAAGCAGCGGCCGCAGCCCATGATCGGGTTGAGGGGCTGTTAAAGGGGGCAGTCAAGCGGGGCAAGATGTCCGAAGCGCAGCTACAGGAACGCCTTTCTGCATTTCGCGCCGTTGACAGCTACTCCGAAGCTGCCGACATTCAGTTGGCTATCGAGGCTGTGTTTGAAGACTTGTCAGTCAAGCAACAGGTTTTTGCAGAATTGGCGCGCCATATGCAGCGTGACGCGATTCTGGCCACGAACACGTCTTACCTGAGCCCGGTCGAGATTTTCGCGGGTATCGAAAATCAATCCCGGTGCATTGGCCTGCACTTCTTCAGCCCTGCCCATGTCATGAAGCTGTTGGAAGTCGTGCATACGCCGCAAACTTCGCCCGAAGTTGTCGCCACAGGGTTTGCGCTCGGAAAAAGGCTTCGCAAGGTTTCTGTCCTGTCGGGCATCTGCGATGGATTTATCGGCAACCGGATGTTGGCTGCGTATCGGCGCGAGGCCGATTATTTGCTGGCAGATGGGGCGTTGCCTTATCAGGTGGATCAGGCAATGCGAGCTTTCGGGATGCCCATGGGGCCTTACGAGCTGCAGGATCTGACCGGCCTCCAAATCGCCTGGGCCAATCGGAAACGCAATGCCGCAACCCGCGATCCGAACGAACGTTATGTGACGATCGCTGACCAGCTGTGCGAGATGAGTCGTCTTGGCCAACGCACGGGCAAAGGATGGTATCGCTATGAAGAGGGTCATCGCGAACCGATCCGCGATCCCGAAGTGGAGGCGTTGATCGAGTCCCACTCGGCGGATCAGGGCATAACGCGGCGGGCATACGCGCAAGACGAAATCGTGTCGCGCATCTTGGCGGTGCTGGCCAACGAGGGCGCGTTGATCATTCAGCAGGGGATCGCCGAGTCCGCGGAAGCCGTCGATATGGTTCAAATTCACGGCTACGGCTTTCCGCGCTGGCGCGGCGGGCCGATGAACTATTGCAAGGAAATCGGAGCCAACACGTCGCACGCAATGATGGAAACCGTAGCCAAGGAAAGCCCCGGTTCCTGGCGCGTCGCGGGCTGTCTTGGAGGCAATTAACAAGTTGATGGTTACAAAAGTGACCATTAACGCATTCTTGACTCATGTTTCACAGGGAGGAGACAGAACTATGAAATTCACAAGGTTGAGCACACTTCTTGCCTCAGCTGCACTGGCCGTTTCAGGTACAGTGGCGCTTGCGGCAGACTATACGCTGACCATTTCCAGCTGGGCCCCGCCGACCCATGGCATCAATGCCAAGATGTGGCCGAAATTCGTCGAGATGATCGAAGAGGCCACCGATGGTCAGGTCACCGCTGAGCTGAAGCTGGGCCTTGCCCCGCCCCCTGCGCAGATGGACCTGATCATGGATGGCGCCGCTGATGCCTCGATCATTTTCCACGGCTATCAGCCGGGCCGGTTTGTCACCACCAAGATGATCGAACTGCCCGGATATGAAGGCTCGGCCGAGGCTGCGTCGGTCGCATATTGGCGCGCATATGACACACATTTGAAGGCGGCGGATGAACACCGTGGTGTGAAAGTGATCGCTTTGCACACACATGGTCCGGCTCAGCTGCATTCCAGCAGCCCGGTGACGTCGCTGGACGAAGTCTCGGGCCTCAAGGTTCGCATCCCCGGCGGTGTTGGCGGTGACGTGGGCACGGCGTTGGGTGCAACCGGTATCCAGGTTCCTGCACCGAAAGTGTATGAAACCCTGGCCTCCAAGGCCGCAGACGGCGTCGTCATGCCCTTTGAATCCCGCAAAGGTTTCAAGCTGACGGAAGTGGCCCAGAACGTTTATGAGGTCCCTGGCGGCCTGTATCGCGGTTCGTTTGCCTTTATCATGAACGAGGACACCTTTGCTGACCTGCCCGCCGATCTGCAGGCAGCGCTGGAAGAAAACGTTTTCGGTGAACCACTGAGCCGTGAAATTGGCAAAATCTGGGATGAGATCGATGCGGTCGGCCGGGAAGAAACCGAAGGCACCGAAGGCAACGCGATCCATGCCGCATCCGCTGAAGATCTGGAAAAGTTCAATGCGATTGCTGCGGATGTACGCGCCAAGGTTATCGACGAAGTCAATGGCACAGGCATCGACGCCCAGGCAGCCTATGACATGATCGTAAATGAAATGGCTGCGCAATAACGCAGTCGAGCTGGCGGACGCGATCCGCCAGCCGATTTCACCCGCTGGGGACCCGTTATGCAATCTCTCGTGACCTTTGCGCGTCGCGTCAGTATCGTGCCTACGCTGCTGGCCTGTGCCGCGCTGTTCATCCTGATGGTGATGACCTTCTTTGACGTCATCCTACGTTCTGTTTTCAATGCCCCGATTGAGGCGGCCACGGAACTGACCCGGATCCTGATGGCCGTCCTCGTGTTCTCGGTCTTGCCGATGATCTCGGCAGGGAAGGGTCAAATCGCTGTGGATTTGACGGATGGGCTGTTTTCACGCCTGCGGTTAAGTCGGGTACGTGACGCGATTGTGTATCTGTTTTCTGGCATAATGCTTTTTTGGCCGATTCAGCGTGTTTGGGTATTGGCTGAACGTGCGCGGGATTACGGGGACGTCACGGAATATCTTTCGATCCCAGTCTTCTATGTTGGTTGGTTCATCTCGGGGTTCATAGCGATCACCGCTGTTGCAATGATCATCACCGGCTTCTTGCACTTCTTTGCCCCCCATACCTTGTCGGAGCACCCCCAATGACCGCTGCACTGATCGGTTTTGTTCTTGTTCTTGTTCTTGTGCTGGTGCGCTTGCCTATCGTGTTTGCAATGGGATTGGTCGGAACGCTTGGCTTTGCCTATGAACGCGGCGGAAGCATTCTGTCCGAGCGCGGGTTAAAGGCCGCGATGTCGATGGTGGGTCGTCAGATCACCGACACGGCGCAGGATTACGGCCTGTCGGTCGTCCCGCTGTTTATCCTTATGGGCTTGTTCGTGAATAAAGGTGGTCTTGCGCGCGAGCTTTACGCAGTTTCAAATGCTTTTCTGGGTCATTTCCGGGGCGGTATCGCCATGGCGACAGTTGCGGCATGCGGAGGTTTTTCGGCCATTTGCGGCTCGTCTCTGGCAACGGCGGCCACCATGTCCAAGGTCGCAATGCCGGAAATGCGCCGCTATGGCTATTCCGACGAGCTGTCGACGGCATCGATTGCAGCGGGCGGTACGCTTGGTATCCTTATTCCGCCTTCGGTGATCCTGGTCATCTACGGGCTGCTGACCGAAACCTCGATTGGAAAACTTTTCGTTGCGGGTATCATTCCCGGTCTGCTTGGCATCCTGTTCTACCTGCTCGCCGTCCGCTGGACCGTCGCACGCAAGCCCGAGTCGGGACCGGCGGGTGAACGTCACGGCTGGGCCGAGCGTCTGTCGGCGGTGCGCTCAGTCTGGGCCGTATTGCTGCTGTTCTTTCTGGTGATTGGCGGATTGTACGGTGCATTCGATTTTCATCCACTGAACCTGACCTTCAGCCCGACCGAGGCGGCAGGCATGGGCGCAATGGGCGCTTTCCTGATCGCGCTGTCACGAGGCGGGCTTACTTTGGGGTCGACTTTTGAGGTGCTGAAGGAAACCACCTATACCGCCGCGGCATTGTTTTCCGTTCTGATCGGGGCACAGATCTTTTCGAATTTCATCAACCTTGCCGGTCTGCCTGAAGCGCTCATCGCGTTGGTTACGGCCTATGACGTTGAACCTTTTGTGGTGATCCTGATGATCCTTGGAATCTACATCATTTTGGGTTGCGTCTTTGAATCCCTGTCGATGCTGCTGCTGACGGTGCCGATCTTCTTCCCGTTGGTCACATCGTTGGGGTATGACCCGATCTGGTTTGGTATTGTTGTGGTTGTGGTGACTGAAATCAGCCTGATCACTCCTCCCGTCGGCTTGAATGTCTTTATTCTGAAAGGTGTGGTCGGGGATGTATCAACCGGAACAATCTTCAAGGGTGTCACTCCGTTCTGGGTGGCGGATATCTTCCGGCTGGCCCTGATCGTTCTGGTGCCGTGGTTGGTGTTGGTTCTGCCTGAACAAATGGGGGCGATGGGGCACTGATGTTCTCTCTGACCGCGCTTCCTGACGGGTATCACACAGATCCCTATCCTGCCTACGCCGCGCTGCGCGAGGATACGCCCGTCTGCTGGCAGCCTGACGGATCGGTTATTCTGTCTCGGTACGAGGATCTGGACCTTATTTACCGGGACATCACGCGGTTCATATCGGACAAGAAAGCGGTATTTGGTCCAAAATACGGGGTCGACAGCCCCTTGTATGAACACCACACCACCAGTCTGGTGTTTAATGACCCGCCGCTGCATACCCGTGTTCGCAAGGTAATGGTCGGCGCGATGAACCCGCGCGCGTTGGCGCAAATGGAACCGGGTCTGATCCAGCTTGTCGATGGGCTGCTGGACGAGATGCAGGTCAAAGGCAATGTCGAACTGATCGAGGATTTTGCCGGAGCAATCCCGATTGAGATCATCGGCAATCTGCTGGGTATACCACGATCCGAACGCGGGCCATTGCGCGATTGGTCTCTCGCCATTCTTGGTGCTTTGGAGCCGCAATTGACGCCAGAGCAGGAAGAGTGGGGTAACCGCTCGGTCTCGGACTTCAAGGGCTTCCTGCGGCATATCATCGAGGATCGCCGCGCCAACCCCGGAGATCCGGCAACGGATGTCCTCACCCGGCTGATCCAGGACGACACGGATGGTGGCCTGACCGAGGTAGAGCTGTATCAGAACTGCATATTCATCCTGAATGCGGGGCATGAGACCACAACGAACCTGATCGGCAACGCATTGGAGTTGTTGGACCGGCACCGCGACAAGCGGGCGGAGTTGCTGGCCGACCCGGATCTGATCGGTTCGGCGGTGGACGAGTTTCTGCGGCTGGAAAGCCCGAACCAGTTCGGTAATCGTCTGACCACCGTTGATGTTGTGTTCCACGGTCAGTCCATTCCGGCTGGTACTGATGTTCATCTGTGTATCGGTGCGGCCAACCGTGATCCACGGCAGTTTGACCAGCCCGACGAGATGATCTTGGACAGACGCCCCAACAAGCATCACGCCTTTGCCGGAGGGCCTCATACCTGCGTTGGTCTGACCCTCGCGCGTCTGGAGGGCCGGGTGGCCGTGGGCCGGTTCTTGGCCCGTTTTCCAGACTATCGCATCACCGACGGCGCCGAACGGGGCGGGCGTATCCGGTTTCGGGGGTTTGCACGTTTACTCGCGCGGGTGTGAATAACCCGGCTTAGGAAAAATGCTTGGTAATTTATTGACCGACCGTACGGTTTAAAATATGATTTCACGAGACCGGCTTGTGGCAGGGCGGGGATCGCGACAAAGATGAGGAGACGCTCATGACTATCCAACAGATTTCCAGCTTTGCAGCCGGTGAGTGGGTTTTGCCCGGCGAGGGTGCCCGCGCGATAGCTAGCGCTGTGACCGGCGAGGTTATCGCCACAGCGGGTAACAATGCTTTGGATGTACAGGGGATGTTGGACTATGCGCGCAATGTCGGGGGGCCGGCACTGCGCAATATGACGTTCCATGAACGGGCCAAAATGCTCAAGGCGCTGTCCGTCCATTTGGGTCAGCACAAGCAGGCGATGTATGACTTGTCTTTCAACACCGGTGCCACGCAATCGGATCATATGATTGATATCGACGGCGGCATCGGAACGATGTTTGTCTTTGCCGCAAAAGGCCGTCGTGAAATGCCGGACGGTCATGTCTATCTGGATGGCGATGTCGAGCAGCTTTCGCGCAACGGCACTTTCCTGGGGCAGCACATCTGCACCCCGCTGCAAGGTGTGGCAATTCACATCAACGCGTTCAATTTTCCGGTTTGGGGGATGCTGGAAAAGCTTGCCCCAACCCTTCTGGCGGGCGTTCCGGCGATTGTAAAACCCGCCACGAGCTCGTGTTATGTGACCGAGCTATGTGTTCGGTTGATGCTTGAGTCCGGCATCTTGCCAGCGGGTGCATTGCAGTTGGTCTCGGGTGGTTTGGGTGACATGCTGGACCGTCTGACCATGCAGGACGTGGTCAGCTTTACCGGATCCGCCGATACAGCCCTGAAACTGCGCTCCAACCCGGTGATCCTTGAGAACTCGGTACGGTTTGTCGCGGAACAGGACAGCCTAAACTGTTCGATCCTTGGCCCCGATGCCGCGCCGGGCACGCCGGAATTTGACCTCTTCGTGAAGGAAGTCCAGCGCGAGATGACCACGAAGGCAGGGCAGAAATGCACCGCAATCCGTCGGATCATCGCGCCCGAACCGCAGGTACAGGCGGTAATCGAAGCGTTGTCGGCGCGACTGGCGAAAACGGTCATCGGTGACCCAAAGCTGGAAACCACCCGCATGGGTGCGTTGGTTTCGAACGGTCAGAAGCGTGATGTTCTGGAAAAGGCTGCTATCCTTGGGCAAGAGGCCGAGCGTGTCTTCGGCAACCCCGATGATTTCGCGGTTGAGGGCGCTGATGCCGAAAAGGGTGCGTTCCTGCCGCCCATTCTCTTCCATTGCGCCAATCCTGACGCGGCGCAGCGCGTGCACGACACCGAAGCCTTTGGTCCGGTCAGCACAGTGATGGGGTATCGCGATCTTGACCATGCCATCGAGCTGGCGAACCGTGGGCAGGGCTCTTTGGTGGCGTCGGTGATCACCCATGATCCCGAGGTTGCGCGACAGGTTGCCATGGGATCAGGGGCGTATCACGGGCGTCTGTATTTCAACAACCGTGACTCGATGAAGGAATCCACCGGTCATGGTTCTCCTCTGCCGCACATGGTTCATGGCGGTCCGGGACGCGCTGGTGGCGGCGAAGAAATGGGCGGGGTACGGGGTGTGAAACACTATATGCAGCGCACCGCCATTCAGGGTTCGCCCGATCTGCTGACAGCGATTGGCCGGAAATGGGTGCCTGGCGCGACCGAAATCGAAGGTCCTGCTCATCCCTTTACCCGCCGGTTTCACGATCTGTCGATTGGTGAGACCCTTTACACGGCGCCAAGAACCATCACCATGGAGGACATTGAACACTTCGCCAACTTCACCGGTGATACCTTCTATGCGCATATGGATCAGGCGGCGGCGGAACGTAACCCGTTCTTCCCGGGTCGCGTTGCACATGGATACTTGCTGTTGTCTTTCGCAGCCGGATTGTTCGTCGAACCGAACGAGGGGCCGGTTTTGGCAAATACCGGTCTTGACGGGCTGCGTTTCATGAAACCGGTCGAGGCAGGTGACACCATCAAGGTGCGTTTGACGGTCAAGCACAAGACCAAGCGCAATGATGACTACGGCGAGGTTCGCTGGCACGTTACCCTGACACAGCAGGATGATGAGCTGGTCGCAGAATACGAGTTGCTGACCATGGTTGCCTACTAGGCACAAGTGCAGGTGCGCAGGGGCTGGATGGCATTTCCCTCCGGCCCGATTATACTGTGCTTATGAAAGATACGGCTCCAGAATGGTTCGAAACCTGCGTCAGCCAGTTGACCACAACTGGCACGCAACGTGTGTGGTCAGTTCTGGTCACGATATTCGGTGATCTGGCCCAGAGCGGGTCTGACCAGGTTAGCGGCGCGTTGATCACAGCACTGACCAACCTTGCGGGGATCAAGGCCGAAGCCACGCGTGTTGCGCTGCACAGGCTGCGCAAGGAAGGCTGGATCGAAAGCACGCGGGTCGGGCGAAACAGCGTGCACAGACTGACCGAATATGGCCGCAGTCAAAGCGCCGCCGCTGCCCCGCGCATCTATTCCAGCGAGACGAATACGCCAGAAACCTGGCATGTGCTTGTTGCCAGCAGTTCAGAAAGTTCGCGAAAAGAGCTGGCAGATCTGATGCTTACTGGAGACTATATTTCAGTTAACCACACAACAGCCATGTCGGCAGGACCCGTCCCGGAGAACCTTGAAGAACTGCTGGGTGTTGAAAGCAGCGCTACTTCGATCCCCGGCTGGCTGCGCGACCTTTGTGGCCCTGAAGTGCTGAAGTCTGCCTATGATCAGTTTTTGCATTCCATTCAAATCACCGAGCAAATGCTGCCTGTCGATGGCGTCGGCGATCCGCTTAAAATAGCGGTGCTGCGCGTATTGATTGTGCATGGGTGGCGTCGTTTGGTCCTGCGCCATCCGTCCCTGCCTCCGGCCTTTTTGCCCGCCGATTGGAAGGGCGCGGAGTGTCGCGCGGCGGTGTCCCGACTGCTGGGACAATTGTCCAAACCGGATCTTGCAACGCTGGAATCTGCGGCGGGTGGTTGACTCGTTTTTTGCCGAGCTCGGGATGGCGCTCTTGGGGGTTGGAAGACGGATGTGAAAGAAGTGCCATTTAATGTTACAGAAAGCTGACAGAAGCGATTACGTGGTAACATAATGCTTGCGCCGAATCGATTGAGCATTTATTAACCGACCAGACGGTTAATGACTTGTGTTCCAACAGGAGACCCAATTGATGGACGCCTTCATCTGCGACGCAACCCGCACCCCGATTGGGCGGTATGGTGGAGCGCTTTCATCGGTTCGCACAGATGATCTGGCGGCTATCCCGCTGGCGGCCCTGATGGCGCGCAACCCGCAAGTCGACTGGACCAGTGTGGATGACGTCATTTATGGCGATGCCAACCAGGCAGGAGAGAGCAATCGCAACGTTGCCCGGATGGCGGCTCTGCTTGCCGGATTGCCGACGGACGTGCCGGGAACAACGATAAACCGCTTGTGCGCCAGTGGTATGGATGCCGTCGGAATGGCGGCGCGTGGTATCAAGGCAGGCGATTATGATCTTGCTGTTGCGGGTGGCGTGGAAAGCATGTCGCGCGCACCGTTTGTAATGCCCAAAGCGACGTCGGCGTTTACGCGCAGCAATGCGGTTTACGACACCACGATTGGCTGGCGCTTTGTGAACCCAAGGCTAAAGCAGCAGTATGGCGTCGATTCCATGCCGCAAACGGCTGACAATGTCGCTGAAGATTATGGGATCAGCCGTGAAGACCAGGACGCCTTTGCCGCGCGCAGTCAGGCACGATGGGCTGCGGCGCACGCGGCAGGCGTGTTCCAAGAGGAAATCACACCGGTTTCAATTCCGCAGCGCAAGGGCGATCCGATTGTTGTCGATACGGATGAACATCCTCGCCCGGGAACCACCGCGGAAAAACTCTCGGGCCTCAAGGGTGTAAACGGGCCGGACAAAACTGTGACCGCTGGGAATGCCTCGGGCGTGAATGACGGTGCCGCCGCGATCCTGATGGCGAATGAAGTGGCAGTGGCAAAGAATGGTTTGACCCCGATTGCCCGTGTGGTTGGTATGTCTGTCGCGGGCGTCGAGCCTCGGGTCATGGGTATTGGTCCGGTTCCTGCCAGCCGAAAGGTTTTGGCGCGCGCGGGGCTGAGCATCGACCAGATGGATGTGATCGAATTGAACGAGGCGTTTGCGTCGCAAGGTCTGGCAACGCTGCGAGAGCTTGGCCTGCCCGATGACGCAGCTCATGTGAACCCGAATGGCGGTGCAATCGCCCTTGGTCATCCATTGGGGATGAGCGGCGCCCGACTTGTGTTGACCGCAGCGTACCAACTGAAACGCACCAAAGGGCGCTATGCGCTTTGCACAATGTGCGTCGGCGTCGGGCAAGGCGCTGCACTTATTCTTGAACGCGTGTAACGGAGGAGACGGGACATGTATGCCCAGATGGTGGAATCCGAGGCGTCAAACGATGATCCTGAAAAGCTTGCTGAATTTCAGGCGCGGATCGACGCGGATATCAAGATCGAACCCAAGGACTGGATGCCTCAGGGGTATCGCAAGACGCTGATCCGCCAGATCGGACAGCACGCGCATTCCGAGATCGTCGGGCAATTGCCCGAAGGGAACTGGATCACACGTGCGCCGACGCTGCAACGCAAGGCGATCCTTCTGGCCAAGGTGCAGGATGAAGCCGGCCATGGGCTCTACCTGTATTGTGCGGCCGAAACACTGGGTGTCAGCCGCGATGAGATCACCGAGATGCTGCTGGATGGTCGCATGAAATACTCGTCGATCTTCAACTATCCGACCCTGAACTGGGCCGATATCGGCGCGGTTGGTTGGCTGGTTGACGGGGCGGCGATCATGAATCAGGTTCCGCTGCAGCGGACATCCTACGGGCCGTACTCACGCGCCATGATCCGCATCTGCAAGGAAGAGAGTTTTCACCAACGTCAGGGCTACGATGCGATCCGCAAGATGGCCGAAGGCACGCCCGAGCAGCGCAAGATGGCGCAGGACGCGATGAACCGCTTCTGGTACCCGTCGCTGATGATGTTTGGACCGTCCGACAAGGATTCCGTCCACTCAGCGCAGTCGATGGCCTGGAAGATCAAGATCAACACCAATGATGAGCTGCGCCAGAAATTCGTCGACCAGACCGTCCCACAGGCCGAATATCTGGGTCTGACAATCCCCGACCCGAACCTGAAGTGGAACGAGGAGCGCGGGCATTACGATTTCTCAGAGCCGGATTGGTCGGAATTCTTCGATGTGATCAAGGGCAACGGCCCCTGCAACGTCGACCGTCTGGCGGCGCGCAACAAGGCCTGGGATGACGGCAAATGGGTGCGTGACGGGCTGTTGGCCCACGCGCGCAAGAAACAGGCTGGCAATCTGGCCGCCGAATAAGCTTACCCTGAGGAGGAAACCCGATGAATACCGAATGGCCCCTGTGGGAAATCTTCATCCGCGGTCAACATGGCATGAGCCACCGACATGTCGGCTCGCTGCATGCCCCGGACGCGGAAATGGCGATCAAGAATGCACGCGATGTTTACACCCGCCGCAACGAAGGCGTGTCGATTTGGGTGGTAGAAGCCAACAACATCTCGGCCTCGTCGCCCAGCGACAAAGGCCCGTTGTATGAGCCCAGCGAAAGCAAAGTGTACCGCCACCCGACCTTTTTCGACATCCCCGAAGAAGTGGGGGCGATGTGATGACCCGCGACGAAGCGTTTCAGCAGTTCCTGCTGCGGATGGGGGACAATACCCTGATCCTGGGCCATCGCGTCAGTGAATGGTGCGGCCATGCGCCAGTGTTGGAGGAGGATATTGCATTGGCCAACACGGCGCTGGACCTGATTGGGCAGACCCAGATGTGGCTTGGCCTTGCCGGCGAGATAGGGGGCGGCAAAACCGCCGATGATCTGGCATTTCTGCGCGACGCGTGGGATTTCCGCAATGTGTTGCTGGTCGAGGTTCCGAACGGTGATTTCGGCCGCACCCTGATGCGCCAGTTCCTGTTCGATGCCTGGCATTCGGTCATGCTCGGCCGTCTTCTGACATCCTCTGACGATCGTGTCGCCGCGATTGCTGCCAAAGCCAGCAAGGAAGTCGCCTATCATCTGGAGCGTTCGGCAGAAACGGTTGTAGGTCTGGGTGATGGAACCGAAGAAAGCCACACCCGGATGCAGGCAGCGCTGGATTACCTCTGGCCCTATGTGGGCGAGATGTTTGTCAGCGATGACATCGACGCTCAGATGGCTGCGGCCGGGATTGCGCCAAACCCGGCCGATCTGCGCGAAGAATATGATGCGCTGGTCAAACGGGTTCTGGCCAAGGCGACATTGACCCTTCCGGAAAGCCGATTTGCCCACAAAGGCGGGCGGGACGGGCGCATGCATACAGAACACCTGGGGCACCTTTTGACCCAGATGCAGTGGTTGCAGCGCGCATACCCCGGTGCAAGCTGGTAACATGTGATGCAACGCCACTCGACCGACCAGATCTGGGATTGGCTGGATGCCGTACCGGATCCCGAGATTCCGGTAATCTCGGTTGTCGATCTCGGGATCGTGCGCGATGTGCGTTGGGATGCCGAAACGCTGCTCGTGACGGTCACACCAACCTATTCGGGCTGTCCGGCAACATCCGTCATCAGCATGGATATCGAAACCGCTTTGCACGATCACGGCGTCAAAGACGTGCGGATCGAAACCTGCATCTCTCCAGCCTGGACAACCGATTGGCTGAGCGAAAAAGGCCGCGCCAAGCTGGAAGAGTTTGGCATCGCCCCGCCACAACCGGCGGGCGGGCCAGAGCGCTGCCCGCATTGCGGCAGTAAAGCAGTTGAAAAGGTCAGCCAGTTCGGTTCGACCCCGTGCAAGGCCCATTGGCGCTGCACCGACTGTCTGGAACCCTTTGACTATTTCAAGTGCATCTGAGGAGGAGCACCGGATGGCACGTTTTCATGACCTGAAAGTCACCGACATCCACAAAACCATCCGCGATGCGGTTGTCGTGACGCTTGAGCCTGTCAACGGCGCGGCGGATCAGTTCGATTTCACCGCAGGCCAATACCTGACGTTTCGCCGCGACTTTGACGGAGAAGAGCTGCGCCGGTCCTACTCCATTTGTGCGGGCAAGGATGACGGGGTACTGCAAGTCGGGATCAAACGTGTCGAGGGCGGTGCATTCTCCAGTTGGGCCAATTCCGAGCTTAACGTCGGGGACGTAGTGCAGGCGATGCCACCGATGGGCAGCTTTCACACTCCGATCGATGCGAATGCAGATAAACAATACCTTGGCTTCGCTGGCGGCTCTGGCATCACGCCGGTTCTGTCGATCCTGAAGACAACACTGACCCGCGAACCCAAATCCCGCTTTACGCTGATCTACGCCAACAAGGGCATCAACACGATCATGTTCCGCGAGGAGCTGGAAGACCTGAAAAACCTCTATATGGGCCGCCTGAACGTTATCCATATTCTTGAGGCGGATGCACAGGAGATCGACCTGTTCACCGGTCTGGTGACGCAGGAAAAATGCGCTGACTTGTTCGAACATTGGGTCGATATTCAGAACGTGGACACAGCTTTTATCTGCGGTCCCGAGCCGATGATGCTGGGGATCGCTGCCGCGCTGCGCGCGCATGGTCTTGACGACAGGCAGATCAAGTTTGAACTCTTTGCCAGCGCTCAGCCGGGCCGGGCCAAACGCAAGGAAGGTGCGGCAGATTCGGGCACGCAGGCGAACCAAACCAGTGCATCAATTACTCTTGATGGGTCCACTCAGACGATAACTCTGCCCAAGGACCAATCCATTCTGGACGCAGCCTTGGAAAATGCCATGGACGCCCCATACGCCTGTAAGGCCGGTGTCTGTTCAACCTGCCGCTGCCGCGTTCTGGAAGGCGAGGTCGAGATGCTCGCCAATCACGCGCTAGAGGATTACGAGGTTGAAAAAGGCTATGTGCTGAGCTGTCAGGCCTATCCGGTCACCGACCGCGTGGTCGTGGACTACGACCAGTAAAGGGAGAAGACCGATGACTGACACCATGACACTCGACAGCTATCTGGCCGCAGGCGGTGTGCTGACCAACCCAACCAATGTTCCGCCACGCTACCGCGCCGAACTCATGAAGCTGATGGCCACGTTCGTGGACAGCGAACTTGCCGGTGCTGCCGGATTCGCCGACATCATCAATCAGGGTCCGGGCATCAAGGAACGGATCGCAGCCGCCAGGATTGTTCTTGAGAAAACGGATCACGCCGATCAGGTTCTCAGGATAATGGGTGAGTTTGGGGCCGATACCGAGAGATATGCCACACATCATCCGTGGACGGCTCGCCTGAATCGTGACGCAGATATCGGCGCGACCCGCAGCGCACATGACATGCGTCTTGCCGTATTCAATTATCCGATCTCGGGCTGGACCGACGCGGTCATCATGAACCTGCTGATGAGCCGTGCGGTCATGGAACAACTGGCCGAGTTTTCAATGGTTTCCTATCAACCGTTGGCTGAAGCTTTCCGCAGCATCGCCCCGGTCGAAGCCCATCATGGCGCGTTGGCATTGGAAGGTGCTGTAAAGCTTTCCATGAACGGAGAGACAGAGCAGATGCAGGGCGCGGTTAACTATTGGTGGCCCCGTGTCGCTGTGTCCTTTGGTGGCGATGATCTGAAACGGTTTGAGCTTCTGAAATCGCTGGGCTTGCGCCACAATGGCAACAACGCACTGAAAGAGCGTTGGGTTCAGACAGCAGGTGCCGCCGTGAAACAGCTGGGCCTGAAACCACCGGTCTAGTTCAGTGTGAACGCCAAAGGCGGGTTGAGAGGCAATTCCGGGCGCGGGCGATGTGAAACTCGCCCGGCGGTGCAAATCTCCGAATGCGGCCCGTTCATCCCCTTAGGTATTGTTGGTCCACCAGGTTCTGAGAGCAATGACCTGACGTTTCACGCCGGCAGGTTGCGGTATTGGTATTTTCCTCTTTTCATATCCGAGTGATTGCGCAAACTGAGCGTAATCAAGCGCCAGATAAAACTCACCAGAAGATAGTGCCTTGGCGGCCGTTCTGGCGCGAGCAGAGTTTGAGGACATCACCGCCACAACGCACCGGAAGGAACCGCCATGGATTTTGCCCCATCGCCGCGCGCCACGGAAATGTATGACCACCTGAAAGCGTTTATGGAGGCGCATATCTACCCGCGCATACGCGATCACAAAGAAGAAATGGCGGCAGGCGGTTTCCCGGTTTCGTTTATGGAAGATCTCAAGGCGTTGGCCCGGGCCGAAGGGTTGTGGAACTTGTTCCTGCCCAGCCTGCGCGACGATGAACCCGGCACCCGGCTGAGCAATCTGGAATACGCGCCGCTGGCCGAACTTATGGGGCAGGTGGCCTGGTCTTCGGAAGTGTTCAATTGCAGTGCGCCGGATACCGGCAATATGGAACTGTTGCACATGTTCGCCACCCCGGAACAGCGCGAGACATGGCTGGTGCCGCTGTTGAACGGTGAAATCCGATCCTCTTTTGCGATGACTGAACCGGATGTGGCCAGTTCGGACGCGACCAATATTACCACTTCGATACGGCGTGAGGGGGACGAATACGTCATCAATGGCCGCAAGTGGTTCATCACGAACGCCTGTCACCCGAACACCAGATTGTTTATCGTCATGGGTAAAACGGATCCCAATGCGGATCGGCACAAACAACAAAGCATGGTCATTGTCCCGAAGGACACGCCCGGTTTTGAGATTGTTCGCAACCCCACCATTCTGAACATGCACGACCCCGAAGGCCATGCCGAGCTGGTCTTCAAGGATGTGCGCGTTCCGGTCAGCAATCTTTTGGGCGAGGAAGGCAGCGGGTTCGCTCTGGCGCAGGCCCGGCTTGGTCCCGGTCGCATCCACCATTGCATGCGTTCGATCGGTGCGGCGGAAATGGCGCTTAACCTGATGGTCGAACGCGCGCAGGAACGGAAAGCGTTTGGCAAGCAGCTTGCAGAACAGGGCGTGATCCGCGAGTGGATCGCCAAATCCCGGTTAGAGATCGAACAGGCGCGGTTGCTGACCCTGAAAGCAGCCTGGAAGATTGATCAGGTGGGCGCCAAAGAAGCGTTCCGTGAAATTTCATTGATCAAGGTGGTGGCACCCAATGTGCATGCTGCTGTCACGGATCGCGCGATGCAGGTCTTTGGGGCGATGGGCATGACCCCGGATACACCGCTGGCCGACAGCTATACCTGGGCACGCGCGTTGCGATACGCGGATGGGCCGGACGAGGTGCATTTGCAGGCGATTGCCAAGCAAGAGTTGAAGAACTCGAATTTTGGCATGTCGGCCCAATGGTTGACCCCGCCATCGCGCTAGGCCGGGGGCGGCATCAGGTCTTGCGCGCCCTGCTTTGTTTGAGCGGCATAAACTGGGTATTTGTCCCGCGGCAGGGGGTAGGAAGCGAAGGACAGGACGTCCTGCGAAAATCCTACTGCCCTCTGACCTCGCGCACCCATGCGATGATGGTTTGGCGCGCTTCCACGTCCATTTGAACTGCTGAAGGCGGTGGCATGGCATGGCTGATCCCGGCCTGCAGGTAAATCTGGTCGGCGTGCCGGGCTACATCGCCCGGCGTTTCCAAATAAACCTTCTTGGGGGCCCATTTCATGGTGCCATAAACCGGCTCGCGGGCATGGCACATCGAACAATTGCCCAGAACAGTGTCATAGGCTTCTTCAAACCCAGCAGCCGACGCAAATTTTTCTTCGTAAGGTGTCAATGCCCTTGCTTCGGCGTTCTCCCATGTCTCGCCGGTTCTGACAGAAGACAGCCATGCGATCACGATCATGAGGATGACAGTGACACCCCAGGTCCAGTGCGGCCCTTTCCCGGTTGCGTGCATCGTGTTGAAGTAGTGACGAATGGTCACGCCGGTCAGAAAAATCAGGCTGGCGATGATCCATGAATACTGGGTGCCAAAGGCCAGAGGATAGTGGTTCGACAGCATCAGGAACACGACAGGCAAGGTCAGGTAGTTGTTGTGCGTCGAACGCACCTTGGCGATTTTCCCATATTTGGCGTCCGGCGTCCGACCGGCCTTGAGGTCTTCCACCACGATCCGCTGGTTGGGCATGATCTGGAAGAACACATTGGCCGTCATGATGGTTGCGGTGAACGCACCCAGGTGCAAAAGCGCGGCACGACCGGTAAAAATCTGATTGTAACCCCATGACATGGCCACCAGAATCACGAAAAGCAACAGCATTAGCGCGGTGGGTTGCTCACTCAGGCGCGACTTGCACATCTGGTCGTAAAGCAGCCAGCCGATAGTCAGTGACCCGCCTGAAATCAATATCCCCTGCCACAACGCCAGGTCCGCTTTGGTCGGATCAAGCAGGAACAACTCGCCCCCGACCCAATATATGATCATGAGCAAGGCCGCACCCGAAAGCCACGTCGTATAGCTCTGCCATTTGTGCCAGGTCAGGTGCTCGGGCATACGCGCGGGTGCGACAAGATATTTGACGGTGTGATAGAACCCACCCCCGTGCACTTCCCACTCTTCGCCATAGGCCCCTTCTGGCAAGGCAGGGTTCGGCTTAAGCATCAGGTCGAGCGCGATAAAATAGAATGACGCACCGATCCACGCCATCGCCGTGATCACATGCAGCCAGCGGACGGAAAAGGCCATCCACTCCCACAAAACAGCCAGGTCATACATGGCGTTGCTCCTACATATCCAAGTTCTTTGGCACTCTAGGCGACAGAGGTTTCATCGGGTATTGCTACGAAAGATCAAGCAGTATCAAAAATAACAATACAATGTCAGTCTACAGGATCACGCGGTGCAACGCTCAGCTGCCGCGATAGGTCGCGTAGCTGAAAGGCGAAAGTAGCAGCGGAACATGATAGTGGGCGTGTTCGGACATCCCGAACCGGATCGGGATCAAATCCAGAAAACGCGGGCTTTCAGGCGGCACGCCAGTGGCGTCGAGGTATTCGCCCGCATGAAACACCAACTCGTATTCGCCCGTCGAGAACTCGGCCTCGGGAAGGATTTGTTCATTGGTGCGGCCGTCCTCGTTGGTGAGCAGAGTTTTCAGCAACGTGCGGTCTGTTCCGTTGATCCGGAACAACTCGATCTTCATCCCACTGGCAGGGCAGCCCCGCGCCGTATCCAGGACATGTGTTGTAAGGTAACCGGCCATTTGCACCTCTCGCTAAGTATTGCTGTTACTATTGCAATACCCTAGCGGCAGGCAAAGGCAGTCTGTCAAAAGACTGCTTACAGTATTTTTTGAAAAACATAGGTGATTGTTTGGGTTATTCGTCTTTTCAGCAAGAGGGAAATTGATGTGACGCGGTATCCACGAGACATGACCGGCTATGGCCGGCAAGTGCCAAACGCAAACTGGCCAAACGGGGCCAAAATCGCAGTTCAGATTGTCCTGAACTATGAGGAAGGCGGCGAGAACAACGTTTTGCACGGGGATGCCGCATCCGAGGCGTTTCTTTCCGAAATCACCGGTGCGGCCCCTTGGCCGGGGCAAAGGCACTGGAACATGGAATCCATTTACGAATACGGCAGCCGCACAGGGTTCTGGCGGGTGCATCGGCTTTTGCAGGACCTTCCTGTCACGGTTTATGGCGTTGCCACAGCATTGGCCCGTGCACCGGCGCAGGTTGCGGCGATGAAGGCCGCAGGCTGGGAGATTGCCAGCCATGGCCTGAAATGGGTTGAGCACAAGGACATGGACGCGGAAGAAGAACGCGCCCAGATCCGTGAGGCGATCCGGCTTCATGCCGAGGTCGTCGGCACGCCCCCGCGTGGCTGGTACACGGGCCGCTGTTCGATGAACACGGTCGATCTGGCCGCCGCCGAAGGCGAGCTGGCCTATATTGCCGACAGCTATGCCGACGATTTGCCCTATTGGGTCAAGGCCGGTGGCAAGGATCAGTTGATCGTGCCCTACACGATGGATTGCAACGATATGCGGTTTGCAATTCAGGCGGGCTATACCAATGGCGAACAGTTTGAAAGCTATCTCAAGGACAGCTTCGACATGCTTTATGCCGAAGGCCAAGCGGGCGAGCCGAAGATGCTTTCGATCGGGCTGCACTGCCGGCTCATCGGCCGCCCTGGTCGCGCCATGGCCCTGAAACGCGCACTCGACCATTTCAAGAAACATGACGGAGTCTGGTTTGCCACCCGCGAACAAATCGCCGATCATTGGGCGCAAATGCATCCGCCAAGTCAACGGCTGACCCCGTCGGAAATGGACCAGCGAACCTTTGTCGCCGAATTTGGCGGCGTGTTCGAACACAGCCCGTGGATTGCCCAGGCGGCCTTTGATCTGGAGCTGGGTCCCACGCATGACAATGCCGCAGGGGTTCACAATGCTCTGGCGCGCGTATTCCGTTCTGCCACAGCCGAGCAGCGGCTTGGCGTCCTGACAGCCCACCCGGATCTGGCAGGCAAACTTGCTGCTGCGGGTCGTCTGACCAAGGAAAGCACGGCAGAACAGGCCGGAGCAGGTCTCGACATGCTGACGGATGAAGAGCGTGCGACCTTCACGGCCTTGAACGACACTTACACGACCAAGTTCGGCTTTCCTTTTATCATTGCGGTCAAGGACAACACCAAAGCAACCATTCTGGAGGCTTTTCACCGTCGGATAGACAGTGATCGAGACACCGAATTCGCCGAGGCCTGCCGTCAGGTCGAACGGATTGCCGAGTTGCGGCTGATCGAGAAATTTGCGCAATGACATCCACGCTGAAACTCCGGTCACTGACCGCCGAGGTCTTTGCACCGTTCGGCGATGTCATCGAAGTGTCTGGCGCCGTGGACAAATACATCAATCAGGGAAAATGCGCGCGATACCATGATCGCGCCCATCTGGATTTCCATGAGGGGCGCGCAGGGATCAGCGTTTTCCAATCCCAGGCCTTCGACCTGCCCATCAAACTTGAAATGGTCGAGCGTCATCCCGACGGCAGCCAGGCCTTTCTACCGCTTTCAGATAAACCCTTTGTCGTTGTCGTAGCGCCCGACAACGCGGGTGTGCCGGGTGAGCCTGTTGCATTCATAACCGCGCCCGGACAGGGCGTGAATTATCATCGGAACACCTGGCATGGGGTGCTGACACCGCTTCATCCCCCCGGGTTGTTCGCCGTGGTCGACCGAATAGGAAACGGGCCCAACCTTGAGGAATATTGGTTCCAGAACGCCTACACGATCACTGAATAAGGGACATTGCCGGAAGAGGGGCCGGTCCACGTAGTTTTTTTGGGAGGAAAAACGCGATGTCAGATGCAACTTTAGGGACGCCGGAGCAGCTCCGCGACCCGAACTACACCCCGCCAATTCTGAAGGCGGTCCCTTTGGGAATTCAACACGTGCTGGCGATGTTCGTTTCCAACGTCACGCCAGCAATCATCGTTTGCGGTGCGGCGGGTTTCGGGTTTGGTTCAAACAGCCCCGATTTCCCGCAGATGATTTACATGATCCAGATGTCGATGTTCTTTGCGGGCGTTGCGACACTGTTCCAGACCATTGGGCTGGGGCCTGTTGGCGCCCGCCTGCCAATCGTGCAGGGAACGTCGTTTGCCTTTATTCCGATCATGATCCCGTTGGTGGTCGGAAAGGGCGTTGACGCGATTGCAGTATTGATGGGTGGCATAGTCATTGGCGGCCTGTTTCATGCCAGCCTAGGGTTGTTCATTGGCCGTATTCGCTTTGCGCTTCCGCCCTTGGTTACCGGTCTTGTCGTGACCATGATCGGGCTTGCGCTTGTCAAGGTCGGCGTCCAGTACGCCGCAGGGGGTGTACCCGCCATCGGTACCGAAGAATACGGCTCTGGTCTGAACTGGCTTATGGCCGTAACTGTGATTGTTGTTACGCTGGGCCTGAAGTTTTTTGCCCGCGGTATGTTGTCGGTGTCGGCGGTTCTGATTGGCTTGTTGGTCGGATATGTTGTGGCATTCGCACTGGGTCAGGTAAATTTGGGCAATGTTGGGCGCGCGGCTCCGTTTGCAATGCCGAACCCATTTCACTTCGGTATCGAGTTTTCATTCGCGGCGATCATCGGGTTTTGTGCGATGTCCTTTGTATCGGCTGTTGAAACGGTCGGGGATGTGTCCGGTATCACCAAGGGGGGCGCGGGACGCGAGGCAACCGACAAGGAAATTCAGGGCGCGACTTTTGCCGATGGTCTTGGAACTGCGGTATCAGGTGTCTTCGGGGCCCTGCCGAACACGTCGTTCAGTCAGAATGTCGGCCTGATTGCCATGACCGGTGTCATGAGCCGCACGGTCGTAACCATAGGTGCCCTGTTCCTGATCATATGCGGGCTTATCCCCAAGATCGGCGCGGTGATCTCATCCGTTCCGATCGAGGTTCTGGGCGGTGGTGTGATCGTGATGTTCGGTATGGTGGTTGCAGCCGGTGTCTCGATGCTGTCGGACGTGACGTGGAACCGCCGCAACATGGTGATCTTTGCGATTTCACTCAGCCTTGGTCTGGGCTTGCAGTTAGAGCCCGGCGCTTTACAGCATCTGCCCGGAACTCTCAAAGTTCTGGCGACATCCGGGATTTTGCCTGCCGCTATCATCGCCATTGTCCTGAATCTGGTTCTGCCCGAAGAGCTTTCGGATGAAGCGACGGAAGAGGTGTCCGGTGGAATGGCAGGCCACGGGCTGGGCTCTATCGAACAGGACGATCACGTCTGACCGGTTCGGCCCGGACTTGTAAACGAAGAAGCGGCGCGCTAATCGCGCCGCTTTTTTGGTTTCTGGCCGGTGTGGCAGGCTTGGCCCGTGGCTCACATAAGCAACGCGTCGTTCGACACGACGCTTAGGCGACCAAACGGGAATGTCGTTAGAAATCGACCTCAATCGCGATGCCTTTCTGTACGGCCAGCTCGACAACAGATGCAGCAACCGCCAGATCCTGAAGACCGACGCCTGTGCCATCGAACAACGTGATCTGATCGTCTGATGTTCGGCCCGAGTTTGTTCCGTTGATGACCGCACCCAACTGGATCAGGTCACTTTCTCTGATCAGGCCCTGTGCCACAGCGTGTTGCGCCTCGCCAATCGAAATTGACTGTGCGATTTCATCTGTGAATACGGATGCTTTGGCCAACAACGCCGCCTCGACTTCCTGCTTGCCTTTGGTGTCCGTTCCCATGCACGCGATATGCGTTCCGGGGCTCACATGGTTTGCCATCAGCGATGGTGCAAAAGCCGAGGTGATCGAGATTATGACGTCCGCCTCGGTCATGCCGTCAAGTTCGACCGCTTCAAACGGAACACCGGCTTCATTGGCGACCTTTTCAATGTTCGGCAACATCTCGGGATGGTAGTTCCAGCCAAGGACCTTTTCAAAAGTGTGGGTCTCTAGCGCCGAGCGTAGCTGAAAGGTTGCCTGATGCCCGGCCCCGATCATACCGATCACCCGCGCGTCCGCACGGGCAAGGTGCTTGATGGATACAGAAGAGGCCGCCGCAGTGCGCAAGGCCGTCAAAAGGTTGCCGCCAACCATCGCTGACGGTTTTCCGGTGTCAGGGTCAAAAAGAAAAACAGTGGACTGGTGATTGATCAACCCGCGCTTTTCCAGGTTATTTGGCCAATACCCCCCGGCCTTCAGGCCCAGTGTCAGCCCGGCGCGGTCAAACCCGCCTTTAAAGCCGTACAGGGCGTCCTCATGCCCGATGGCTTCGCGCACGACAGGAAAGTTATAGGCGTCCCCTGCTGCCATGGAGGCAAAGACCTGTTCGACGGCTTCAAAGGCCGCGTCGCGGGTCATGAGGTTGGCGATTTCGCGCTCGGGTACGATCAGCATGTCATTCTCCACTTGGAATTCGTGCGCCCGTGCGATTCACCGACAAAAGCGGGCGCGCACGGGCGACTGTCCGGCCATGTTTGGCCGGCGGTTTATTCTTTGAGCATTCAAGCTCAGTACGCGCGGCCGCGGGCTGACACCGGCCACACGCATTCGACCTTGCCATTCCGGACGCCCACATACCAATCATGCACGTTTGCGGTTGGGTCACAGTGCCCCGGCACCAGCTTCAGCTTGTCATTGACCTTGAGCGCCCCGCTTGGATCCATCACGACGCCATGTTCATCCGAGCATTTGATGTATTCGACATCGTCACGCCCGAAAACAACAGGCAGGCCGCTATCCACCGACTGCGCCTTCAGACCCGCATCGACGATTGCTTTGTCAGCCTTTGCATGGCTCATGACGCTGGTCAGGATGAAGAATGCGTTCTCCCACTCGCCCTGGTCGATCCGGTTGCCGTTCTCATCCAGGATGCGACCGTAATCGGCATCCATGAACGCATAAGACCCGCATTGCAGCTCATTATACACGCCCGAGTTGGATTCAAAGTAGTAAGACCCCGTACCGCCGCCCGAGACCAGATCACACTCGATACCCTCGGCTTTAAGACCGTCTACCGCGTCTTTGACCATCGCGATGGCGGTATCCAGTTTTTCCTTGCGTGCCTCATAGCTGTCGAGGTGTTGCATGGCACCCTGATAGGCCTGAATTCCGCTGAATTTCAGGTTGTCTGCAGCCTCAACCGCCTTGGCGATTTCAATCACTTCGGGTGTCGTTGTGACCCCGCACCGCCCTGCGCCGCAATCGATTTCCACGAAGACTTCCAGCTGTGTTCCATGCCGGACTGCCGCCGCCGAAAGGTCGGCGACATTTTCCAGATCGTCGACACACACGATAATGCGGCTGCCCAGCTTTGGCAGGCGTGCGAGGCGGTCAATTTTGGCCGGGTCACGCACCTGGTTCGAAACCAGAACGTCCTTGATCCCACCACGAACGAAAACTTCGGCCTCGGAAACTTTCTGGCAGCAGACACCGACGGCACCACCGATTTTTTCTTGCAGCTTGGCCACGTCAACCGACTTATGCATTTTACCATGCACGCGGTGACGCATCCCGTGCGCCTTGGCATAATCGCCCATCTTCCTGATATTGCGTTCAAGCGCGTCGAGATCCAAAATCAGGCTGGGTGTCTGGATGTCTGCTTCGTCCATGCCGGGCTTGGCCGGAATGTCGTAACCTACTTCGAACTGGTCGAGAGTGCTCATATCTTTCATCTCCGTAATCCTATACTGGGATAGTTTTTTGTTGGGGTGTATTCAGACATTCATCCAGGGCAGCCGGTCCAGATCGACATTGCCACCTGTAACAATCAGTCCGACACGCTTGCCCTTGAAGGCGTCCGGGTTTTTGAGAACCGTGGCCAGCGGAACGGCCGAAGATGGCTCCATCACAATCCGCAGGTGCTTCCACGTCAGTTTCATCGCATCGATGATCTCTTGCTCGGAGGCTGTGTAAATCTCTGAGACGTGGTTCGATACGAAATGCCAGGTGAGATCCTTCAGCGGCACCAGCAACCCGTCAGCAATCGTCTTTGGCGCATCATCCGCGATGATATGACCGGCCTTGAAGCTACGATAGGCATCGTCGGCCTGTTCCGGTTCCGCCGCGATGATCGCGGTTTCCGGGGCGAGCGTCGACAGGGTCAAACAGGTTCCGGATACCATGCCACCGCCGCCGATTGGCGCGACGACTGCATCCAGACCGTCGGTCTGCTCGATAAACTCGCGCGAACAGGTGCCTTGCCCGGCGATGACCCGAGGATCGTTGTAGGGGTGAACAAAGTCACCGCCCGTAGCCGCCTGAACCTCGGCAAATGTCGCTTCGCGCGACGAGGTGGAAGGTTCGCATTCTGTAATCTTCCCTCCATAACGGCGGACCGTGTCCTTCTTTGCTTGCGGCGCTGTCCGCGGCATGACCACGTTGCAGGGAATGCCCCGTTTCATCGCCGCATAAGACAGGCACGAGGCGTGATTGCCCGAAGAATGGGTGGCGACACCTTTTTCGGCCTGTTTCTCATCCAGCCCAAAAACCGCATTGGTGGCACCTCGTACTTTGAAAGCACCCGGTTCCTGAAAGTTCTCGCATTTGAAGAACAGCTGCGCGCCTGACAGTTCGTTGAGAAAGTCCGAGGTTCGCACCGGGGTGCGGCGGATATGGGGTTTGATCCGGTCATGTGCCGCAAGCATGTCTTCATAGGTTGGGATATACATTGTGCAATCCTTCATCATGCCGCGTTCTTCTGAACGGAACCGGGATGGCCACGATAGTATTCCTGTGCGGCGGCAACTCCGGACCCCAGGTCGATGTTCAGGCCCAGGTCAACCATGCACATCTCAGCAGTGGCGATCCCGGACAGAGCCATGACATCCGTCAGGCTGCCCAGATGCCCGATCCGGAACACCTTGCCCGCGACCTCACCAAGACCCACGCCAAAGGCAACGCCGTATTTTTCAGCTGCGTGCGTGACTATATCCGTCGCGTTGAAGCCGTTCGGCGTGCGGATTGCGCTTACGGTATCGGAATAGACCGCAGGGCTGCTGGCACAAAGCTCCAGCCCCCACGCCCCCACAGCGGCACGGACCCCTTCGGCAATCCGGTGGTGCCGGGCAAAAACGTTCTCCAGACCTTCGCTCAACAGCATAGAGCAGGCTTGATTGAGGCCATTCATCAACCCGACAGCGGGTGTATAGGGGTAAGCATTGTTGGCGTATCCCTTGGTCATGTCCCGGACGTCAAAGAATGTGCGGGGCAGGGTGCCGGTTTTGGTTGCTTCCATCGCTTTCTGGCTGAAACCGACGATGGCAAGGCCAGCGGGCAACATGAAACCCTTCTGCGACCCGGTAACGGCAACATCCACGCCCCATTCATCAAACCGGAAATCCATCGACGCGATGGATGAGACGCCATCAACAAACAGCAGCGCCGGGTGTTGCGCAGCAGTCAGCGCCTTGCGCACAGCAGCGATATCCGACTTCACGCCAGTTGCCGTTTCATTATGCGTGGCTAGAACCGCCTTGATCTCATGGCTTTTGTCGGCGGCAAGGATTTCTTCGTACCGGTCAGCCGGCAGCCCATCGCCCCACGGGGTTTCGACGATCTCAACATTCAGCCCATGGCGTTGGCACATATCGATCCAGCGATGGCTGAACATGCCGTTGCGGGCCGCCAGAACCTTGTCACCTGCGGACAGCGTATTGGTCAGGGCGGTTTCCCAGCCCCCGGTGCCGGTCGACGGGAAAATGAAGACTTCGGCACTGTCGCCTTTCAGAATTTTCCGAACGCCCGCGCGCGCAGGATGCAGGATTTGCCCGAACAATGGCGAACGATGGTCGATCGTGGGCATATCGCACGCCTTGCGCAGGCTTTCCGGGATGTTCGTCGGGCCCGGGATGAAAACGGGGTTTTGAAAGCTCATGGATGGTCTCCTTCCGTCCTTGCCAGCACAATAAGTTTCATCAACCCGATTGGAAATTTTTTTGAAAACGCATTTCAAAATTTGTCTAACGAGATTTAACTTTTAGTTGTCAGTGAGTTATATTTTTCATATCATGAAATAGTCTTTCACAAATGTTCAGAGGGTTTTTATGGAATTGCAAGACAATGACCCGAAACTCCGTCGCAAAGCCCGGGGAAGACCGCGGGGGTGGGACGACAAAACCGCGCAGAATACGATCAAATCACTGGATCGGGCGATGGAGGTTTTCGAATATCTGAGCCAGGCGCAAGGCAAAGCTCTTACTGAACTTTCAGATGAAATGCGTCAGGCACCGGCCACGGTTTATCGCATCCTCGTGACGTTGCAGGGCAGGGGCCTAGTCGAGTTCGACCATGAAGAACAGGTTTGGCACATTGGCCCGCAGGCATTTGTCATCGGCTCGCGGTTTCTGCGCCGAACCAGTCTGGTGGAGCGGGCACGGCCGATCATGCGCAAGCTGATGGAAACCACAGGCGAGACCGCCAATTTGGGAATTGAGAAAGAAGGTCTGGTGCTGTTCCTGAGTCAGGTGGAAACACATGAGAGTATCCGGGCGTTTTTCCCCCCCGGTACATTGTCACCCATGCACGCGTCGGGCATCGGAAAAGCGTTGTTGGCCCATATGGACGAAGACAGATTGAACCGAAGGTTGGCCGCCGCGAATTTACAGGCTTTTACAGATCAGTCGATTACCAGCCCTGAGGCGTTGAAAAAAGATCTTACAACCATCAGATTGCGGGGTTTTTCCGTGGACAACGAAGAAAAGACTACAGGTATGCGATGCATTGCAGCACCCGTTTTCGATATGAACAGAGAGGCGGTCGCAGGGCTTTCCGTGTCCGGGCCAACCAGCCGCGTGGGAGCAACCGAAATCGAACGGCTGAGCCGCCCGGTGATGGAAGCCGCGCGCCAGTTGACGCTGGCTATTGGTGGGACAGTGGTGTCTCCGCAACCCTAAGGTTTTGCCGCCAAATTGCGGCGAATGCTGACCCCAGATCCGTCTGCCGCGCCACAACACCAACGCGCGGAAATGTGCCTCGCAAACAAAAACTGAAACGCGATTCAGATGTACCCATCTCCGGTCACCCGATTTTCAGCACCCCCTTATTATTCTGCGACTTTTTGTTTGTGTTTATTGAACTGTTGGTCGAAGAGGTTTTTGAAGGGTCCGTTTTTCTGCATGAGTTGGTCGAGGTTTCCCTGTT
>NZ_JBQERC010000025.1:0-25403 GCF_056534665.1 Ruegeria sp. P8
CTCGGCCTTAGGCTGGAAAAGCCCCGTCGCTTTCGAAAGGAAAGTGGCTTAAACGAGCACTTGGAGCGGCACGAATACGTGACAGGTCCAAAGAGAATTCGTCGGCTCTGGATATCATTGATGATTTGAGTCTAAGGAGTTGGTTTGCCACTTGCAGAGAATGTCCGGAAGGTGGCCACACTTCTTGCAACACACAGAAAAGCCTTGCTCCACCGCCCCTACCCCGAACCCTACAAATCCCTGATCCAGAACTGCAACGGCTTCGGCGTTTCTCCCTCTTCCCCGATATCCTTCCACGAGAATTGGGCGATTGCGCCGGGTAAGGGTTTGTATCCGCGGGCGCGCCAGAAGGTATCCAGCGGGCGGTAGTGGTCGGGGCGCAGGGGGTGGTCGGTGGGGCGCTGCACGCTGCAAAAGGCGCATTTGGCAAAGCCCAGTTCGCGGGCGTGCGCCTCGCGCGTGTCGAAGAATTTGTGGCCAACCCCCTGCCCGCGATAGTCCGGCAGCAGGACGGATTCAGCGCAATAGAAGATCTGCGACAGGTCCAGCCCGGTGTCTGCGAAGGCCGCGGCGAAATCGTCGGCGTGGTCGGTCAGCGGCGCGCCGGTCGAGGCGCCGATCAGGCGGTCGCCATCGAAGGCGCCGACCACGATGGCCTTGTCGCTGTCGCGGTAGGATTGCAGGTATTTGCGTTCGTATTCCAGATCGCCGTCATAGAGATAGGGCCAGGCGTGAAACACCCGGATCCGCAGGCGGGCGACATCGTCCAGAGCGGCCCCGAGTGCCGCTCCGGTCAGGGGGCGGACGTCACTGACGTCAGCCATTCGAGACCTGTTTGGTCCAGTCTGCAAGGTTGTAGAAGGTGGTGACGCGGGTGATCTTGCCGTCCCTGAGATCAAAGAACGATCCGGCAGGCAGGCGATAGGTCTGGCCGTGCGCGTCGGGCAGGCCCTCGTCGGTTTCCAGATAGGTGCCGTTGACGATGAACTCGGCCGCGGCGCGGGTGCCGCCCTGCGCCTCGAACACGACGATGTCGGTCAGGTTTTCGCGGTAGCAGCGGTTCATATGGGCGCAAAAGGCGGCGAACTTGTCCTTGCCGACACGAATCTGGCCTTCGTTCACGTGATGGGCCACGTCATCGGACAGGCAGGCCAGCATGCCATCGACGTCACCGGCGTTGAAGGCATCGAAATAGGTTTTGACGGTCTGGTTCATGTCCCCTCCGTTGGTTCGCCCCAGCGGTCTTTCAGATGCTGAATGATCTGGTCGCGGGTCTGTCGGTAGTGATGTAGCTTTTGTTCGCGGGTCTCGCCCATCCCGGTAGGGTCCATTATTGGCCAATAATCGACATCGAGGTGAAAAACACGGGTCAGTTCCAGCGCCTGCCGCTGGCTGGCGGGCGACAGCGCCACGACCAGATCGAACGAGCTGAGGTCATCGCCCCATTCCTGCATCTCGTCGAAGGAGCGCGACCGGTGGCGGGACAGTTCCACGCCGACCTCGTGGCAGACCGCGATGCTGAAGCCGTCGATTTCCAGATCGTTATGCACACCGGCGGACTGAACATAGGTGCCGGTGCCATAGAATTTCTTCATCAGCCCCTCGGCCATCGGGGACCGAACCGCGTTGTGGTCGCAACAGAACAGGACCGACTGCGGCAGAGGCTTCACGCGTCAGCCCCCAAAATGCAGAACGCAGATCAGCGTGAACAGGCGGCGGGCGGTGTCGGTGTCGACATCTGCCTTGCCTTCCAGCCGTTCCTGCAAAACACGGCTGCCTTCGTTGTGGATACCCCGGCGGGCCATGTCGATGGTTTCGATCTGGCTGGGTGGCAGCGATTTCACCGCGTCAAAATAGCTTTCGCAGATCTGGAAGTAATCCTTGACCACCTGCCGGAAGGGGCCGAGCGACAGGTGAAACTCGGCCGCTTTTTCGTTGGCCTCGGTTTCAATGTCGAAGACAAGCCGTTTGTCGCGGATCGAAAGCTGGAGGTGATAGGGGCCCTCGGGCACAACGCGGTCGTCGCGTTTGGGCAGCGAGAAGCTGTTTTCTTCCAGCAGATCATAGATGGCGACCTTGCGCTCCTGCTCGATCTCGGGCGTGGGCGGCGGCAGATTTCTATCATCCAGTTCGATATGCGAGATGCGGGTCATCTTTACAGTCACATTCCTTGCGTCAGCACAGACCTATAACAATGATATTCGGCGAGCAACGCACAGAAACGCCATATGCGCCCGGTCTTTGCGTCATTTCAGCCATTCAGGCGGTTCAGGCGCGCGGTGACCGAGAGGCCATGCGCCTCGAGGCTTTCCGATTGCGCCAGCTGTTCGGCAGCAGGGCCGATGGCACGCAGGGCTTCGGGAGTCATCTGACTAAGCGTGGTGCGTTTGAGGAAATCCATCACGCTGAGGCCAGACGAAAACCGTGCCGAGCGGGCGGTGGGCAACACGTGGTTGGGACCGCCGACGTAGTCGCCGATGGCTTCGGGTGTGTACTGACCCAGAAAGATGGCTCCGGCGTGGATGGTTTTTTCGCTCAGCGCGCGCGGGTCGGCCACGCAAAGTTCCAGATGTTCCGGGGCAATGCGGTTGGACAGGGCCGCGGCCTCGTCCAGGTTGCGCACGGTGATCACCGCGCCGTAGTCGCGCCAGCTGACCCCGGCGATGGCGCGGCGTTGCAGGGTTTCCAGCCGTTTTTCGACCGCCTGCGCGACGGATTGGCCGAATGCGGCGTCATCGGTGATCAGGATCGACTGCGCGCTTTCGTCATGCTCGGCCTGGCTGAGCAGGTCCAGCGCGATCCAGTCGGGGTCGTTGTCCTTGTCGGCAATGACCAGAATTTCCGAGGGGCCGGCAATCATGTCGATGCCGACCTTGCCAAAGACGCGCCGCTTGGCGGCGGCGACAAAGGCGTTGCCCGGTCCGGTGATCTTGTCGACCGGCGCGATGGTGTCGGTGCCGTAGGCCAGCGCCGCCACGGCCTGCGCGCCGCCGATGCGATAGACCTCGTCCACACCCGACAGCTGTGCCGCCAGCAGCACCAGCGGGTTCACCTGCCCGTCGGGCGTGGGCACCACGATTGCCAGCCGTTCCACACCGGCCACTTTGGCCGGGATGGCGTTCATCAGCACCGATGACGGGTACGATGCCAGCCCACCCGGCACGTAAAGCCCCGCGGCCGAGACGGCAGACCAGCGCCAGCCGAGTGTTGCGCCCGTTGCATCCGTCCATTCCTGATCCTCGGGCAATTGCCTTTCGTGATAGGCCCGGATACGGGAAGCAGCCAGTTCCAGCGCCGTGCGATCTTCGGCCCCGACCAGCGCCACCGCTTCTGCGATCTCCTGCGCGCTGAAGGCCAGCGTTTCGGGCGTCAGCGTCAGCCGGTCGAATTTGGCCGTCAGTTCGATCACCGCCGCGTCACCCCGGTTGCGTACGTCTTCGATGATCTGCGCCACAACCGCATCCACATCCGGGCTGTCCTCGCGCTTGGCCGAGAGCAGGGTCCGGAAGGCGGGTTCGAAATCGGGCGATGTGGTATCAAGGAAAACGGGCATGATCTGGCACTCCGGGCGTTGCGCATTGGGACATATCGCCCGGAGCGCGCGGCCTCAACCCTCAGCCCACGGGGTGCAGCGATTTGTGCATGGCAAAGCAGGACAGATCCCCGTGGCCGCAGCACCGGCCGGTAGCCTGCCAGCCGTGGCGCAGATAGAAATCCTGCGCGGTTTTTGTTGCCTCAAGCGAGGCTGAGGAACATCCCGCCGCGAGCAGTTCCCGTTCCAGCCGATTCAAAACCGCCGCCCCCAGACCACAGCCCTTATGATCCGGGTCGATGTAAAGCAGAGTGATCTCTCCGGTTTCCAACAAACCGCCTACGGCGGCCACCTGCCCGGCCCGTTCAGCCAGCCAGATCTGCGATCCAGGTTTGATCCAGCCCCGGATCGAGGCCGGGTCCTTGTTATCGGTCCATTGCGCGATGGCCTGCGGGTCACCCTGATGATCGGCCCCGCAGAGCTGCGTGATCGAACGGATCAGAACCCGACTGATGTCGAAAACGTCGAAAACGGTGGCGCGACGCAGAGTGACACCTTCGGGCACCTTCGAAAACGCCTGAGATATGCCGCGCTTGTTTTGCATCTATTCGGGATGATACGGGGCCTGACCGGAGGGGGCCTGATAAGGGCGCGTGACGTCCTTGAGGGTGGCATCCAGCGCCTCGACCGTCAGGCGGATCGCGCCGTCACCGGCCAGCGTCAGCAGGACATGGCCCGCGCCATCCTCGCCGGGTTCGAAAACGACCGACATCAGCGACATGATCATGTCGGTGTCACCGCGATCAATGCCCTGACTGGACACCGAGAGAACCGAACCGAAGACCAGCACCGACTGCACCCGTTCAAACGGGCGGTCGCGGCGGGCGGCGGCATCCTTGTCTTCCCAGCGAAAGCGGTTCAGCAGCAGGCCAAAGCGGCGCTGCGCCGGTTGCCACTTCATCTCGGTCACCGGAAACACGGCATCCTGCGCGAGGGTCGAGATCACCTGAAGGTCATCTGCATCCTCGGCCCCCAGATTAAGCGGCGCCTCGCGCCCGTCTTCAAAACTTGCGTCTGTCATTGGCCCTTGATCCGTTCAATCTTTGCACCCACGCCTTCCAGCTTGCGCACCACATGTTCATATCCGCGGTCCAGATGATAGACCCGGCTGACCGTTGTTTCCCCTTCTGCCGCAAGCCCTGCCAGAATCAGCGAGACCGAAGCCCGCAGGTCAGTCGCCATCACCGGTGCGCCTTTCAGTCGCTCGACGCCGGTCACCGTGGCGGTGCCGCCATGCACCTCGATCTGCGCGCCCATGCGCACCAGTTCGGGGGCGTGCATGAAACGGTTTTCGAAAATGCGTTCTTCGAGAACCGAGGTGCCTTCGGCCGTACACATCAGCGCCATCATCTGCGCTTGCAGGTCGGTCGGGAAGCCGGGGAAAGGTTCGGTCACCACATCCACCGCGCGCACACGCCCGTTTTTGCGGGTAACTTTCAGACCGCCTTCGGTTTCTGAAACGCTGACGCCTGCCGCATCCAGCTTGGCCGCAAAGGAATCGACCAGCGACATGCGACCGCCCAGCAATTCCACCTCGCCACCGCAAATCGCCGGGGCCAGCATATAGGTGCCCAGCTCAATCCGGTCGGTGACAACCTGATGTGTGGCCCCGTGCAGCCGGTCGACGCCCTGAATTTCGATGGTCGGGGTGCCTTCGCCCGAAATCTGCGCCCCCATCTTGCGCAGGCATTCAACCAGATCGACGATCTCGGGCTCGCGCGCGGCGTTCTTGAGCACCGTGGTGCCCTTGGCCAGCGTGGCGGCCATGACGATGTTTTCGGTGGCCCCGACCGAGGCAAAGCGCATCTGATGCACGGCCCCTTTCAGACCACCCGGAGCCTTGGCGTGCAGATAGCCGTCCTTCAGCTCAATCTCGGCGCCCAGTGCTTCGAGCCCTTCGACATGCAGGTCCATCGGACGGGCGCCGATCGCACAACCGCCCGGCAGTGACACGACCGCCTGCCCGAACCGCGCCAGCAAGGGGCCGAGCACAAGGTTCGAGGCGCGCATCTTGCGCACGATGTCATAATCGGCGGTCTGGCTGGTCAGGCTGTGGCTGGACATTGCAATCACCTGACCGTCTTGCAGCGACGACACCTCGGCCCCCAGCGATTGCAGCAGCGCGGTCATGGTCTTGATATCGCTCAGCCGCGGCGCATTGGTCAGCGTCAGCGGTTCTTCGCTTAACAATGTTGCGGGCATCAGCGTCAGGCACGCATTCTTGGCCCCCGCAATCGGTATCTGACCGTTCAGCGGGCCGTTGCCCGTTACCAGAATCGAATCCATCTGCTCTTATCCCTCGTCCTTGTCAGGCTTGTCCCCCGCGGCCGCGCGCGCCTTGGCCTGCGCCTTGCGACGCGCCATGTTGGCCTTGAGCGCCGCCTTCAGCCGCGCCTCGCGCGCATCGCCGGGTTTACCTTGTTTTTTGGGTGAATTTTTATCCGTCATGATCTTTCTCTACAGGAGGCGAAAAAAACCGTCCAGACACCCTTGCGCCGCGTTTCGTTTGAGTCTAATCACCCGCCCACAGCGCTGCTGTAGCTCAGAGGTAGAGCACTCCCTTGGTAAGGGAGAGGTCGAGAGTTCAATTCTCTCCAGCAGCACCATCCTTCATTTTCCTGTGAAAAAGCACGCTTTCATCCGGAAGGGTTTGGGTGTTCCGGCGTCTTTGGCTATTGGCGTGTCAGAGACTTTTGTGGTGCGCGTTTGGTTTATGGGCGGTTCGATACAGCCCGGAGGCGTCGAGCGCTGTGCGTGGTAGTACCATGCGCTTGGCAAGGGGAGCTGCTGCGCGCCCGTTGCATCCCCCCGGCCAGTGGCTCTTTCAGGGCATTGAACCCATTCCAGAGCCATAGATCGTTTCGTGACGGTCGGGCTTAGGTCATGCCCAGCGCTTCTTTGTACATTTCGATGACGGCCTCTTGCTCGGCGATGTCATCCTTGTCCCTTTTTCTGAGCGAAATGATGCTGCGCAGGGCCTTTACGTCATAACCGCGCGACTTGCTTTCAGCGTAGACCTCTTTGATCTGGTCGGCGATGTCTTTCTTTTCCATCTCCAGGCGCTCGATACGTTCCACAAACTGGCGCAGCTCGCCCGCGGTGACCTTGTAATTTGCTTCTGCTTCTTCAGACATGCTCATCTTTTTTGTTCCCGGTTATGGACCTGCAACCAGAAGAGGTCAGCCTACGGCTGGCGGTGAACGGCGGTGGCCCGATCATCGGGGGCACCTTCGAAACACGCCTGTCCCAGAGGCTGAAACCCTGGTGTGGAATGCCGGATACAGTGCTGCCGCCCGGGTCGCAAGCACCCATTGGGCCGGCGCACTTGTATGACCCCAACCGATCCGTTAAGCGCGTGATCAGGTCACGAGGATATGCGGGGAACCATGTTTGAATTCATCACCTGGGGCGGTGCGGCCCTGTCTGTGGCCGGGCTTGCCGGTCTGGTCTGGTGCATTCTTCGCGTGATGCGGGCACGCAAGGCCGGTCTGTCGGATGACGAGCTGCGCGCGGTGGTTCAGGGGGTTCTGCCCTGGAACCTGGCCTCGCTGTTTCTGTCGGTGCTTGGATTGATGCTGGTCATCCTCGGGATTTCCCTTGGATGACCATCCGGTTCACACCGGCAAGTTATCAAACTGCGCTTCAATCGCATCTTCGCACAAGGCCGCATCCAGACGACGCAGGCGCGAAGGCACCTCCATCCCCTGCTGCCGCATCCGGTCAACAATTTTACTTACACTCGGCTGAAGCGCCAAACGCGTTTCGAGACCCGCGTTCACAAGCTTACGTTCAAGCTGCTCGGCTTCGGAATAAAGACCAGTCGGTGTCATAACCATCCTCCCAAGTGGCGCCAGTATCCCCAATATACGTAACGGGATTACGACCCGCAGATAATATCGTAGCCTTGTGCGGGAAATTGCCTGCCATGGTCGAAGTTTCGGCAATCTGACGCGGATAGGTTAAAGATTAAGCCAGAATTACAGCGGTTGCTTTGACCGGCATCAAATTCAGGTTCGATATTGCATCACATTCCAATTCACATATATGATATGCGAGACCGAAACGGAGAAGATCATGACACCGAAAGTGAAAGCGTTTTTTGACGAGCAGACCTTTACGGTTTCCTACGTGGTTCATGAACCTCAGGGACGGGCCTGTGCCATCATCGACAGCGTACTGGATTTCGACCATGCCTCGGGGCGGACGTCGACAATTTCGGCGGACAGGATCATTGATTTTGTGCGCGCGCAGGACCTTAAGGTCGAGTGGATTCTGGAAAGCCATGTCCATGCCGATCACCTGTCGGCGGCCCCCTATCTGCAACAGGAGCTGGGCGGCAAGATCGGGATTGGCGACCAGATCGTCACCGTGCAGGACACGTTTGGCAAGGTTTTCAACGAAGGAACCGAGTTTCAGCGCGATGGCAGCCAGTTTGACGCGCTGTTCAAGGAAGGCGACAGTTTTCACATCGGCCAGATGCGGGGCGACGTGCTGCACACCCCCGGCCATACACCGGCCTGCATGACCTACGTGATTGGCGATGCCGCATTTGTGGGTGACACGCTGTTCATGCCCGATTTCGGCACGGCGCGCTGCGATTTTCCCGGAGGATCGTCGGCCACGCTGTTCCAGTCGATCCAGAAGATACTGTCGCTGCCGGACAATACCCGTATCTATGTCGGGCATGATTACAAGGCTCCGGGCCGCGACGAATATGCGTGGGAGACAACGGTGGGTGAGCAGAAGGCGCTGAACGTCCATATCGGACAGGGGCGCAGCATCGAAGACTTCGTGGAAATGCGCGACGCGCGGGACGCCACGCTGGCCATGCCGCGCCTGATCCTGCCGTCTTTGCAGGTCAACATGCGGGCCGGTCAGATGCCCCCGGCGGATGAACAGGGCGATGTTTTCCTGAAACTGCCGGTCAACAAGCTGTGACGCGGGCACAACAAATCACAAAGGGAATTCCCACATGAATATTGAGTGGATCTGGGGGCTGTGCGGCGGTCTGGTGATCGGTCTGGCCGGGGCGGTCTACCTGCTGGGCAACGGCCGGATCATGGGCGCAAGCGGCATTCTGGGCGGCCTTGTCGATGGCAGCGCCAAGGGGAGCATGGCCGAAAAGCTGGCCTTTATTGCGGGGCTTGTCGGAATGCCCATTCTTCTGCACCCGTTGATCTCGCCCGAGGCCCAGACGCATCTTACCAGCAATCTGGGCGTTGTCATTCTGGCCGGTCTGCTGGTCGGTATCGGTACACGGATTGCCAATGGCTGCACCTCGGGGCACGGGGTGTGCGGGATCTCTCGGTTCTCGCTGCGCGGCATCGTGGCCACCGTTTTCTATATCCTTGCCGGGGGCGTCACCCTTGTGCTGCTGCGTCATGTGTTGGGAGTGATCTGATGCGCCTTTTCATTTCATTGATCGCCGGATCGCTGTTCGGCGCCGGGTTGCTGATTTCAGGCATGACAGACACCACAAAAGTTCAGGGCTGGCTGGATGTGTTTGGCAACTGGGATCCGACGCTGGCCTTTGTGATGGCCGGTGCCATCCTGCCGATGCTTGTGGCATGGCGGATGACAACCGGACGGCAAAACGCCCTGACCGGCGGAGCCTTTCCACCCCCTGCAAAGCCCGAGGTTGATCGCAGGCTGATCGTGGGTTCGGTTCTGTTCGGGATGGGCTGGGGACTGGCCGGGCTGTGCCCCGGACCGGCAATGGCCTCGCTGAGCTATGGCGGGCTGGGCGGGCTGGTCTTTCTGGTTGCAATGGCGGCCGGGATGTTCGTGGCACCACCGCTGGGCGCGCAACTGGACAGGGCGGCAAACGCGGCCTAAGGAATTGGCATGGAGATTCGTCAGATTACCCCCCGCTATGCTGTCTCGCCGCAGATCACGGTCGAGGATGTTCCGGCCATCGCCGAGGCTGGCTTTGCCAAGGTGATCTGCAACCGGCCCAATGCCGAAGTTCCCCCGGCCATGCAATCCGACGCGATCGGCGAAGCGGTGCGGGCCGCCGGTATGGAATATGAGGTGCTGGAGCTGACCCACCAGACGATGACGCCTGAGAACGTGAAGCGGCAGCGCGACATGGCGGAAAACGGCAGTGGTCCTGTTCTGGCCTATTGCGCCTCGGGCACGCGGTGTTCGGTGGTTTGGGCGTTGGGCCAGTGCGACCACATGAGCACGGACGACATCCTGAGTGCGACCGGCAAAGCCGGGTATCAGCTGGACAATCTGCGCCCCATGCTGGACCAGATCCGCGGCACTAGCGGCTGAGCGTCACTCAGTATTGCTGCCAAGGTCCGTCGGCCCCAGCCCCGCAAGCTGCGTGATTTCCGCGACCATCCGTTCGGAATCGTTCACGATCAGATCGCTGTCTGTCAGATCTGACACCCCGGTCGGGACGGTCTGGGCGTGCGCATCATGCACAGTTGGTTCGACCGGATGATCCTGCGGTGGTGTTCCACTTTTGCTGGCGATGAAGTCCTGCGCGTCAGCGCCGGTCAGGGCTGGCAATGCAGCGGTTTCATTCAGCCGCACGGCGCGGAGACCACCGCATTGCCCTAGGCGACCGATACCCGCGCGTGTCCGGTCAATCGACAGAACCTCGGTCCGGTCCAGACGGGCCCCGCGCAACGGCAGAATGTCCCCGATCCGCAGTCCCGAGAGGTCGGACAGCGGCAACGACATGCGGCACAGCGCGGCGGTCAGTTCCGCCCGCATTACGCCCGAACACTGATCCATGCGCAGATCAGCCTTGTCCCCGTTATCTTCTGCTTCATCCGAGGCGGCGGGATGTTCAGGCAGAAACACAGATATGCGGCCCTGCTGCTCTCCGTTTGCGAGATCGACGGTCAGTTCGAAAATGCGATACACCTCTTCCGTCATCGCCAGCGACAGGGTGCGCAAATCCTTGGCGCGCGAGGTAAATTCCAGCCCTGCAAGGCAAATCTGATCGCTTGAGGCGTCGAACAAAGCGGCGGAACCGGTCAACGCGGCTTCGATCAAGGGGGCCACGATGGCGGCGTCGGTATCAGTAAACGTGCGTGCGCCGGGATCACCGGACAGGACCTGACCAATGGTCTGGGCCTGAACAATGGCCGAGACCGCATTCGGGTTGAGACAGGTCGCGGCGCGGCCTTCGGGGCCGTCAAACACCAGCAGCAGCCAATCCTGCCCCGCCGCGTCCCCCGGCACCTCCTGCGACTGGTTGGATTGCTTTGCCCCGATAACCGCCAGCGGCAGGTTCAGCCGGTCGCCCGCCGCCCGGGCGAACCCAAGGCGCAGCGCCCGCAGAACCGAGCGTGGGCGATCCCCCAGATCCTTTTGCCCAACGGACAGTTTGCGCGCCAACGCGGCATTGACATCTTGTGACATGACGCCCGATCACCAATTGTTCCAGCACCTGGCAACCGGTTTACACCCTCGGGCGTTACCAAGTCCTTTATGGCCGCGTCACTGCGCCGCCTGCTGATAGGCCTGTGGCAGGCTGATCCGGAAGGCCGCGCCACCCTGCCCCGGCAGATAGGTAATCTCACCCCCCAGCCGCTGCATGATTTCGCGGCAGATGGCCAGACCAAGCCCCGCTCCGCCAGCCTTGTCGCCGCCCACGCGGGCAAACTTTTCAAACACCATCGAACGCGCGCCCGGTGGGATGCCGCTGCCATTGTCGATGAAGTCGACGATGACCCGCCCGCCGACATCATGGGCGGAAATGACCAGCACCGGATCGTCCGCGTCGCAATATTTCTGCGCATTCGAGATCAGGTTGATGAACACCTGTCCCAACCGATCCAGATCCGTATGCAGAAAGATGCGCTCGGCCGCGCGGGTCCGGCGGACGGTGATCTTTCGGTCCGCCCCGGCCAGAGCGCTGGGCACGGCGCGGTCCAGAACCGAGCGCAGGCTGTCATCGCTGAGATTGAGGCTGACCTGCCCGTTTTCAAGCACGCTCAGATCCAGCAGATCATCGAGCAGCCGGGTCAGGCGCAAGGCTTCGTCATGAATGATCGCGGCATAGCGGGTCTGCTCTTGGCGGCTGAGGCCATCGGTGTCGCGCATGATTTCCGAAAACGCCCGGATCGAGGTCATCGGCGTGCGCAATTCGTGACTGACCTGGCTCAGGAAGCTGTCCTTCTGTTCAGAAATCTGGGTGAGCTTGGCGTTAGCCTCGCGCAATTGCCGTGCGGTTCGGCTGAGTTCGGAGGACTTTTCCTCGAGCTGGCCGGAGTATTCCAGCAGTTGCGCGGATTCGTCTGCCACGGCCAGCAGATCCTCGACCGAAACCGACGATCCGCCCACGATCTGGCCGATCATCGCATGGGCCATGGCCGCGCCGACCGAGCCGCTGAGCTCGCGTTCCAGACGGTTCAGGAAACCCGGCGTCGGTTCCGGCAGGTGCGAACGGCCACCCTGTTTTTGCGCCTCGGCCTGAAAGAATTCCTGTGTGGGGCCGGTGCCCAGAATGCGCTGCGTCATGATCATCAGGTCTTCGCTTTGCGCCACTGACCCGGACCACCCGCGCGGCGCGACCGAGTGATCAAAGACGTTGACGAACTGCGCCCCTTGCAACCGTTCCAACGGGCTGGGAAAGCTGAGCAGGGACGCGACGCAGAAGGCAAGCGTGTTCAGGGACAAGGACCACATCACCGTATGCACCATCGGATCGATCCCTTCGATCCCGAACAGGGCATGAGGGCGCAGCCAGCCAAGGCCGAACAAGCCGTTTTGCAGCACGGTTTCGGGCATCCACGCGCCGCCCATTCCCGGCAGCAGCAGAGTATATATCCACAGCACAAAGCCAACGGTCAGCCCGACCAGCGCCCCGGTCCGGGTCGCCCTGCGCCAGAACAGCCCCCCGACCAACGCTGGCAGAATCTGCGAGATACCGGCAAAGGCGATCAACCCGATCGAGGCCAGCGCGGCACCGCCCCCGGACAGCCGGTAGTAGAAAAAGCCCAGCGCGATTATGGCGGCAATGGAAACTCGGCGTGCCATCAGGACAATGTTGCGCACATCGCCCGATACCGAGCCGGTGCCTTCCTGCGTGTTCAGCCAGATGGGCATGACCACATGGTTCGACACCATTGTCGACAGGGCCATCGCACTGACGATGACCATCGAGGTTGCCGAGGAAAACCCGCCGATGAAGGACAGCATTGCCAGCCAGTCATTGCCCTGGGACAGCGGCACGGTCAGAACGAACAGGTCGGGGTTGGCGCCCTGGGGCAGCAGGTCCAGTCCGACCACGGCGATGGGCACGACAAACAGGCTCATGAACAGCAGGTAGAGCGGGAAAGCCCAGGCAGCGGTTCTGAGATGGCCTTCGTCATCGTTTTCCACCACCATCACCTGAAACATCCGGGGAAGGCAGATGAAGGCGGCGGCCGACAGAAAGATGAACGTCGTCCAGCGCCCGGCATCGACGTTCCACTGGCCGATTTCCGAGGCATCGATCCGGTCCATCATCGGGCCAATGCCGCCCGCGATCCCCCACACCACGAAAACGCCCACGGCGATCAGAGCAAACAGTTTGACAACGGCCTCGACCGCGATGGCCGTGACCACACCGTGATGACGTTCGTTCACGTCCAGATTGCGGGTGCCGAACAGGATGGCAAAAACGGCCAGTCCAGCCGCGACCCAGAACACGCTGGACCCTTCGCGGTAGAGGCCTGACGGGTCAGCCTCGGCAAAGATCGAGAATGACAGGGTAATGGATTGCAGTTGCAGTGCGATATAGGGCGTGCCGCCCAGCACCGCCAGAATGGTCACGCAGACCGCCAGCGTGTTCGACTTGCCATACCGGGACGACAGCAGGTCGGCGATCGAGGTGACCCGCTGGCTGCGCCCGACGCGCACCAGCTTGCGCAGCCCCCACCACCAGCCGACCATCACCAGCGTCGGACCGAGGTAGATGGTGACAAATTCCAGCCCCGACCGCGCGGCGTTGCCCACCGCGCCATAAAATGTCCAGGCGGTGCAATAGATCGACAGGGACAGCGTGTAAATCACGGGTGAACGCAACCATTTGCCGCGCCCGGCCGCAGCCATGCGATCCGCGGCGAAGGCCACTGCGAACAGGAACACGACATAGGCAAGGCAAACCAGAATCAGAACGTTTATGGTGGCCATCACTCAGCGCCCGTGTCCGATCCCTCGCGCGCGGCCATGCGGCGGGCGGCCAGCCCAAAGACAAACCCGGCCAGGATCAGCGCGCCCCAGCAGAGGAATATGTAATACATCGCCGAGGACAAGGGCACCGCCGCATCCCCGCCGGACGGGTCCGGCCACAGCAACGGAAGGGCCAGCAGCGCCGCACCCAGAAAGGGCAAAATCCGGGCGGCATCCGTCAGCCTGTGACGACGATAGCTTTGTCGTTCCAGAAAAAGCGAGGGGCGTGCGCCCGGTGGTTTGGTCTTGTTGCCCTCGCCGGACATCATAAGCGCGTCGCCTGCGCGTGAAGGTCACGCACGGCTGTCAGAACTTCGGCATTGGAAAACGGTTTGGTCATGAAGCGGCTGACGCCTGCGTTTTCAGCCATTTCCCGGTCGCGCGACTGACCCCGTGCGGTCAGCATCAGAACCGGCAAGCCTGCCAGTTCCTCCATTTTTCTGAGTTCCCGCAGGATATCCATACCGTTCTTGCCCGGCAGCATGACATCCAGAATGACCAGATCGGGCTGCGCCCCCTGGATCACCTGAACCGCATCCGTTCCATCGCCATGCGTTTCGACCTGCCATCCCTCGCGCGACAGCAGGAACCGGATAGCCTCGGCAATGTTCGGTTCGTCCTCAATCAGCAGAACCTTTCGGCTCATATGTTCAATTCCTCCCATAACCGGCCTTCCATCCCGGGACCGGTTCCCGCCAGATTAAGCGGTCTGTCATGAACGTGTCAAAAACCTTCGCTCAAAATCGACGGCTCGCGCCGCGCTTTGCAATCGCGGTTTGGGCAGACACGGCAATTCGGCCCCACCTGAGTGACCGGCACCGCGTCTGACGGGTCCCTGACCGGGCGCACCACCATGACCGAGCGATAGGCCGGGTCCTGATCGTATCCCGACACTGCATGCGGCCAGGCATAGGCAACGCAGTCGAAAAGGGCCGAGGACCTGCCGGTCAGGACGACCTGCTTGCGCACCGGCACCAGCGGACGGCTGAGGGCTGTGAACAGCGGCCAAAGCGGGCAGACATCGCCATGCCGGGGCAAGGTAAACCCCTGAATCGGTTTGAGAAACAGGATACTTCCGGACGCGTCGCACAGCACCATGCCAACCGGTTGCGACAGGATGCCATCCGGCAGAAAAGCCAGCCGCCTGAGGACGGTGGCAAAATCAACCGAGAACCGCTGCGCCAGTTCGATGGGGTTCGGATCACCCTGCTGAACAACCGCTTTGACGGCCTCCAGCGGCAGCGCCTGCGCGTCTGCGCGATAGATCCTGAGAACTTCGCGCGCGACGGTGCGCGCCGCCGAGGTATTGAGCCCGCTCAGGTCAACCGCGTCCACATCACCCCCGTCTTCCAGTTCGGAAATCGTGTAGGCGCGGGCTTCAAAGAAGGCTTCGACCGCTTCCAGGGGAACGGCACGCGGATCAACCGCCGAGTCGCTTTCGTCGAGGAAGGTCACCAGCGCCTTGGAACTGCCTGCCAGCCGTTCGGCATCCTGATGCAGGTTCTTGTGGAAACGCTCGCGCCATTCGGCCTCGATATCTTGGGTATCCGCAAGGATCGCGGCGGTCGAGCGTATGGCGGCGGCGGTTGACAGAACCTCGTGCATCGACGCGGCCAGTTGCGGGTCGTGCGTAAGGCGGTCGGACAGGGTTTCGACGTTCCGCTCCAAAGACACGACACGGCGATGCATTTGCGCCAGAACACCGGCCCAGCCGGGAAAACGCCCGGCGAACTCCTCGAGCCCGTCAACCTCGGCCTGTTGCCCGACCGCTTCCTCGGCCGCCTCGCGCAGGGCGGAAACCAGAGTTGCCTCGATCCCTTGTGTCAGGACCGAAGGTTCAACGCCCAGCGCCGCCGCAATATCGACCAGCAACTTGCCCCCGATCCTGCGGCGATTATGTTCGATCAGGTTCAGATAAGACGCCGATACGCCGGCCTGCCGCGCCAGTTCGGCCTGCCGCAGCCCGGCAATCTGGCGTCTTTCGCGAATGCGGCTGCCTGTCAACGTGTCGCGCATGTCTACTTTCCCTGAATTCAGATCTGGCGGAATTCACATTCGTTTTCAGATTATAACATCTGTTTCCGCAGGTTAATCATTTCTTTTCAACCGGCATTTACAACTTTCACAAACTGGCGCAGACCACAGCATCTGTTTCGGGCGTCAATCTGGCGCAAGACATCGCATCCCCCCTTCATTTCCGCGCGCTTTCCCGGCACCATACACGCATGAGCGACCCCGCCTTTGAATATGCGCCGATCGGGCTTGTTGAGCTGGAAAACCGGATCATCCGGCGCTGCAACCTGCAATTTGCCCGCACCTTTGGCGGAGAAGAAAACGACTATCGCAACATGCCACTGCTGCACCTTTACCCTTCGGTCGCTGATTGGGAGAGGATCGGTGAGCGCAGCCTGCAGGTGATGCGCGGCACCGGGTATTACACGGATGAGCGCGTCATGCGCCGCCGCAGCGGCGACCTGTTCTGGTGCCGCGCCCGGGGCCGGTCGCTGACGCCCGACGACCCGTTCCGCCACGGTATCTGGAGCTTTTCCGACATATCCGAGGAACGACCGCTGGTTGAGCTGACCATCCGTGAACGCGAAGTGGCCATCCTGTCCTGCCGCGGCCTGTCGGCCAAGGAAATCGGAGCAGAGCTGGGCCTGAGTTACCGCACAATCGAGGCTTACCGCGCCCGCTTGCTTGAAAAATTCGGCGCACGAAAGCTGTCTGAACTGGTCGCCAAATTATCGGGGATGCCCCTGTGACCCGTTCGACCCCTTAAATTACGCGTGAAACGCATGCCAGATGGTGCGAGTCGGCGCTTTTCATGCACCGCCGCTTAGCCTATAACCCTGCGTAATTTGATCAGAGCCCGCAAGAAACAGACGGGCCAAAGGGGAACCGTCGAGGATACTCATGACAGACACCAAACACGAAGCGGATGTGGCATTCATCAAGGCTCTGGCCGAGTTGCTGCGCGAAAACGATCTGACCGAGTTGCAGGTCAAACGCGAATATGGCGAAGAAGACAGCCTGAACGTGCGCGTCAGCCGTATGACACAGACCGTGGCCGCTCCGGTTCAGATGGCTGTTCCTGCGGCAGCGCCCGCCCCTGCTGCAGCACCGGCTGCGGCCCCCGCGGCGGCCCCTGCTGCTGCCGAGGATCCCGCCAGCCATCCGGGCGCTGTCACCTCGCCCATGGTGGGCACGGTCTATATGCAGCCGGAACCCGGCGCGCCCGCGTTCATTTCCGTCGGCGCGACAGTGTCTGAAGGCGACACGCTGCTGATCGTCGAAGCGATGAAGACCATGAACCACATCCACGCCCCCAAATCGGGCACCGTCAAGCGCGTGCTGGTGGGCGATGGCGACGCTGTTGAGTTCGGCACCCCTCTGGTCATCATCGAGTAAGGCGGGCCCATGTTCGACAAGATCCTGATTGCCAACCGAGGCGAGATCGCCCTGCGCGTCATCCGCGCCGCGCGCGAGATGGGGATAAAAACGGTTGCCGTCCACTCCACCGCCGACAGCGACGCGATGCATGTGCGCATGGCGGACGAATCGGTCTGCATCGGCCCCCCGCCCAGCCCGCAAAGCTATCTGTCGGTGCCCGCGATCATTTCGGCCTGTGAGATCACCGGCGCGCAGGCGATCCATCCCGGCTATGGCTTTTTGTCCGAAAACGCCGAGTTCGTGCAGATCGTCGAAGATCATGGCATCACGTTCATCGGCCCCACCGCGGAACATATCCGCGTCATGGGCGACAAGATCACCGCCAAGGACACGATGAAGGCGCTGGGTGTGCCTTGCGTTCCCGGTTCGGACGGTGGCGTTCCCACGCTGGCCGACGCCAAGCGCATCGGTGAGGAATTCGGCTATCCCGTCATCATCAAGGCCACGGCTGGCGGCGGTGGGCGCGGCATGAAAGTCGCGATGAACGCGAACGAGATGGAAAGCGCCTTCATGACCGCACGCGCCGAAGGCAAGGCCGCCTTTGGCAATGACGAGGTCTATATCGAGAAATATCTGACCACGCCGCGCCATATCGAGATTCAGGTCTTTGGCGACGGCAAGGGCAATGCGGTGCATCTGGGCGAGCGCGATTGTTCGTTGCAGCGCCGTCACCAGAAGGTCTTTGAAGAGGCCCCCGGCCCCTGCATTACCGCCGAAGAGCGCGCCCGGATCGGCAAGATCTGCGCCGACGCGGTGGCCAAGATCAACTATATCGGCGCAGGCACCATCGAGTTCCTGTATGAAAAGGGCGAGTTCTATTTCATCGAAATGAACACCCGCCTGCAGGTGGAACACCCTGTCACCGAAGGAATTTTCGGCGTCGATCTGGTGCGCGAGCAAATCCTTGTCGCAGCGGGTGAACCGATGTCTTTCGGTCAGGACGATCTTGAGATCAACGGCCATGCCATCGAGGTCCGGATCAACGCGGAGAAGCTGCCGAACTTTTCGCCCTGCCCCGGCAAGATCACGGCCTATCACGCGCCGGGCGGTTTGGGCGTACGGATGGATTCGGCGCTTTATGACGGCTATTCGATCCCGCCCTATTACGACTCGCTGATTGGCAAGCTGATCGTGCAGGGCCGCGACCGGGCCGAGGCGCTGGCGCGTCTGCAACGCGCGCTGGGAGAGTTGATCGTCGACGGTATCGACACCACCGTACCCCTTTTCCACGCCCTGTTGCAGGAGCCCGATCTGCACAGCGGCGAGTACAACATCCACTGGCTGGAGCGCTGGCTTGCGGAGAACATGGAAAAATAAGGGCCATGTGCCAGAGGGCCCGCGCCCTCTGGTCGCCCTATCACCGGCATGAGCCTGACCCCCGAACTGCTGCTGCACGGATATTCCATCGGTATCTTCCCGATGGCCGAACACCGCGACGATCCTGAACTGTTCTGGGTTGATCCCAAGTTTCGCGGGATATTTCCGCTGGACGGGTTCCACATCTCGCGCAGCCTTGCGCGCCGCATCCGGAACTGCGGGTTCGAGATTTCAATCAATCGGGATTTCTCCGGCGTTGTTGATGGGTGCGCTGACCGGTCCGACACCTGGATCAACGCGGAACTGCACGCCCTTTATCGCCAGTTGCACCAATCCGGTCATGCGCATTCACTGGAAGTCTGGGACGGAGCGGCGCTGGTGGGCGGCGTATATGGTGTGACGCTGGGGGCCGCGTTCTTTGGCGAAAGCATGTTTTCGCGCCGCACGGATGCCTCGAAAATCGCGCTCGCCTATCTTGTGGACCGGTTGCGGCAAACCGGCTTTCACCTGTTTGACACGCAGTTCCTGACCGCGCATCTGGCATCCCTTGGGGCGATCGAAATCCCGCGTGGCGCTTACAAGAAAGAACTGGAAGAAGCCCTGAACCAGAGCGCCGACTTTGCCGCGCCGATCACTCAGTCCGCAGAAGGCGTGATACAGCGGATGACCCAAACGTCATACCGCGCGTGATCCAGCGCATTCAGCGCCGGAGAGGTCGCGATCATCCAGCCATCAAACAGCTGATCCGCTTTGCCCGTTTCCCAAATGGTCAGATAGGCGAAGGCATCGCCTGTCGGGTTATCCACCGGATACCGGCAATCCCCCAGCGCCACATCCAGCCCGAACACAGCTTCGGTCTGACCTGTCTGCAATTCGATATCAACCGTCTGGCCACTGACTTTGTCAAGCCCGCGCAGCATGGCGCCGGGGCCAGAGTTGACTTTCTGCTGCGCGGCGGCGCCGGTTCCAGCCAGCAACAGGGCAATCAGGGCGGCGCGCATCATTCGCCGCCATCTCCGGCTACGAACTTGACCAGCAGCGAGATCAGGCTGACCGCACCCTGGGTATCCTGAATCTCGTCTCCGGGTTCAAAAAAGAAGGGCGAACCGCCGGGCATGACTTCGACAAAGTTTCCACCCAACAGCCCTTCGGACGAGATCACGATGGCGCTGTCATCGGGTACAAGAACGCCTTCGGCAACAGAGAAAGTCGTGTCGGCACGATAGGTGTCCGGGTTCAGCTTGACCCCGGTAACGGTGCCGATTTTCACACCGGCAAGACGGACATCCGTGCCGACGCCAACCCCTTCCAGCGACCGGAACGAGGCGCCCAACTCATAGCCCGCAGCACCTTGCGACAGGCCGGTTGATTGGCTGGCATAAACACCAAAAGCAAGGGCACCGGCCAATACGACGCCTCCGACAACAACTTCGGTCCAGTTATGGGTCGACATCTTCGCCTCGTTTATTCCGGGCTCCAGGCCTCGTAATCCCTGCGCTCAACCGGCTGGGCCCGCCGCAGCGACCCGGCAGGCGCATAGGCCAGTGCCGTACCTGTCAGGTTCTCCTGATGCGGTTTTTCCCAGGCTTTGTGCGGCAGCGGTTTGTCGGTCGGGGGTTCGTCCCAGGTGCGGTGCAACCAGCCGTGCCATTCCGGGTCAACCCGGCTGGCTTCGGCCTCGCCATTGAAAATCACCCAGCGCTTGCTGTCGTCGGCGGTGCGATAAAACACATTGCCTTCATTGTCTTCGCCCACTTTCACACCCTTGCGCGCCGTATAGAGCTGCGTGTTCAGTGTTGACCCGTTCCACCAGGTCACGGCTCGTAAAAGACTGTTCAGGATTCCCATCGGCTGCCTCCGGCATTTCGGTCGAGAGAAGGTATGGACCAAAGGCTCGCCAAGGTCCAGTGCCCCTTGGGCTTCCAGCGTCACTGCGGCAGGAAGGCGGTCACTTCGATCTCGATCCGGTACTTCGGATCAATCAAACCGCATTCGATCATCGTCGCAGCCGGTGGGTTGGCGCCAAACGTCTCGGCCAGAACCGGCCAGCACGGCGCGAACTCATTGCGGTCCGGCAACATGTAGGTGACCCGAACCACATCTTCAAAACCTGCGCGCGCCTCAGCCAGTGCCTTGCCGATGACATCCAGCGCAGACCGGCATTGCGCCACCACGTCCTCGCCCTGCCCGACGGTCCCGGCGACATGAACCCAGCCGCCCGCAACCACCGCACGGCAATAGCCGACTTTTGCCTCAAACTCACCGCCCGAAGAAATGCGCTTCACCGTCATAATCCGTCACCTTTGTCGTTCGAAAGCTTACTTAAGCTCCTGCTGCCTGATTGCGCATGCCTTCGCCTGCAAGCAACGGATCCCCAGCTTCATCTGGCTATAAATATCCCGGGGGAGATGCCCGAAGGGCAGCGGGGGCAGAGCCCCCTGAACCGGTTCAACTGAAGTTCCACCGTCGCGGTAAAAAGCCCGGCCTCAACCCGCCGAGGCCGATTCCTTGGCCGCATCGGCATAGATGAACAGCGGCTGCGCGTCGGACATTACCGCCTCTTCGTTCACCACAACCTCGCTGACGTTTTTCATGCCCGGCAGTTCGAACATGGTATCCAGCAGGATATCCTCGAGAATAGACCGCAAACCACGTGCACCGGTTTTGCGCTCGATGGCTTTCTTGGCAATTGCCTTCAGCGCGTCATCGGTAAAGCCCAGCTCAACATCTTCCAGCTCGAACAGGCGCTGGTATTGCTTGACCAGGGCGTTCTTCGGCTTGGTCAGGATGGTGACCAGTGCTTCCTCGTCCAGATCCTCCAGCGTTGCCAGAACCGGCAAACGGCCCACGAATTCCGGGATCAGGCCGAATTTCAGCAGATCTTCAGGTTCCAGATCCTTGAAGATCTCGCCCACGCCGCGCTCGTCATTGTCACGTACATCGGCGCCAAAACCCATGGCCGAGCCCTTGCCGCGTTGCGCAATGATCCTGTCCAGACCCGCAAATGCGCCGCCACAGATGAACAGGATGTTCGTGGTGTCCACCTGCAGGAATTCCTGCTGCGGGTGTTTGCGGCCGCCCTGCGGCGGAACGCTGGCCACGGTGCCTTCCATCAGTTTCAGCAGCGCCTGCTGTACACCTTCACCGGACACGTCGCGCGTGATCGACGGATTCTCGGATTTGCGGGTGATCTTGTCGACCTCGTCGATATAGACGATGCCGCGCTGCGCGCGTTCGACATTGTATTCGCTGGCCTGCAACAGCTTGAGAATGATGTTTTCAACATCCTCGCCCACGTAACCGGCTTCGGTCAGCGTGGTGGCATCGGCCATGGTAAAGGGAACATCCAGTATCCGGGCCAGCGTTTGCGCAAGCAATGTCTTGCCACAGCCGGTGGGGCCGATCAGCAGAATATTGGACTTTGCCAGTTCGATATCATTGCCCGCCTTCTGGGCGTGGTTCAGACGTTTGTAGTGGTTGTGGACCGCAACCGACAGGACGCGTTTTGCGGTGGCTTGACCGATCACGTAATCGTCCAGCACTTCGCAGATATCCTTGGGCGTCGGAACACCGTCCGAAGACTTCAGCCCGCTGGCCTTGGTCTCTTCGCGGATGATGTCCATGCAAAGTTCGACACATTCATCACAGATGAAAACGGTCGGGCCTGCGATCAGCTTGCGCACCTCATGCTGGCTTTTGCCGCAGAAGCTGCAGTAGAGCGTGTTTTTCCCGTCACCGCCTGAATTCGTCGCCATGATCTACCTTTCGGGCCTCATCCCAGCACCCCCGGCGGGGATGCGTTTTCGCCTGTTCGTGCAGCTTAGGCCAGCGCTTTGGCCGCTACAATCTCAAAATGGTTCCTGCACCGGAGGCACAGGCTCCGAAACTCAGACCTCATCCGCGTCCATTTTTGCGCGATTTTCCACGATCTCGTCGATGTGGCCCCATTCCTTGGCCTCTTCCGGACTCATGAAATTGTCACGGTCCAGCGCTTTTTCAACCGCCTTTTTTGTCTGCCCGGTATGACGCACATAGATGTCATAAAGGCGATCCTTGAGCTTTTGCGTCTCGGCTGCGTGGATCATGATATCGCTGGCCTGACCCTGATATCCGCCGCTGGGCTGGTGCACCATGATCCGGCTGTTAGGCAGCGAAAAGCGCATCCCTTTCTCGCCACCGGCCAGCAGAACCGATCCCATCGAGGCCGCCTGACCGATCACCAATGTGGAACATTTCGGCTTGATATACTGCATTGTATCGTAAATCGACAAACCGCTGGTCACCACGCCACCGGGCGAGTTGATGTAGATCGAGATTTCCTTGTTGGGGTTTTCCGCTTCAAGGTGCAGCAGCTGCGCCACGACCAGATGGCTCATGCCATCGTGAATCGGGCCGTTGATGAAGATGATCCGCTCTTTCAGCAGGCGGGAAAAAATATCATACGCGCGCTCGCCCCGGCTGGTCTGTTCAACGACCATGGGAACAAGCGTATTCATGTAGGTATCTACGGGATCGAACATTCGTAACCTGCCTGTTTTGCTGTGGATCGGGACATTATCCCAACAAGTGTTACCTGAGTCTTAGTGTTGGCTCCGGGGGGCTGCAAGGGGGTGTCGGTGAGAACGCGGAATGAATGTGGATCGCCGTCAATAAGATTGTCACACCTGCCGCTGTCCCGCAGCAGCACCCTATCCATGATTGCGCCCCGCTAAAGGGGCTGCGGGGAAAACGGCTGCGGGTTCCCCTTTTTTCATCACGGTTTTTTGATTCATACATATAGCAATAATTGATCGAAACATGTACTGAAGTGGCTCGCAGGCGACGAGCTTTACGTTACGGAAACTACGCCCGGTCAACGGGTTCACAAGGAACACATTCGATGGCACTTCCACAGCTGTCTCAGGACATGTCGCAACACGACCTGGATCGTATGGTCGATAATGCGACACGCGCGTCCAACTTCCTCAAGGCAATCAGTCACGAAGGCCGGCTGATGATCCTGTGCCACCTGGTATCAGGTGAGAAGTCGGTTACCGAGCTGGAGGAGCTGTTGTCCGCCAGACAAGCCGCTGTTTCACAACAGCTTTCCCGCCTGCGGCTGGAGGGGCTTGTGATACCGCGCAGAGAGGGCAAAACCATCTTCTACCGGTTGGCCGATGACCGCCCGCGCCGGATGCTTGAGGTGGTGTACGAGCTGTTCTGCGGTGAGGACAAAGGCTAGCTCTGGCTTGGTGTCGAGAAAGGTGCTACCGAATCCGTATCGAGCACTGAGGAGACACACATGATCCGCGTAATTCTGATTGGCCTGAGCCTGTTTGCACTGACCGCCTGCGAAACCGCCAAAGGCGCGGGCAAAGATATCGAAAAGGCCGGGGATGCAATCCAGAACGCAGCTTCGGACGTGCAGGAAAGCCTGTAAAACGCGCTTATCTTGCGGGCAACCCGAACATAAACGCAATATATGGTTGAAGATTGCGCCCACACGCAGTAGTCTAGCCCTACAGGTGCATAGACGCGGCATTGCATATCTGACACTAAATCGGGGCTCTTTCGCGCACGCAGAAGAGCCCCGTTCCCGTTCGGCAGGGGTGAGTGGTAGCCTGTATGAAACCGAATTTCGGCATAAGAAAAGGCGTCAGGTGCGCAGACGCGGTCTTTGCATGTACCCTTACGGATACGCCCTGACGCCTTACCGGGTCGACGCACCCCGAGGAGCACTCCGATCCAGTCGCCCCAGCCCCCTGAGAGACTGTAGCCGCCGCTTTGTCCCCTAAGGTCCATCGCGACATGCATTGGCCGTTTGAGAAGATGGCCACCCGACCTGGGTCCGAGACCCATATCTGGCTGATCACCAACCGGTAAGCCTTTGCAGTTAAATGCAAATCCTAAGATCCGCCTTCCTCTGCTCAGACCCCCTTGGCCTTTGCGTCCCGCCCCGGTTCCGAAGACCCTGTGCGGTGAGATGACTGTTGCACCACGCCCTGCATCCGACAAGCAAATAGCACTGCAGCATGAAAATTAGACGGGGATAAGATGTTGATATCCGGCGGGAGAGTTTTGTGGACAACCCGAGAATCCCCGATCCCGCGAAGGGTTGAGGGCGGAAAAAACCGGACATGACCCCGGCGCCCGAAATTCCTGCGATGCTGCGGGTGCAAAACGCTCCGCGCGGGCCGTTAGGCCAAAATTGTGCGATTTGTACAACGCTCGGACCTCCAATCTTACGAATCGTACAGACGGAGATTCGCCGATGCGCTGCACCATTTCCTATGCCCGCGCCCATCTGGGGCCGTTGATCACCCGCGCCCAGGACCCGCGTGAAGTGATCATCCTGACCCGGCACGGCAAGCCGCTGGCCGCGCTGGTCTCGATGACCGAGGCCAACCGGATCTGGCAGTTGCAGGATGATGAGGAGATCGGATGGAAACACCCGCTGTCGGGGCTGCGGGGGATGTGGTCGAAGGGGCGCAACATCCCCGGTATGGAACCGGGACCGGACGGCCGCTATGTCACCGCACGCGAGGCCGCGCTGAAGGTCCGCGAGATCCAGATGACCCGCGCCGAGGAACGCCGCATTCTTGCGCGGGGCGGTCTGGATCCTGTCGCAGGCGGTGAACTGGCCGCCCGGCCTGCCTCCGCACGATGGAGACGCTGGTTCCGTTTCTGAGAAGCGTTCCGGCCCGGCGGTGGTACCAACACCCCCTCCGCCGCAATCCGTGAGCAATGGCGGCTCATACCCCTTAACAACCCGACCGGGCCGGAAACGCTTCGGTTCACCTGACTGAGCCTCCCCAACTGAACTGGTCCACCGCTATGTTTAGGAAACGGAGGACCACGAATGGCAAACAAGCGACCGAAGCCCGAAGAGATT
>NZ_JBQERC010000026.1:0-23400 GCF_056534665.1 Ruegeria sp. P8
CGGCGAAGACGGCAACGCCGAAGTCGAAGCCCGCGTCCGCGCCCAGGTCGCAGACCTCTGCAACCGTTTCCCCATATACCCAAACCTGTAAACGTTTAAAACGAAAAGAAAACGGCGCTCTTGAAGCGCCGTTTTTTGTTGTTTGAGCGACCGCTTCGACAGAAGGAGATCAGGTCAAGCATCAGCTTGGCAGCCTTCTGAAAGTCAGATCAAATCGCGCCACCACAGAAAGACAAGCAGTAACGCTGTCAGAGCCAACAGGTTGAAAGCCAGCCCCCCCAGCAAACCAAGGAACCAGCCCCATCTGCGATCCGCAAGATTGATGCTTCCCAGATGGTCCTGCACCACGTCCGACGCCCTGACGAGCTTGGGAGTATCCAGAATCAACCGCATCTTCGGGTGCGACGCCATCGCCTCGGACCGGGCAAGCACCATGGCCTGCCGGTACACCCGGCGCGGCAGGCGTCGTTTTGCCTTGCGAATGGATGCCTCTAGCGTCTTGTCGCGCACGCCAAGCTTGGCACGCAGCAAGGCCACCGTCTCGGCGATCCGGGTCTGAATGTCTGGGTCCTGAGGCATTGGCTCTCTCCTGCCGCCGCAATCTAGCCTGCACCACAAAGACCTACAATGGGGCTGGTGATCCGCTGTAGGCGCTTGTATCACGCAAGCTATGCTGAACACGATTGTACATGGCGAACCGACCGCCCGCCCACCGCTGGTAATAGCACACGGCCTTTACGGATCTGCTCGGAATTGGGGCGTCATTGCCAAAAGGCTTTCAGACGAACGGCAGGTTGTGGCGGTGGACATGCGCAACCATGCTTACAGCATGTGGGACCCGAGCCACGATTATCCCCATCTGGCACAGGATATCGCCGAAGTCATAGAACAGATCGGCGGCGTGGCGGATGTTCTTGGGCATTCCATGGGCGGAAAGGCTGCCATGACCCTGGCCCTGCGGCACAATGGGTTGGTAAACAAGCTGGTGGTCGCCGACATCGCGCCGGTTCAATACGCGCACAGCCAAATCCAGTTCATCGAGGCCATGCGGGCTGTTGATTTTTCGCGCATCACCCGCCGGTCGGATGCGGAAATGCAACTGGCCGATCAAGGCGTTGAAAAAGCGTTGCAAAGCTTTTTCACCCAATCGCTGGATATCAAGGGAAAACGATGGCTGCTTAATCTGGATGTTCTTGCAGCCGAGATGCCAAAGATCATGGGCTTCCCCAAATTGGACGCCACATGGGACGGCCCCGCCCTGTTCCTGTCGGGCGGGGCGTCGGATTATGTCCTGCCGGAACACCGCCCTGCAATCCGCTCGCTGTTTTCCGGCGCGCGTTTTGCCAAAATACCCGGAGCCGGGCATTGGCTGCACGCCGAAAAGCCACGTGAATTCGAGGCGGCGGTCAGGACGTTCCTGAACGCCTGATCAGGCGCCCCGGTACAGCCGCCGGGCTACCATCCAAGACACCGGAGCAGCGATCACCGCCCCAGCAACTGCGGCACCGACAATTGCGCTGACGGAAACCAATCCCGCAGACAGCACAGCGATTACGGCAGAACCAGAAATGGCAGTGGCGATCAGTGAATACAGCATGGCGGCAAGGCGAAACATGGTCGGGTGTTCCTTATGATGAGTTCCGGCCAAACATGTCTCGATTCGAATGTGTTTTGCATTGATTTGCATCAGATGCGGAAACCTGACGTTTCATGAAACTGTGATTTCGTGACTACCGTTGATCCGATCCGCCAGACCGCCAAGGGAGTGGAGCTTGTGAAATCCCAAGTCTTGCGCCGTCAAAGGTACACACCCTCACTTTCACGCTTTTCCCAAAAGGATCAGAACGCGACTTGAGGTAGATGAACCAACGGCCTTAGGCACCTAGGTTATTGCTCGCGAAACGCGCGCGACATGCTGTCCGACACAGGTTTGGCGATATAGGCCGCAAAAGTTCGTTCTTCGGTTTGGATCATAATTTCCGCGGGCATGCCGGGGGTTGGAACAAAGCCGCTGACCCGGTGCAGTTCGTCCGGGGTAAGTGAGATACGCGCCAGATAAACCTCTTTTGGAACGCCTGCCGCCTCTTCAAGCAGCGCGTCGGCTGAGATATAAAAGACTTCTCCGTACAGAACCGGCGTTGTGCGCTGATTGAGCGCGATCAGGCGGACAGAGGCGGTCTGCCCGGTTACCACACTATCAATCTCGGTGCGTGGGATTTGCGCCTCAATAATCAAGGGCGCATCGGCGGGCAGAATTTCGGCAATGGGTTCGCCCGTTTCGATTACGCCACCCGGCGTATGGTAATGCAGGCGAACTACCGTCCCGGTCACAGGCGCCCGCACCACGGCCCGGTCCAGAACATTGCGGGCCTGACGGGATTTTTCGCGCACGCTTTCCAGATCGGCCTCGACCACGCCCAATTCATCCAGTGCAGCCTCGCGATAGGCGGATCGGGTGCGCGTAATCTGTTCCTGGTATTTTAGAAGCATCTGATTGATTTCAGCGGCCTCCGCCTGCAACCGGGCCTGCTGCCCCTCGGCTTCGGCCTGCACACGCCGGATCGTGTTCAATTCGCCCTTTCGAACCAGCCCTTTCTGGAAAAGCTGGTTTTTGGACTCGTACTCTTCCTGCAAGATCTCGGCACGTGTGGCCATGCTTTCCAATTGGGCTTCAAAGCCACTTGCCCGGATTTTCAAAGCCTCCATATTGCGTTCCAAAAGTGCCACATCATTCAACAAGGTCTTGCGCGACACGTCAAAGCTGAGCATTTGACCGTCGAGAATGGCCATGACTTCCACGTCTTTAGAGGCCTCGACCAGATCTGGTGTAAAAACCAGACGATCCCGTTCCCCATATTCCGCCAGCAACCGCTCGGTCATCGCCTGCAAGCGCAGTTTGCGGATGAACAGCTCACGCTCATTGGCCTGGGCCGAGGTCTGATCCAGCGTCATCAGCACCTGACCTGCCTGAACCGATTGCCCTTCGGTGACCTTGATGTCTTCGATGATCCCGCCTTCAAGGTGCTGGACAATTTTGTTGCGCCCGGTGGCGACAAAGCTGCCCTGCGCGATGACCGCCGCCGCCAGCGGGGCGCTGAAGGACCACACTCCGAAACCGCCAAAACAGACGACCAGCATGATTATACCGATGACAATGAAGCGGTTGATCGAGCGCGGAACTTCCGCATACCAGACGTCAGGTTCACCGGCAGAGTGCCTTACGGGTACGAGGTCATTCATTGTCAGCCTCCCTGTTGCCCTTCAATTCCGGTCCGTTTGCGCGGCCCGTTGATCTGCTGAAGAACCTGCTCGCGCTGACCGAACAGCGCGACGCGCCCATCGGTCAGCAACATGATCTTGTCGACCACATTCAGCAGGGTCGGTTTCTGCGTGATGACGACCACGGTAATCTTGCTTTCGCGCGCCTGTTCAATGGCACGCGCCAAGGCTTTGTCCCCGGCAACGTCAAGGTTAGAGTTCGGCTCGTCCAGCACCACCATTCGTGGATTTCCAAAAAACGCCCGCGCCAGCGCAATGCGTTGTTTCTGTCCACCCGATAAAGGTGATCCATCAGCGGCCACCACGGTCTCATACCCCTGCGGCAGGGTCGCGATCATGTTGTGTACATCGGCTAGTACAGCGGCGTCGTGGATCTGTTCGTCCGTGGCATCGGCTCGCATCCGGCCGATATTGTCCTTGATGGTTCCGGGGAACAGCTGCACATCCTGTGGCAGATAACCGATGCTTTCGCCGAACTGGCGCGGGTCCCAGTTGCGGATATCCATCAGGTCCAGCCGCACACTTCCCGACGTGGGCAGAACGGACCCGACAAGGGTCTTGCCCAAGGTGGTTTTGCCCGCACCGGAATTGCCGATAATCGCCAGTGTTTCACCGGGGATGAGTGAAAAGGTAATCCCGTTCAGAACCACACGTTTGGTTCCACCGGGGACATAGAGCAACCGCTCAACATCCAACCGCCCTTCAGGTCGCGGCAGGCGCAACTTCTCATGTTGCAGGGCCGAGGTGGACAGCAGCGCCTTGATCCGCCCATAGGCCGCGCGCGTCAGCAGGTAGCTGTTCCACCCCTCAATCGAACCTTCGATGGGCGCAAAGGCGCGCCCGGCAATGATCGAGGCCGCGATCACCATGCCGCCGGTAATCTCTCCCTGCAGTGCCAGAAATGCGCCCCATCCCAAAATGCCAATCTGCGTCAGCAGACGAACAGCGCGCGAGATCGCCGCGAAGATCACGTTACGGTCCTGCGCGCGCACCTGCCAGGTCAGGGATTGGGCCGTGTCCCGCCCCCAGATCCGCACCGCCTCGGGGATCATGGCCAAGGCGTTGATGATCTGGCTGTTGCGCGACATGGAATCCAGATGCAGGTTCGCCATGGACTGCGCTTTGTTCGCCTCGGCAAAGGGTTTGGCTGTCATTTTCTGGTTGATCAGCGCAATCGTCATTAGGATCAGCGCCGTCACCACGACAATCATGCCCAGTTGCGGGTGCACGAGAAAGATCATCAGAATGAACAGAGGGGCGAATGGCACGTCCAGAAACGAAATCAAAGTGCCCGAAACTAGAAAACCGCGCAGTTGCTGCAAATCGCCAAGAGTCTGATATTCGCGCCCGTTTCCGTGCAACGACGCGTGCGCAGCCGCACTAAGCACCGGTGCACCTAAACGAACGGCAACCTCGACACCGGTTCGCATCAGCGTAAACCGCCGCACCGCATCAAATGCAGACTGAAAAATCACAGCCCCGGCGACGATCGCGGTCAACATGATCAGCGTATCCAAGGACCGGCTGGTCAGAACTCTGTCACTGATCTGAAACAGGTAGATCGGGATCGACAGGATCAGAATATTGGTCGCGCAGGTCAGCACCAGAACAAATGCCAGGTTACGCCGGATCGCCCGGATCGAATCCCGCAATGTGCGCTGGAAATCCTCGGGCGGGGTGCGCTTGTGAAAGGTTTGGGGTGGCCCGTTCCCGTCACCGCCGCCGGAATTTGTCCGCAACAGTGGCTGGTTTGCCTTGGCCTCGATCGTCGCGCCCATGTGATCCGCGCCGGACGTGCGCGCAGAGGGGGTCTTGCGCGCTGTCGTTTCGTCCGCGGTTGCGTGATCCGGGCCGTCAGCATCAGCCACCCCGTCACCACCGCCCGCAATGTCCTTGTCTTGCACGGGCTGCGGCGGCGCACGCCGATGGGGAGGTTCAGCGCGCGGTTGTTCACATGAGTGTTTCTGGTCTTTGGCCGGTTTCAACGTATCGTTTTCGACCGACCGGGTTTGATCTGGTTCAGGCACTCGGAACTCCTGCGTCAGATGCAGTCGGGTAGAGGCACCTGTGGCCCGATTTGCAGGATCTGCCCCCGGCTCGGTACCCTGACGCTTCAGACCCAACCCGCCTTGCCTGTCCAGCGGGCTGGATAAAGGATGGCGGCGCGACGAAAAAACAAACGACATTTAGAAACCTTCTGGTCACTCGGTAAAATTCTTGAGGGGATCAGGCCAGCATGGTTTGCAGGCCGTCGTCAGGTGTTGTTGGATCAAGAGCCGGGGCATTCAGCGCCAGAGCCGCATCCGGTTGCGCGACGGTCATGTCACCCATGATGGCGGCAATTGCCTCATTGGTCATCGCGGTAATCTCGTCGTTGTCCGGCATGTCGATCAGGCTGGCCTGATGCAACAGCAGATCGGAATACGAACCGTCACCTGCCATGACTGTCGAGTCCACACCCATCTTGGTCAGATGCGCGGAGTTCAGCATGGCATTGCTGCCTGCGACAACCTCGGCCCCGGCAGCATTCGGGCCCGACAGGTCAATATCATCCTGATCCAGCATCATCGTGACCTGATTGACGATGTTCACCTGCATAAGATCTCCGTCGATCCTGAGGACGCGCAACTGCTCCATCCCGGCGAACATCGGATCATTCAGAAGCGCGTCTTCCAACGCGCCCATGTCCATTTCCTGTATGGCCAGCGCGTCAGCCATATTCTGTTGCATATCCTGGTGAACGTCCTTGCCGATCGTTTTGACCGACGCGTCATTCATGAGCAGGTTTTCATCACCGTCCATCATCGACGCGGGTACTCCACCGTTGATGATGTCGTCATCCATAAGGGCCATGGACTGAACCAGCATATCGACTGAGATCATGTTTCCGCCGATCATGATCAGATCGTAATAGCTGCCCAGCTGCACGATATCGGCGACATTGTACATTTCGTTGTCGCCCAGCGCGTAAAGCGTGGATGTCGCTGAAATTTCGGTTTGAATGTGATCGATATCGGTAGCGTCAATAAGCTGGTTGATGAAATTCGCGACCACCAGATCGCCGTGAACCCAGTCCACAACAACATATGCGGGCTGGCCGCCTGTTCCGTCGGCGTTGTCCAGCCAGGCGGCCTCTTTGCCTTCGACTTCGATCACCGAAGACTGAACCAGGTTGGTACCGCTTCCGGCATTCATGGCACCCACGTCCCAATCGGAAACAAGCGCGACCTGACTGATGACCGTCAGATTGACGGCCTGCCCGCCTACAACAATGTACGGAGCATCCACCCAACCAATTGTCGCGGACACTGCATTGATCGCCAGATTGCCACCGGTCACCACCAGATGCCCGTCGTCAAAATCGGGATCCCTGGACTGATCCCATTCGGCAGGCCACGGCGTTTCCGCTTCATCGCCAGTCGCCTCATCCGGCTGATGGAAAGCGGGCAGCAGGTCGGTCCATTCAGGTGCTTCGGCCATGTGCTCGCCATTGACGATCACACCCAGGGCATCATCGCCATGGAACTGATACACGGTGACGCCATCCACATCCCCGTTCATCGGATTCAGCATCTGTTCGGCCAGTGCCTCGACCATCTCGATTGACTGGTAGTCCGCGAGTGAAAATGACGGGCTTGCCACGGCATGAAGGGACAACGCCATGTCCAGCATCTGCTCACCTTTCGCGATCAACGCGTCCGTGTCGCGAAATTCACCCTCGCCCACCGTATCGTTGTCACGCAGGAAAACCTTTTGCATGGTGTAACTTACCGCAGACCCCAACGGCACGTTGTCCGGCTGCAGAATGACGAGTGTGGGAACGGATGATGGTCCAATCGTGTCGTCTGGGACAAAACGCTCGGAAACCGGCCCATCTCCACCAAGGATGATCACCGATTCATGTACAGGCCCCTTCGGCGCATCTGGTAGCGGCAGGTTAGGTTGAGGTGGGGCAAAATTGTATGGGAGGAGATTGTACTCGCCCACCGGGATATCAAGATCGGCCCTGATATGGATCGCAGCAGGATCGTCCAGCCCGTCAATTTCGGCTTTTCGCCTCAGGGCAGTGAATTCATCATACTGGTCCCGCAGCCGGGCCTGTTCGATCGTAAGTTCAAATGTTCCAACAAAATGCGCTATCGTTTCCGTAATTGCGTCAAGGGCCATGTCGGTCATCCTTTTTCACCCGCACCGGCCAGAATTTCCGCTTTGGGTTCAGTTGGGCCGGGGCCACTGCACGCGGCCCCGGCATTTTCGAAAACAGCGAGGCCCGATAATGCGGGCCCCGCCTTTTGACTTATGCGTCGTTGTCGTCGCTTGCGTACGACGAAGTCATCGAACCACCGACCATGGTCGTATCGACCGAGTTGCCAAGCACGTTGGCCCCCATGACAATCGACTGGTTAAAGGCCGAGGTGTCGACAACAGCCGCTGCCGAGGCATAGGACTCGCCGGTCACGATGCCATCGCCACCGTTATTCGAACCCCAGTTGCCAGCGTTGCCGCCTGCACCACCGTCACCCGAATAGGCACCAGCCGCGCTGCCGCCCGTGATGGTTCCACCCATGGTGTCACCGGACATGGCTGTGCCGGTCGAGTATCCGCTGGCTCCGCCATTTGCGGCGGACGCGCCACCGGCACCACCGGCACCCGAGTTGGCCGCACCGGTCGCATCGCCGGAACCGGTCGATGTGGCATCGTTATCGGACATGCCCGAACCACCGTATCCGGCGATAGCTTCGGCCAGGCTGTCGGCGGCGCCGTTTGTATCGGCATCACCGAATACATCCGCCGCTCCGCCATCACCGGCGGTATTGGCCGCATCAGCAGACCCGGCACCGTTGCCCGAAGACGTGGATGTGGGCGTCGTTGTGCCGCCTGCTCCGCCGTCACCGTCTGCTGCAGACGTACCAGAACCCGCTGCGTCCGCTGTGCCGTTGGCCGAATTGGATCCGCCATCACCACCGCTGCCATCCGTGTTCTGCGAATTGCTGGACGCACCGTTCACGTCACCCGGGCTTTGGTTGATATCAGGCCCGCTTGCGGACTGGTCGCCAACACCCTGCGCATCCGAATCCGCGTCGGCGGTTCCACCGGAACCATCGCCGCCCGAACCGTCACCGCCTGAGCCATCGCCACCAGAGCCATCGCCGCCCGAACCATCGCCACCGGTTCCGTCACCGCCGGTTCCGTCACCGCCTTCGCCCGCTTCGGCATCAACCATGCCTAGCTCTTCCTGCAGGGCCATGATTGCAGCTTCGACCATAGCGGCAAATCCGCCTTCGCCGTCACCGCCGGTACCGTCACCGCCTGTGCCGTCGCCACCGGATCCTTCACCACCGGTCCCTTCGCCGCCAGAGCCTTCACCGCCGGTGCCAGGTCCGCCAGTTCCATCAGCCGAGCTGTCTGCACCACTGTCAGCGCTGCCCTCTGCTGCGTTGCTGCCGGCAGTCGCATCATTGGCTTCGGTTGTGCTGTCACTGGAATTCGACGACGAACCGTCTGTCGAAGCGCTGCCGTCACCACCGTCGGAACCTTCGGCGTCTACGTCATTGCCGGCCAGACCAAAGCCCGTGCCGCTCGAGTCGGAATCGCTGTCGCCGCCATCGGCGCTGCCCGAGGCATTCGAGCCAGACAGACCAAGGCCCAGTCCCAGACCAAACGAATCTGCGCTTCCGCCGTTACCGCCGGTTCCGTCACCGTCAACGCTTGTGCTGCCGTCGTTGTCAGCAGAAGACGAACTGTCAGCGTCGCCGCCGTCGCCGCCGGTGCTGTCACCGTCAGCCCCTGCGCCGGACAGGCCGACACCAATGCTGGCGTTATTTGCGTCACCGGTATCACCACCTGCGCCGCCACTCGAATCCGCGTCGGCGCTGCCGGTATCGCCACCGGCACCAAACGCATGGCTGCCCAGCGTGGTCGAGTCTGCCGAACCACCATAGCTGGTACCACCGTCGCCCGAATCTCCACCGTTGGACTTGACGCCGATACCTTCTTCAGCGTTGGCGGTACCGCCATAGGCGCTACCATTCTGATAGAAACCGGAATTGTTCGAAACTGACGCCGATTCCAGCGTGTCGTCATCGCTCAGGCTAGCCACCTGACTGTTGACGGCCGCCATCGCGGTTCCCGCACCATCCATTGAGATATCGACATTCATGTCATCGCCAGGATCATAGTTCAGATCACGGCCTGCAGTGATTACGTCGCCAACCGACGCGTTATCTCCGAAGTCCAGATCAACCTGATCATCATCGCGCGGAATCCACTCTCCGCCACCAAAGTCGATATTGATCGCATTGCTGTTTGAGTTGTCGTTGGTGTTATCTCCGGCATTGAGCGTCTGGTCCTGATCCTGACCTTGATCCTGATCCTGACCCTGATCCTGACCTTGGTCCTGGCCTTGTTCCTGACCCTGATCCTGGCCTTGATTTTGGTCTTGGCCCTGATCGTTGGAGTTTTCGACATTCTGGTCCTGCTGCTGCTGTTGTGCAGTCAGATCAGCTTCAACAAACGCCTCATCAATCGGGATTTCAACATTTACCGGAGCTTCCAGGTTTTCGACATTAATTTCGTCGACGGTTGTTACGTTTGTATTATTCACATTACGTCTCATGACAAATTCCTATTTCTGGAACGCCAGACCGCCATTCATCTAAAAAGCGGCATCAAGCGAGATTGAAACAAAAATACCCGCGCAGCACTTGAACGCGCTGAAAGCGGTCTGTGGAAGTTTCTAAATGGCCACCTCCTTTCCCGGCTAAGCCGAAAGCGCGACGGTTCATGAAGGTTGCTTAAATACGCAATGACCGGCGCGACAGGGACAGGCGCTTCGACAATTGAAGCCCAGCCATGTTCGCAGCGACGCACGCCCACGCCTAGCTAGTCGAAAGTTTTGAGGTAGTTACATCATTGTTTTTATTACTTTCTTTTAGAAAGCGCCTAAATTTGCGTACGCCTGCCCCGCATGACCTACCCATAAAAAGTCGCAACAAAATAATTCAATTGTTTCCGCTGGTTGCACAAAAATCCAAGCGGAAACCTAACCGAAAGTTCTATGGTACGGACTATGGAAGCACTCCTCCCGGTTGTGGAAAACCATGCTTTCGAGTATAATAAAATTTAATTACCTATTTGATTAGTTAACTATTTCAGACCACCAGAATTCAAATAAGCAATTTTTGGTTGACCCCGTTTGCGAGGGAATGTGATGAGTGCGTCATTGATGGATGAAACTGCCAATCAGGATCTTTATTCAGAAGATTTTTCGGTTGTCTTTATTGGAAAAGAATTATTCTACTCCAATCAGACCCTAAGAAGCGTTCAAACTGAATTCGGAGTTCGCGCCCGACGGTTTGAAACCCTCGAAGCCATGAGCAGCCAAGCGCCCGGTTGCAGCAAGATCGTTGTTGTTGATCAGATGATGCTTGAAGACCTGCTGGCGCGCCCAATGGCCTATACCAAAAGTACCGGATCCGGCTGTCTTGCCTTTGCCTATCGCAAAGAAGAATCAGCCCGGCATATGTTTGAATCCTGGGATCGCGCGCAGTTCGGCGAAGTTGGATTTCTGCCGATGAATGTGGCGCCCGATGCTTGGCGTGCCATCCTCAGGCTGCTGATGCATGAAGAATTGTACCTGCCCAGTTTCCTTGCCGATTGCGTCGCCTTTCCAGGCCAGCACACTCGGGACATCCCGGACCGACCCGTGACAAGTGCCACAAATGGTGGCGACCAGCAGTCGCGGTACCTGAAGCTGACGCGTCGCGAAAAGCAGGTCCTGCAACTTGTCTCGCAGGGCAAAAGCAACAAGTTGATTGCGACCAAGCTGGGAATTACGGAACATACGGTCAAGCTGCATATGCACAACGTGGTTGGTAAGATCGGTGTCAGCAACCGCACCGCTGCCGCACATTTCTATTACGAGGTTGCGCCGCACGATGCGCAGCAATCCGCCCTTGACTGACACGTTCGAAGCCCGGTTCGATCGCCTGATCCTTCTGGTTGGCAGGCTGAACTATATGTGGACCAACACCGAAAGCTTGCTGATCCACCTGATCGCGGGCCTTTCCGGAACGTCGAAAGACGTGGCCGTCATTATTTTCCTGACCTTGAACACAACCCGCGCGCGTATTGATCTGGTCGAACGGCTTGCCAAGATGGAGGGAAGACCCGCGCAGGTTCGTGACCCGATCCTCGAACGCACGCAACGGCTCAGCAAGCTTTCAGGCATTCGAAACAAGTATAACCACTGCATCTATTCATTCGATCAGGAAAGCGGAAACCCGAAAACAATTCTGATGCGGATTTCTGACCGTAAGACCGATATCAGACTGGGGCGCTCGGACACGGTAGATGATGATGCGCTTCGCGAAATCGAGACAGTCGTCAATCAGCTTTCCGCCGCGAACCAGGACATCTGGAGGCTGATCCGGGAATTAGGGTATCCGGTATAGTCCTAGTCATGAATATGACGCCATGACGACGTAGGCTGCGTTTCACTGCATTTGCGATACCGATGACGCGCAAACCGGGCGGCGGAATGCAGCTTTCGAAAGCGCCTGGTGCGGGCGGTGGGACTCGAACCCACACGGGCATACGCCCTTCAGATTTTAAGTCTGATATGTCTACCATTCCATCACGCCCGCACGGCGCGGCCCTTTCGGACTGTGCAACGTCCTTACAAGCACAACGAGATGATAACAATGTGCTTTGACCCGCAGGATTGGGAAAAATAGACGGCAGCGCTGGTGAAACTCAATTGCACCCAACGGTACCTCCATTGTCTCACTTGGCTTTGGTGCGGTCCGACATATCCACAGGTCCGATGCATCGGATCAACTGAAGGTACTTCTCCAAAGAGCAGGTGCTGTCAGAACCGAACCGTTTTCCGTTCTATCCCAAAAAAGAAATCGTCAGGGCGCTGGCCGAAAAAACTCCCGGCATCATCACATTATAATCCTCTGGTTATCAAGAACTCGAGCTGAGTCTGCCATCCATTTGCATGGCCGATTGGAGCGGCAGTATGGTGCGCAGAGTATGATTATGTCTATCGCCCGGGCTCGCAGGCGCTGCGAAAGTCTGGTCTAACGGGCGGAACCCAGCGGAGTTTTGGCATGGCCAATGTCCGGAAAGGGCCTGTGCAAACGCTTCGACTTACTTTGAACGCCTTGGCACAGCGTTACCGCCCTTATTTGCCGCAGCGCGTGCACGGTTTTTCTTGCTGTTGGGCTTACTCTTTGGCGGTGGCGGGCCTTTTGGGCGGCGGTCAAGTTTTTTACTCAGACCACTGCGGTTGTCGTCATCGCGTTTGGGCTTGGCTTCAACTTTGGCCTTTTCAAGGGGCTTGGACACCGTCTTTTTCCGCGCTTTCGCAGGCTGCGGCTCGACAAGTCGGCTCGGTTTGCGTGCAGTCTTTTCCAGACCTTTCTTGCCTTTGGCAGCCCGGTTAAAGCTTGTCTTTGCTGAGTTCGACAAATCGGGGGCTGAATCCAACTGCACAATGTCTTTTGTACCCTCGATCTTCATTTCCGGCCCAATCGCCTCCAAAAAACCGGCGACGCTGCTTTCGCGAATTTCGATATAGGTCTCGTCGTCAACGATACGGATCGCACCGACATCGGATTTTGTGATGTTCCCCGCCTTGCACACCATAGGAAGTAGATATCGCGGAGACGCATTTTCGTTGCGCCCTTCTGACAGCGAAAACCAAACACTCGGACCAAAAGGTGCGCTCTGCTTTGGCGCCGCTTCCTGAATGTCGTTTAGTTCTTCCGGAGCGGAATGCGCCGTGTTGTATTGACGGACATATGCCGCAGCGAGTTGTTCTGGCGAGAACCTTTCCACCAGTTCGTTGACTGACTGCCGCTCGGTCTTTGTTATTTCAGAGCACCAGTCCTCCGATCCGAACATCCGTTGCAGGTCTTGCGCTTTGACCTCTTCAGCGGAGGGCGCCGCACCCCAATCGGCCGTGAGTTTAGCGAATTTCAACAGCCTTTGGGCTTTTTTGTAAGAAGCCGGTGCAACGATCAGTGTGCTGACACCTTTGCGCCCTGCACGTCCAGTTCGGCCTGAACGGTGCAAAAGCGTTTCATGACTGCTGGGCAGTTCCGCATGGATCACCAGATCCAGATTTGGCAGATCAATTCCGCGCGCCGCGACATCGGTCGCTACACAGACGCGGGCCCGTCCGTCACGCATGGCTTGCAAGGCGTTTGACCTTTCGCCTTGGGTCAATTCCCCGGAAAGAGCCACAACCGAAAACCCGCGATTGGACAGTCGGGCTGTCAGACGGCTGACCATGGCGCGCGTGTTGCAGAAAACGATGGCGTTAGGTGCCTCGTAGTAGCGTAGCACGTTAATGATAGCATTTTCACCGTCACGTGGAGCCACATTCATCGCACGGTACTCGATATCGGCGTGTTGCATCCGCTCACTGACAGTACTTACACGCTCGGCATCCCTTTGGTACCGGGCAGCCAAGGTGGCGATGGCGCGCGGTACCGTTGCCGAGAACAATAGTGTCTGGCGGTCTGATTGCGTTTGTTCGAGAATGAATTCCAGATCTTCACGGAATCCAAGGTCGAGCATTTCGTCAGCCTCATCCAACACGACGGCGCGTACGGATGCCAAATCAATCGAGCCGCGCATGATATGATCCCGCAACCGCCCTGGTGTCGCGACCACAATATGTGCCCCTCGGGACAGCGCCCGGCGTTCGTCGCGCATATCCATGCCGCCAACGCATGAGGCAATGAAGGCCCCCGCATCCGCATAGAGCCACCCCAGTTCTCGTTTGACCTGCAGCGCCAACTCTCGCGTCGGTGCAACAACCAACGCCAAAGGCGCGCCTGCCACATCGAAAACCTGCGCATCGCTCAAAATTGTTGGTGCGATGGCCAAGCCGAACGCGATGGTTTTTCCTGATCCGGTCTGCGCCGAAACTAACAAGTCTCGTCCCTGCAAATCCGGTGCGGACACGGCCTCCTGAACAGGGGTCAGCGTGTCATATCCTTTACGCTTCAATGCGATTGCGAGTGTCGGGTTCATGGCTCAGCTCTCCGGAGTGATACGGTCACCCTCAGAGCTTCCGACACACGGGTCATAGTAGAAGCGCAGTCCATACTGCGAGGAGAACCGGATGTATAGATCGGAAAATGCGCCTCCCAATGAGCCTCCCCAACGGAACAGGTCCACACTTATGTTAAGGTGTCTGAAGTCAGCGCCTACCGGACAGATTTAGAGTTTTCATCATATACTCTTTAGCTGCTCGAAGTACGTGTGAATAAGTTTGTCGCCGCAATCTGTTGTTCTAACGTCGTGAACAACAGAAATGCGCCACTGCGCACCGGAGACACTTCTCTAGCTTAGCAAACGAACCGCAAAACGATTGTGAACCATAGAGCTACAGAGGCTGGTCCGCAGCAGACGTTCCTTTAGTACTTTCGTTGAGCCTTTTTACATCGACTTAGCCAAAAGCCAAAAAGTGATGGCCAAGTCCACGAAGACTTTTCTTTGAAACTCATCACTCATGCTTGATACCAATCCAATTTCAGCAGCCTGCACTTCTTTCAAATCTGGTAGCTGCTCAAGGAGCTTCCAGTCGCTAATCCCATAACAATCGTCCTAAACAAGTGTCTACAGGCCGAATATCAAACCCAAGCATCACTGTGGTTTAAGGTACTGAGGTTTGGATAATGCTTACGAACATCGTCGGGAACTCGCCTCCGAAAATAGTAAACACCGCCCTCTTTCTTCTGAGAAAAGAATTTGCTGAGATCATAACCGCTCCAAATTCAGCGATGGCTAGAGGCATAGCGTCGCCTCGTGTGTCACCTTCGAATCCAGAGAATGCGCTTTAAAACGCTTATATTTAAGAGATTTCAGTGATTTAATGGTGCCCCCACACGGACTCGAACCGCGGACCTACTGATTACAAATCAGTTGCTCTACCAGCTGAGCTATAGGGGCACTGGCAGTCGATTACTTCGTCCGACAGAGGACTGCAACCCTCATTTTTAACTCAAACTTGGGGATTGCCCGATTTCCTGAGAAAGTGCAGAAACCGCACGGTTGGTTCGTTGCAGATTTTCACGCGACGCAAAGACATAGAATGGGATGGACACAGCCCCTGAGAGTAAAAGGACAAAAGATGCAGGTAGTAATCCATGCCGGGGTCGCTTTCGCCGATGAAGGGCAAGTGCTGTCCTCGCTTTCGGCAAACAAGCAGGCCTTGGCGGATTGCCGTGCTGCGATCTTGGGACCGCGCGGCGGACGTCAGTTTGTCAAGGTTCTTTCTGATGCCCTTGCTCAGGATTTGTCTGATGCAGAAACACAGGACGGGCTGCACGCCCTTCTTCCGGATGATCCAAATGTTGATCGTGTCATCCTCTCTAACGACAAGTTCTTTGGCCCAACACGTTCTGCCCTTCAACATGGACAGATTTACCCTTTTGCCGGGCAGCGGACAGCCTATGTGCAGACCTTGCTGAACGATGCTCAGGTCGAAATATTTGTCGGTCTGGTGAACCCCGGTTTTTTCATACCCAAGGTCCTGATGTCGATCCATGAAGATCACCGGCAGGAGATTCTGACCAGCACCGATCTGAGTTGCCTGAGCTGGTTGAGCATGATCGAAGATCTGCGCGATCTTGCACCTCAGGTGCAGCTCACTTTGTGGAAGAACGAACATCTGCCACTGATTCTGGGGGATATCACGCGCGCAATGGCGGGCCTGCCCGGTGACGCTCCTCTGGTGGATGAATATGCGTTGCTGTCGTCGCTTCTGACTGAAACCGGTCAACAGCATGTTCTGGACATCGTGCGGGGCGGTGTCGGCCTCGACAAGGACACTCAACGCGAAGACCTTGCGCGGGTTTTGGAAGACTATGCCAGGCCCGATGAGGTCGAAGAAGAACTCGATCTGCCCGGCTGGAACGCAGACATCGTTGACGCATTTACAGAGCTTTACGAGCAGGATCTGGCAATCATCCAGACCATGCAGGGCATCCGGATGCTGTAACCCATCTGTCGCGTCCGCACCCTTACAAATGCCCTTTCGTTTGCCGGATGATCCAGTCCGCAAACGCTTGTACGGCTTCGTTCCTCTGCCCGGTCGGCGTTGCAATGAAATATGCGCTGCCCGAGGCATTCACCAATTGCCCGGTCTGGACCAGCGCGCCAGACGCCAACTCGGCCTCGATCAGGTAGGACGGCAAAATCGCAGCCCCAAGTCCGGCAACTGCGCCTTCGATCAGCATCGAGAACTGATCAAAGCGCATCCCTGGAAAAACCGCCCTGGCGTCAAGCCCAAGGCTTGCATGATACTCGGACCATAGCCCGGGCCGTGAGGTCAGATGCAACAGCGGCAGATCGAACACATGCTGTTCCTCGAAAGGCCGTTGGGCGCCCAACAACACGGGCGCAGCTGCCACGACAAGTTTTTCCGGGAATAGCTTGCGTAGCCGCGCACCAGGCCAATCTTCGTGCCCGAAGTGAATGGCAAGGTCCACGCGCCGCTCTTCCAGGCTGAACGGTGTCGTGTAGGAATGCAAATCCAGTTCGATCCCCGGATGCAGGTGCTTGAAATCCGGCAGTCTTGGCACCAGCCACCGTGTCGCAAAGGTGGGCAGGACCGCCAAGGACAGCAACGACGCACCGTCACCGGCCGCGATCGCACGATTGATCGTACCGTTCAGCCGCTCAAGGTCTCCGGCAAGTTCTTCAAACAAAGCGCGACCCGCTTTCGACAAGCGAACGGCACGCCCGACCCGGCGAAACAGCGTCACCCCCAGCGCAGCCTCAAGTTCACGCACTTGGCGGCTAACCGCGCCCTGCGTCACACCAAGTTCCTCTGCTGCCATGGTATAGCTTTCGTGGCGTGCGGCAGCCTCGAAGCTGCGCATGAGGGCAAAAGACGGAAGGGAGCTGATTCTGGGCATATCACTTATGAGTTTTAGTCACAGAAACGATACAAAACAGCGTATTTTTATCAAGTTACTTTGCAGATAGAACCTCAGTCATCTCCAGAGGAAGATTGACAGTGTTTCACCGCGCAAACCGACTAAACGGTATCGAATTGTCCGAAATCGTGCAGATTTCCGAGGCCGCCGCACGCTTGCGTTCGGAAGGGCGCGATGTTGTGGCATTGTCGACCGGTGAGCCTGACCTGCCCACCCCGCCCCATGTGGTCGAAGCTGCCCACGCGGCAGCGCTGGACGGCAAGACGAAATACCCGCCGACGGCCGGGGTGCCCGACCTGCGCGCCGAAGTTGCCCGGCAGGCCAAAGCCGAAGTGGCTCAGGTCATTGTGTCCACCGGTGCCAAGCAGGTGATTGCCAATGCCATGCTGGCCAGCCTGAACCCCGGCGACGAGGTCATCATGCCCGCGCCCTACTGGACCAGCTATTCTGACATAGTGCGGATGGCGGGTGGAACGCCCGTCATTCTGCCTTGCCCGATGGATCAGGGGTTCAAGCTTCTGCCGGAACAGTTAGAGGCCGCAATCACACCGCGCACGCGCTGGCTGATGCTCAACACGCCGTCGAACCCGTCGGGGGCAATCTATACACAGGATGAGATCGCCGCCCTCGCATCTGTTCTGTCCCGTCATCCACAGGTTTGGGTTCTTGCGGATGAGATTTATCGCCATCTCAGCTTTACTCCGTTTGTTTCAGTGGCCGACGCGGCCCCTGACCTTGCCGACCGTCTGTTGATCGTCGACGGTGTCGCCAAAGCATGGTCCATGACCGGATGGCGCATCGGCTGGGGGATCGGGCCGGTCGAGTTGATCAAGGCAATGGTGGCCGTTCAGGGGCAGGTTACATCGGGCGCCTGTTCGATTGCACAATGGGCCTCGCTTGCGGCGCTGACCGGCAGCCCGGACCTGTTGGAAGAACGCCGGGTCATTTTTACCGAACGCCGTGATCTGGTGGTTGCAGGGTTGAACACGGTTCCGGGGTTGCGCTGCGCGGCTCCCGACGGGGCGTTTTACGCCTTTCCTTCCTGCGCCGGACTGCTTGAGGATCAGGGAGGACCGTTCAAAAATGACGCTGACTTCTGCACCTGGTTGTTGGAAGATGCCGGTGTCGCTCTGGTTCCCGGTCGCGCCTTCGGGTTGCCCGGACATTTTCGCCTGAGCTTTGCTTATGCCCAAGATACAATTGCAGCGGGGCTTGCACGTCTCAAAGCCGCTGTAGAAAGGAAACTCTCATGAAACCACAATCCCGCCCCCAGCTTGGCCCTTTCACTTGGGATGACCCTTTTCTGCTGGAAGACCAGCTGGCCGAAGACGAACGCATGGTGCGCGATGCGGCCAACGCCTACGCGCAGGACAAACTGCTGCCCCGTGTGACCCAGGCTTTCGCCAATGAAGAAACAGACCCCGAAATCTTTCGCGAGATGGGTCAAATGGGCCTTCTGGGCACGACTATCCCCGAAGAATTCGGCGGCATCGGTGCCAGCTATGTCACTTACGGTCTGGTCGCACGCGAAGTGGAACGGGTCGACAGCGGTTACCGCTCGATGATGTCGGTGCAGTCCAGCCTCGTCATGTATCCGATCTATGCCTACGGAACGGATGAACAGCGCCGGAAATACCTTCCGAAACTGGCCAGCGGGGAGTCTATTGGCTGCTTTGGCCTGACCGAGCCCGATGCAGGCTCGGACCCCGGCGGCATGAAAACCGTCGCGAAAAAGACTGATGGGGGCTATGTCCTCAACGGGTCAAAGATGTGGATCTCGAACGCGCCCATTGCTGACGTGTTTGTTGTCTGGGCCAAATCAGACGCGCATGACGGCAAGATCAAGGGTTTCGTTCTTGAAAAAGGTACACCCGGTCTTTCAGCTCCGAAGATCGAAGGCAAACTGTCGCTGCGCGCCTCGATCACGGGTGAGATCGTGATGAACAATGTCGAGGTCGGGGAAGATGCTCTGTTGCCGGGTGTCGAAGGTCTGAAAGGGCCGTTTGGCTGCCTGAACCGCGCACGATACGGTATCGCCTGGGGATCGATGGGCGCAGCCGAGGCCTGCTGGCACGCCGCGCGGCAATACGGTCTGGACCGAAAACAGTTCGGTCGCCCTTTGGCGCAAACGCAGCTGTTCCAGCTGAAGCTTGCGAACATGCAGACGGAAATCGCCTTGGGCCTTCAGGCCGCTCTGCGCGTGGGTCGTCTGATGGACGAAGCCCGCGCAGCGCCGGAAATGATCAGCCTGATCAAGCGCAACAATTGCGGCAAGGCACTTGAGGTCGCACGCCACGCACGTGACATGCACGGCGGTAATGGCATCAGCCAGGATTTCCACGTGATCCGCCACATGGTGAATCTGGAAACCGTGAACACCTATGAAGGCACGCATGATGTTCATGCCTTGATCTTGGGTCGCGCGCAAACGGGCCTGCAAGCCTTCGCCTGAGGACGACAAATATGGATCGCGCAACCATTGTGCATGACAATTTCCTGCGCCGGGTTGCGGCACGGGATTTTCCCGATGGCGCGACGCCGTCTGGCCCACTGACAGCGTCCGAAGCGGTCGGGCTATATCGCGCGCAATGTCTCAGCCGCGCGTTGGACCGCCAAAGCCGGGCAATGCAGAAAGCCGGTCAGGGGTTCTATACCATCGGTTCCTCTGGTCACGAAGGGATGGCCGCCGTGGCGGCAGCCTTGCGCCCGACGGACCCTGCTTTTCTACATTACCGCGACGCTGCGTTTCAGATCGCCCGTTCGGATCAGGTGCCGGGGCAGAGCCCGACATGGGATATTCTGTTGTCCTTCGCTTCATCCTCTGATGATCCGATCAGCGGTGGGCGGCACAAGGTGTTGGGGTCAAAGGCGCTTTGCATCCCGCCACAGACCTCGACCATTGCCAGCCACCTGCCCAAAGCAGTCGGCGCGGCTTATGCAATCGGGGCAGCCCGCCGTCACAAACCCGAACATGCGGAAATGCCGGACGACGCCATCGTCTATTGTTCCTTTGGTGATGCCTCGGCCAACCATTCCACTGCGCAAGGCGCATTCAACACCGCGCAGTGGACGTCTTACCAGTCGGTTCCCCTGCCACTGCTGTTCTGCTGTGAGGACAACGGGATCGGAATTTCGACCAAGACACCACAAGGCTGGATTGCCGCAACATTCTCTCATCGACCGGGACTGAAGTATTTCACGTGTGACGGGCTCGATATTTTCGAAACCTACCGTGTCGCACAAGAAGCCGCCGCCTATGTCCGCAGCCGCAAGAAGCCCGCATTTCTGCACATCCGCACGGTGCGCCTGTATGGCCACGCCGGGGCAGATATGCCCACCACCTACTTGCCAAAATCCGAGGTCGAAGCCGAAGAGGCGAACGACCCCCTGCTGCACTCCGTCCGTCTGCTGGAACAATCGGGTGCGATGCAAGCGGATGACGCCCTGAAGGTATACACCGACACCTGCGACCGCGTCGCCCGCATCGCCGACAAGGCGATCACCCGCCCTCGCCTGAAAACCGCGGGTGACGTGATGGCCAGCCTGATCCCGCCCGCACGCCCCTGCGCCCCTACCAATGGCCCGACACCGGAACATCGGGCTGAAGTTTTCGGCGGCGACCTCAAAGCACATGCTGAACCCCAAATCATGTCGCGCCTGATCAACTGGGCCCTGAGCGACCTTATGCTTGCACACGGTGAGATCGTGATGATGGGCGAAGATGTCGGACGCAAAGGCGGTGTCTATGGCGTGACGCAAAAGCTTCAGGCCCGTTTCGGACCCGACCGGATGATCGACACGCTGCTGGACGAACAGTCGATTCTGGGCCTAGCCATCGGGATGGCTCAGAACGGGTTTACGCCCATGCCGGAAATCCAGTTCCTGGCCTATCTTCATAACGCCGAAGACCAGTTGCGCGGCGAAGCGGCCACCCTGCCCTTCTTCTCGAACGGTCAGTACACCAACCCGATGGTCGTGCGCATCGCCGGGTTGGGGTATCAAAAGGGTTTTGGAGGACATTTCCACAATGACAACTCGGTCGCTGTATTGCGCGACATTCCGGGGCTGATCCTGGCCTGCCCATCGAACGGTGCCGACGCCGCGCGGATGCTGCGTGAATGCGTTCGCCTTGCGCGTGAAGAACAGCGGCTGGTCGTGTTTCTGGAACCCATCGCGCTCTACCCGATGCGGGACTTGCACGAAGCCGGAGACTCAGGCTGGATGCACACCTACCCCGACCCATCTGAAAGGATCGGTTTCGGCGAGGTTGGCGTGGATGGCGACAGCGACGATCTGGCGATCGTAACCTTTGGCAATGGCGTCTACCTCAGCCATCAGGCGCGCAAACCGCTGGAGGCCGACGGGATAAAAACCCGGATCATTGATACGCGCTGGTTGTCGCCGCTGCCCAAAGACGCGCTGACCCGCGCCGTAAGCGGCGCCAAGCGGATATTGATCGTCGATGAAACCCGGCATCACGGCGGCGTGGCCGAGGCCCTGATGGCCCATTTCCACGAAACCACTGATGTGCCGATGGCCCGTATTACCGCCGAAGACAGCTTTATCGCCACCGGCCCGGCCTATGCCGCGACCATGCCATCGAAAGACAGCATCGAGGCCGCAGCAAGATCCCTGATGGAGACGGGCAAATGAGGTCTGCGAAACAAACCGCTGTTGTCATCTGTCCGGGACGCGGCACCTATAACAAACCCGAATTGGGGGTTCTCGGCCGGCATTTTACCGACAAGGCGCTGCTGGCACATTTCGACGACATGCGCCGCGCGCAGGGTCAGGAAACCCTAAGCGAACTGGACGGCGCGCCCCGGTATTCCACGGCAAAGCACACGCGCGGAGACAATGCCTCGGCCCTGATCTATGCCGCCACGCTGAGCGATTTTCGTGCCATTGATCCGGAAAAGGTCGACGTGGTGGCTGTGACAGGAAACTCGATGGGCTGGTATTCGGCCCTGGCCTGCGGGGGTGCCTTGACCGCCGAGGCTGGGTTCGAGGTTGTCAACACCATGGGAACACTCATGCAGCAGAGCCTGATTGGCGGCCAGTTGATCTATCCTTTCATGGATGCCGACTGGCAGCCGAACCCGGCACGCAAGGCCGAACTGCTGGCTCTGGTCGCTGAGATCGACGGCACCGGCGCGACCCTCACCCTGTCAATTGATCTGGGCGGGATGCTGGTTCTGGCCGGGGATGAAGCTGGGTTATCCGCCTTTGAAAACAAGGTGCCTGTGGTGCAGGAACGCTTTCCGATGCGGCTGGCCAACCACGCAGGGTTTCATTCACACCTGCAACGCCCAGTTGCCGAAGCCGGTCGCACCCGCCTTGCCGCAGATCTGTTTCGGCAACCCAATTTGCCCATGATAGATGGCCGCGGTCAGATCTGGTGGCCCGGCACCTGTGATCTGGACGCGCTTTGGGACTACACCTTGGGTCACCAGGTGACCGAAACTTATGATTTCACAAAAGCCGTATCACAGGCCGCGAAAGAGTTTGCACCCGACATGTTCATCGTCACCGGACCGGGAACCACACTGGGCGGGGCTGTCGCGCAGTGCCTGATCCTGAGCAATTGGGACAAGTTGCAGGACAAAGCAAGCTTTCAGACCAGCCAACGCGAAGACCCTTCGTTAATCTCGATGGGGATCGAGGATCAACGCACACGTGTGACCTGATCTTGTACACCCTTGCGGTTCGTCCAGTGCGAACCGATCTATCGCGGGCACCCCGCTCCACTCTGTGCACCGAACCATTTGTTCAGATCCCACCCGAGCAAGCGCCCTGCATTTCAATTCCACGATTCCGGAACGGAAAAGATGACGGAGTGCTAGGCCTTAGACGGCAACTACTGTCGAATGCTCCGGGTCAAATGGCATCTTCACGCAAATCAGGACACTTTCGGTCAAGCATCTTGCAGACGAGCCAAAGGCCCAGACATTGAACGCTAAGCGTTTGATATCCAGCACTCATTTCTCTGACTTAAATGGTGCCCGGGGCAGGAATCCAACGTTTACATACCAACCTGAAATTCAAGCTTGTTGGGAAAACCAAATGGGTCGATATGGACCTGTCACGTATTCGTGCCGCTCCAAGTGCTCGTTTAAGCCACTTTCCTTTCGAAAGCGACGGGGCTTTTCCAGCCTAAGGCCGA
>NZ_JBQERC010000027.1:0-22906 GCF_056534665.1 Ruegeria sp. P8
ACAATCTCTTCGGGCTTCGGTCGCTTGTTTGCCATTCGTGGTCCTCCGTTTCCTAAACATAGCGGTGGACCAGTTCAGTTGGGGAGGCTCACACAACCTGAACAATATGCTGGCGGCGGCGCTCGGAAAGGGCCATTTGGAAAGCGTCGGACCTGTCTCACTTTTGGTGATCAACCCGAACTAATCCTTAGCAAAGTTGACGCCACTCGGACATTGATGTGCCAAAACGCGCAGCGGTGTCAGAGCGAATGGCGGCTAAGCGCAATAGTCTGCGACTGCGGTTCGATAGACAGAACCTCCGAGCTTCTGAACAGCGAATGTTGCCCCTTTTACAGGCGGCTTGCGCGCCCGATTAATTAAAAATCAGAAGAAAACAAGCGCCTTGGTTGCTTGGCACAACACTGAGTTGCCCACCAATTGCTTCCATGGTCGCTTTGACAATATTCAGGCCCATACCCGTGCCACCGGCCTCTCTTTTTGTTGTAAAGAAGGGCTGCAAAATCTTGTCCTTGTTCCCTTCACTGATACCGGGGCCATTATCCGCAATTCTTAGACAGACGACACCGTCGTTTTGATAGGCTGTCAGCACGGCATTCTGCGCGCCGTGTTGCTGAGCGTTCTCGAGCATATGTGTCAATATGATGTGCAGGGTGGGTGCCGCGACGGGCAAGGGCAGGTGATCGTTCTCAGTCTTGATCGCAAGCGCGGGGAAAGTCTGGACGACCTGTTCAGTGATGTCGTTCAGACAGCATGTACCGTTAATGGCGCTCTGATCGGCCAGACTGAAGGCGCGCATGTTGGCCAGCAGATCCTCCATCCGCTTTCCGCCCTTTTCTACAGTGTCCAGCAGGCGGTGTTTCTGCGCTGGTGACAAATCATCGTCGCGCAGCAGCTCTGCCGCGCCTTTCAAGGCGGTAAGGGGTGACTTCAGCTCGTGGGTGACATGGGCGGTGTACGTTTTCAATCCGTCCTGCTTGTCCTGCAAGCGTTCCGTCAGCGATTGAAAACTCTGGCTCAGATCCGCAATTTCCCGCGTGCCAAGTTGGTCTGGTGGTTCCCATGCCTGACCACCATGGCCCGCCATCTGGCTGCGCTGGATCAACAGGTGGATCGGCCGGGTGATGAACCGCCAGAACACGTACCCGATTAGCGCCGTGGACAAAGCAACAAATGCCGCGGCTTTGGCAAGGTTGAAACGTTCGCCGTACAGAAAGCGGAAAATATGGTTCGGGGTACGGCTCAGGTAAACCGCCCCGATAAGGGTCTGATCCACGAACACTGGCATCGCCACGAAAACGCGCACGCGGGCACCGCGGCTGAGGGTATAAAGTGCAGGCGTTGCATCCTCGCGCACGCGGGTGCGCGCGACTGAGACGGTTTTCCCTGAAAGGGCCTCGCGAACCTCGTCAACATGGCCCAGCTTTTGGCCGATTTCCGCAGTACCGGCAAACACGTTCCCATCGAGGTCCAGCATCCGGTAACCCGCAAGGGTTTGCGCCTGTGCGGCGTTGGCGATGCGGCTTAGCGGGGCGGCGATGGCCTGATAAACCGAACCGGGTCGGACGGTTGCCGGTCGCGCGTCCGGGCGCGGCGGCAGAACCGTTTCGCGATTGACCGACAGCGATGGGAACACCGCGTGCTCGGTTGAGATTGCACTCGGGCGGGGTGGCTTGATTCCGGCTGCATCTGCATAAAGCTCGGCATACGCTGCTGACATGACCGCAGCCTGTGTCAGCAGGCTTTCTTCGGTCTGTTGCACCAGTTGACTGTCGTAAAAACGGAACAGGATCAGCCCGGCAAAGGGAAGGCACAGGACAATGCCCAGCACCAGCAGAACGATGGTCCACAATCTGGGGCGCCATTTGCGGTTCAGCCGGGCGTGCATGCGCCCATCCTGAGGCCGACACCGTGAATGGTCACGATCCCTTCGGCACAGCCGGCCTGGGCCAGTTTGGCACGGACATTGCGTATATGGCTGTCAATGGTGCGGTCCGAGACGTGGATGTTGTAGCCGTAAAGCGCATCGATCAGCTGCGCCCTTGACAGAACGCGGTCGGGACGGGCCATCAGAGTTGCCAGCAGCCGAAATTCCGATCCGGTCAGCGTCACAGGGGTTGACGCGAACCTGCACAGGTGCCGCTCTGCATCCAGGAGCAGGCTGCCTTGCGACAGCACCGGGTCGGGCTGGGCAGGTGTCGGAGCGCTGCGTTTCAGAATGGCCTTGATCCGGGCCACCAATTCGCGTGGGGAAAAGGGTTTCGTCAGATAATCATCGGCGCCCAGCTCCAGCCCGACGATACGGTCGACCTCGTCATCGCGGGCGGTCAGGAACAGGATCGGCACGTCCGAGGATTTGCGGATTTCCCTGCATACTTCCAGACCATCCTTTTCGGGCAGCCCGATATCCAGCACGATCAGATCGGGGCTTTCCTGACGGTTTGTATCAAGCGCGGTCAGGCCGTCGCTGGCCAGAAGTGGCGCATAGCCTGCCTTTTCAATCGCGAACCTTGTTACCTCAAGGATATCCGGATCATCGTCGACAACAAGAATGCGTGCAGGCATCAAATGGGGTCCTTCAACTCTGCTGCCGATAATAGGCTTGTATCCGCCATCTCCGAAAGCCCCATTCGCGCCAGTTGGTGATTGCATCCTTTTTCAGATCATATCGCATCCACGCGTCACAGACTTGCTGTCCGGTTCTGGTTTCATGATCACGGATTGCTGGGTAAGCATCAGCACCAAGGCTGCATATGTAACCAGTGTCCTGTTGCATCAGAGCGCTGCCGTGGCTCAGATTATAGCTGGCAATGACTGATGCGAAATTCACAAAGTTGCAGGTATACAAGACTACCAGAAGCGCTGCAAAACAACGCCGCAGAAGCCAGATTGTATCGAAGCCGCGATGGATTTGCACCACGGTCAGCAGCAATCCGGTGAGAACCAGTGCCATCCAGATAAAGGCGGCCACCCGCAAATAGGTAAGCGCATAGGCGTCGACGTAATGATGCAGCCTGATAGCAGCTGTCATCACCAGGAACACGTTCTGCGCCAACCACGTGTAGATCAGAATGCGCAACGTCCGGTCCGCACCGATCATGCTGTGAGTGACCAGAGTGAATACGCCCGCCAACAGGGCCGTAACCACCAGCGGATAAGCACCCCGATGGGCATAAGCGGCATAGCTCATCCCTTGAGGCAGGGATACACCCCCGGTCAGGATACCAAGGTCCATCACGGTTTGTACAAGGAACAACAGGTTGAACAGTAACAGCGAATTGCGCACCGAGATTGGATTGATCAGAAATGCGGCCCGGCTTGGGCCTGTCTTTGGCATGGTGGCGGGGCGGGCAATGCCGCCCAGCCATGGATCGCTGAGGTTTAGGAACGGCCACAGCAGCGAGGCCATCACGCTCCAGAACAGAAGTCGCAGCCAGAAGTACCCTTCGAACAGAAGACTTGGGTCCAGCTCGGCCAGAAGGTCTTCCAGCACCGGATTGGCGGCGGCCAGCAACGCAAGGAAGACCGCACCCAATAGCAGGGGCAAGGCCAGCGATGCTGCGTGGCGGCGGCTGTCGGACCCAAGATCGGCGGCCACCGCGGTGCGACATGTGTCGCGCAGCAAAAACGTCGCACCGATGGAAGGCAGTCGCAGGGCGGTTCGCAGCAGCAGACGTTCGTTTACAGCCTGACCGAATAGCGCCCAGGTGGCCAGACTGACTAAACCAGCGAGGCTGAACAATAATGATAGAAGCTGCAAATCGATGGCCACCGGCAGGTTGGTGAACAAGGCAAATGCGGCGGCTATGAGCCATTCCGATGCAGTCGCCCGCCGGGGCTTCATCGCCATGATCGCGGCGGACAAGACCAGCGCGAAGACTGAGACAGAAATGCCTAGCGGCTGTTCCCAAAACAGCCAATCTGCAAGTGCAACCAGCGATGCAAGAAGTGGGATCGCATGGCGCATTTTCAGCGTGGACATCAGAGAACCACTTTGCTGTCGTCTGTTGCCTCCCCATCGGGGGGCTTCGTCCATCTTTCCCAGCCACCACGCGTCCAGTACGATGCTGTCCGGCACGCCGCGAATTGTCAGTTCCTGCCTCATGTCCTGTCTCCTGCTTGCAGGTTTCCTTTCCCGGCAGATTGCCTGCGGCGCTTGCACCTTTGGCGCGACGTATCCGCAGCCTTCATGGGGCTTTCGTGCAGAAAATGTGCAGAGGCGGTGAAAGGCATTACCAACCACGATTTCCGAGCTGCAACGCGCGCCGCGCAATAAATGCGACGTGTCCAGACATTGAACTGCAAGCAAAAGCGCAGTGTGACACAGTTGAACCTTCCCCTGAGAAGCGGTTCGCCGTTATGGCTGGGGAAACGGAGGATCGAACATGGCTAACCCTCTCTATGATGATCTGTTTGGCATTCACGCCGACAAAGATACGGCTTTCCTGCACCTGACAGACGGGACGACCGTCACCTATCAAAACTTTCTGAGCACAGCCGCCCGGATCGCCCATGTGGCCACGCAACTGGGCCTAAAACCCGGGGACCGGGTTGCGGCTCAGGTCGATAAATCGCCTGAGGCGCTGGCGCTATACGCAGCATGCGCGCAGGCCGGTCTGGTTTTCCTGCCGCTGAACACCGCCTATACCGTGGACGAACTGACGTATTTCATCGAAAACAGCGGCGCGTCACTTGTTGTCTGCGACGGCCGAAGCAAAGACCAACTGACCCCGATTGCCGCGCGTTTCGGGGGCAGGGTGGAAACGCTGAATGCGGATGGCTCGGGCTCGCTGATGGATCTGGCGGCAGCAATGCCAGACAGCTTTGCGACTGTGGATCGGGATGGTGAGGATCTGGCGGCGTTTCTTTATACGTCGGGCACCACCGGACGTTCAAAGGGCGCGATGCTGACCCAGAACAACCTGTTGTCCAATGCACGGACACTGGTCAAAGAGTGGCGGTTCACGTCGGAAGACGTTCTGTTGCACGCGCTGCCGATCTTTCACACGCATGGGCTGTTTGTGGCCACCAATATCATTCTGGCTGTCGGCGGAAGCATGATCTGGCTGCCAAAATTCGACCCGGATCAGATCATTAACAGAATGCCCGGAGCCACGTCGATGATGGGCGTTCCGACCTTCTATACGCGCCTGCTGGCCGACGCGCGTTTTACCAGCGAGCTGACCGAACACATGCGCCTGTTCGTTTCGGGTTCGGCCCCATTGCTGGCGGATACCCATGCACAATTCCAGGAGCGTACCGGGCATCGTATCCTAGAACGCTATGGCATGACTGAAACCAATATGAACACCTCGAACCCCTATGACGGCGAACGTCGCGCGGGCACGGTTGGGTTTCCCTTGCCGGGGGTCGAACTGAAGATATGCGATGCAGACGGCAACCCTTTGCCGCAGGGTGAAATCGGCGAGATCGAAGTGCGTGGCCCGAACGTGTTCAAGGGATATTGGCAGATGCCGGAAAAGACGGCTGCCGAGCTGCGCGAAAACGGGTTCTTTATCACCGGTGATCTCGGACGTATCGACGAAGATGGCTACATCCATATCGTCGGGCGCAACAAGGACCTGATCATTTCGGGTGGCTACAATATCTACCCCAAGGAAATTGAATTGGTTCTGGACGGCCAGCCCGGTGTTCTCGAGAGTGCAGTGATCGGCGTGCCGCATCCCGACTTCGGTGAAACCGTGCTGGGCCTGATTGTTGCCGAATCCGGGCAATCTCCGGATCTCGACGCGATCATGGGCGCAGTGCGCGACAGCCTGGCGCGGTTCAAGCATCCCCGAATGCTTATTCAACTGGATGAATTGCCCCGCAATACGATGGGAAAAGTCCAAAAGAACATTTTGCGCGACCAGTACAGGGATATGTTCAAAGCTGGGTCATAAGCACATAATGGCAGAGCCTAGATAAGCGTCGGAAACTTGATATAGTCCTCAAAACCAATGGGGACAGAAGAATATGAACAATCGTTTGCGCAAAATCACCATCGTAGGTGGCGGCACGGCAGGCTGGATGACCGCGTTGATCCTGGACATGGTGTTTTCACGCACTTCAGCAACAAAAGACCGACCACATATCTGCCTGATCGAAAGCCCCAACATTTCGACCGTGGGTGTGGGTGAGGCTACGGTGCCACGCATGCCGGTCACGCTCCGTCAGGCGGGCATTTCCGAACGGGATTTTTTCCGCGAAACGAACGCGTCATTCAAGCTGGGCGTGAAGTTCTGCAACTGGAACAAGGACCCCAAAGGAAAACGCATCGATTACGTGAACCCCTTTGCCCATGGCCAGATGCTGGAAGGGTTGGACGCCGCCGAGTATTTCCTGCGCTTTGGCAATGGAGAGAGGGACTTTACACAGTCCATTTCGCCCCACGATCATCTGGGCCGTCTGTGCAAAGGCGCGCGGCAGCTGGGTCAGCCCGAGTTTGAACAGCGTTTTGGCTATGCCTATCATCTGGATGCCGTGAAGTTTGCGGGCATGCTAACCACGGTCTGCACCAAGCGCGGTGTCGAGCATATTCAGGACGAGGTACAGAAGGTCGAGCTGGATGAACAAGGCAACGTCAGCCATCTGATGCTTGAGCGCGCGGGCCGTCATGACATTGAAATGGTCATCGATTGCACCGGGTTCCGCGGCCTGATCATCAATCAGGCACTGGGCGAGCCGTTTTTGGATTATTCGGACTATCTGCCCAATGACCGCGCCATGGCGTTGCAGGTTGAACACCGCAATCCCAATAAAATCGAAAGCCTCACGCGGTCGACCGCGCTGGGCGCGGGGTGGACGTGGCGGGTGCCGCTCTACAATCGTGTGGGTACAGGCTATGTGTTCTCCTCGGCGCATCGAACGGATGATCAGGCGGCCGACGAATATCTTGAATGGCTGGGTGACAGCGGCAAGGGTTTGACACCGCGGATCATCCCGATGCGCGTCGGGCGCGTGCGCAATGCCTGGGTCAAGAATTGTGTGGCAATTGGTCTGTCCGGCGGGTTTATCGAGCCGTTGGAAAGTACCGCGATCCACATGATTGACCACGCAGTGCGCTGGTTTGCAGAACACTTGCCGACGCGCGACGTCGCACCGTCACTGCGGGCAAGATACAACCGGCAGATGGACAAGCTTTATAACGAGGTTCTGGAATTCATCTGCCTGCACTACCGATTGGGCAACCGAAAGGATGATCCCTATTGGATCGACGCGCGGACAGAGATGAAGATACCGGATCGGCTGGCCGAGAATCTGGAGCTGTGGCAGCACCGTCTGCCGATGGATCACGATGTGGAATTTGCCACGCTGTTTGACCATCGTGTTTATCAAACGGTTCTGTTGGGTAAACAGGTCTATGATACGGGTTACGGTACCGGCATCCGAGATCGTTTGCGACCGTTGAAGAAAGTGATCTGGTTCCAGGGCATGCAGCGTGCGAAAGAGGATCTTGCGCAGATAGTCAAAGTGATGCCGGATCATAAAACGCTGCTGCGCGATATCCGGGGTGAGCTGGAAAAACCGGTCTTTGGGATGGCGAACGTGGCGAAACCGACGGTTGCGATGCCGGGCACGAAACCCGCACCTGTTACGATCCAGAACATGCCGAACTTTGCTGAAATCCAAAGCGGCGCGAAGGATTTGCAACTGTTCTAGCGGTTCTCTGCCCTTACGAAGGAAATTTAAGAAACTGAAGGACGAGGCATTCAGCCCCGGCCTTCAGGGCGGTTTAACGCCAGCTCATACCCCGGTCAGACAAGTGCCTTTGCACCCGACCCGGATAATCAGAAACAATGGCATCCACACGCAGGTCGATCATCTTGGCAATGTCTACAGGGTCATTGACCGTCCAAACCGCAACGCAAAGGCCCAAATCCTTGGCCAGTTCGACGTTTTCGGCAGTTACATCTGCATAATACGGGCACCACAGTGAGCCGCCCGCTTGCTTGACCAATAGCGGAATATCGCCTTTGCGGCCTCGAAAATCCGGGCAGACTGCTTTTGAAGAATCCTCCCCTACATCCTCGGCGTTTTCGGGAAGTTGGGTCAGATAAGAAGATGGCATATCAGGCGCTTGCCGCTGACATTCTTCCAACAGATTCCAGTCGAAACTGTGCAGAACGGCGCGCGACGACAGGGCCCTGGAACGGACCTCTTGCAGGACAAGACGGACAAACTTCTCTCTGTAGCGCGCGTCATGGGCCAAATCGGGGTCCGACTTCAGCTCGAGCATCAGACAGGCATCGCTATGTTGGGGGTCACTCACCAGATCCAGCAGGTCAAGCAGCCTTGGAACGCGAACGCCATCCATTTGTGCCTGATCAGGAAAACGCTGACCATAGGCAGAATTCCCATCCAACCGCCCGACATCGAACTTCTGAATCTGCTCGAATGTCAGGGTTGAAACCTTCGGCTCTTCCCCGGTCAAAAACTGACCGTCAGCATCGCGAAAACTGGGGGCGTGCAGCCGGTGATTATGGGTTATGACGGGGATGTCGTCAGCCGTGAGGACAACATCAAACTCCAGAAGCGGCACGCCAATGGACAGCGAAAAGTCAAAACCAATCATGCTGTTTTCAGGCAATACGCCTCGCGCACCCCGGTGGCCTACGATGCGGATCAGGTTGTCGCCCCCCCGGAAAGCCTCGACCTGAGGGAATGCCATCAGCCTTCCAGCCTTTCACCGGTGGATCGGTCAAACATATGCATATGGTCTGAGGACACAGAAAACCGCATGTTCGGATGTCGGCCTTCGATCGGGTGCACACCAGGAAGGCTGATCGTGATCGGATCGCCCAAGCCGGTCAGTTGACCGTGCAACAGCGTGTTTGCCCCCAGTGGCTCTGCCATCTGAATCGTAGCCTCAATCGGGCCATTGTCGTCCAGCAATAGATGCTCGGGTCGTACCCCCAGCTTGAAGGCAGTATCAGGGCCCTGCGACGAACCAACCGCGACCCCACCAATCATGACGGTTCCGTTTTCGCGTTGGGCGTCAAAGACATTCATCGCGGGGCTGCCGATGAACTGTGCTGCAAACAGGGTTCTTGGCGTTTCGTATACCTCTAGCGGTGTGCCAACCTGTTCGGCGATACCGCCGTTCATGACGATCATCCTGTCGGCCATTGTCATGGCTTCAACCTGATCGTGGGTTACATAAAGCGAGGTGATCCCCAGTTTTTCCTGTAGTTCACGAATCTCAAGCCGCATCTGCACGCGAAGCTTTGCGTCCAGGTTCGAAAGTGGCTCGTCAAACAGGAACACCGCAGGTTCACGGACAATCGCGCGCCCCATAGCCACCCTCTGACGTTGGCCGCCTGACAATTGTCTGGGTTTGCGGTCGAGCAATGGTTCAAGCTGCAACAGCCTTGCCGCCTCAGTCACTTTTTGATCGATCTGAGCCTTGGGCAACCCTGCGATCTTAAGGCCATAACCCATGTTCTGCCGGACCGACATATGCGGGTAGAGCGCATAGTTCTGGAACACCATGGCAATGTCGCGATCCATCGGCTCTTTTTCGTTGGCCCGTTCCGCACCAATCCGGATTTCACCCGCGGTCACGGTCTCAAGCCCTGCCACCATCCGCAACAGCGTGGATTTTCCGCAGCCCGAAGGGCCGACGATGACAATAAACTCGCCATCTTCGATGTGGATGTCGATGCCATGTATGACATCTGTCGGGCCAAAGCTCTTTTTGACATTCTCCAGGGTTACTGTTGCCATTTTCTATTTCTCGCTATCGACAAGGCCGCGGACAAAAAGCTTTTGCATCGACACCACCACGATGACCGGCGGGATCATCGCCAGAATGGAGGTCGCCATGATGACCGGCCAATCAGCCACATCATCGCCAGACGGGAACATCTGCTTGATGCCCATCACAATGGTATTCATTTCAGGGTCGGTGGTGATAAGCAGCGGCCACAGATACTGGTTCCACCCATAAATAAACAGGATGACGAACAGTGCCGCGATGTTTGTCCGGCTCATCGGTACGACGATATCGATGAAAAACCGCATAGGCCGGGCACCATCCACACGCGCAGCTTCGGCAAGCTCGTCCGGGATTGTCAGAAAGAACTGACGGAACAGGAAGGTCGCCGTGGCCGAGGCGATCAGCGGAAAGATCAGCCCGTAGTAGCTGTTGAGCATGCCGAACCCGGCCACGACCTCAAATGTCGGAACGATGCGCACTTCGACCGGCAACATAAGGGTCAGGAAGATCAGCCAAAAGAACGTTGTTCGACCGGGAAAGCGGAAATAGACGATTGCAAATGCCGAAAGCAGTGAAATGATGATCTTGCCCACTGCAATCCCGATGGCCATTACAAGGCTGTTGAACAGCATCGTTGCGACGGGGACATTCACGCCGGAAAACAGGGCTGCCTTGTAGTTCTCCCAGAACTGATCACCCGGCAAAAGCGGCATGGGTGGTGATACAACTTCCGGCTGGGTAACGGTTGAGGCGACAAATGCCAGCCAAATCGGAAAGAAGATGACCAGGACGCCAAGGATCATCAGGGCATGTGTCAGCCAGATACCCGCTCCGCGCTTTTCGACCATTCCGTGCTGTTGGGCTGCCATCAGTAATGCACCCTCTTTTCCACGTACTTGAACTGAATGACGGTCAGAAGGCCGACGACAATCAGCAAAATGACCGATTGCGCCGAAGACGAGCCCAGATCCTGACCGACGAACCCGTCTGAAAAGACTTTGTAAACCAGAATGGTCGTGGCCTGCTGCGGACCGCCACCGGTGATTGTGTGGATTACGCCGAAAGTTTCAAAGAACGCATAGACCACATTCACTACAAGCAGGAAAAACGCTGTCGGTGACAGCAACGGCAGGACAATCGTGAAAAACCTGCGCCAGAACCGTGCGCCATCGATCGCTGCGGCCTCGATGACCGACCGCGGAACCGACTGGAGTGCGGCGAAGAAGAACAAAAAGTTATAACTGATGCGCCCCCAGGCCGAAGCGACGACCACAAGCCCCATCGCCTCGGTGCCATTCAAGACGTGGTTCCAGTCATAGCCCAGCTGTCCAAGATACCACGACACGACACCGACGCGCGTGTTGAACATGAACAGCCATAGCACACCAGCAACCGCCGGTGCGACTGCATAAGGCCAAATCAGCAGCGTCCGATAAGCTCCGGATCCTTTGATCAGCCGATCTGCAATGACTGCCAGAAACAGGGCCGGGATCATGGAGCAGAGCGTAACAAGCGTCGAAAACACGGCCGTGGTTACAAAGGATGCGCGATAAAACTTGTCGCTTAGCAGAAATTCAAAATTGCCCAGACCGACGAACTTGGACGACAACCCGAACGGATCTGGGATGAACAGCGACTGCCACACAGCTTGTGCAGCGGGATAAAAGAAGAATACGGCAGAAATGACGACCTGTGGGGCGATCAGCGCCAATGGCAACAGCCAGCCGCGGAATGTGACGCGTTTTTCCATCCTGATGACCCGCCGGGAAAAGTGGATGCGGGCTCTGCCGAGCCCGCACCGGATTTCAGAGGTTTATTGATTCGCCGATTCGAACCTGCGCAGAAGCGCGTCACCGCGTTCTTTTGCGCTGTCCATGGCTTCCTGGGCAGTTTTCTCACCGGCCCAGATGGCCTCAAGTTCCTCATCGATTATACCGCGAATTTGATCGAACGATCCCAGACGCAGACCTTTCGAATTTGCTGTCGGCTCTTTCGCGGTCATCTGGATCACAGCGATATCGGTGCCCGGGTTTTCATCATAGAAACCGGCCGCACGAGTCGCTTCACCGGCTTCTGCGGTAATCGGAAGATAGCCGGTATTCTGGTGCCATGCCGCCTGAACGTCGGACGAGGACAAGAAGCTAAGGAACTCGCCAACGCCTTTGTATTCTTCGGGATCATGACCTTCCATCACCCATAGGGATGCACCGCCGATGATGGTGTTTTGAGGCTCGCTTGTGACCGCTTCCCAATACGGCAGCGGGCGCACATCAAAGTCGAACTCGGCCTCGGCTTTGATCCCGGCATACCCGGCCGAGCTTTCGGTGAACAAGGCACATTCTCCGGCCCTGAAGTTTGCGCCGCCTTCATTTCTGCGACCGGTATAGATGAATTTCCCATCCTTGGCCCAGTCACCCATGGCGCTCAGGTGCGCGACCTGTACCGGGCCGTTCAGCATCAGTTCTGTGTCCAGACCGGCAAAACCATTGTCCTGCGATGCAAACGGAACGTTGTGATAGGCTGACAGGTTTTCCAGGTGAATCCAGCTTTGCCATGCCGTCACCAGCGGGCAGTCCTCGCCTCCGGCTTTGAGTTGCTCCAGCACATCGCCGACTTTTTCCCAAGTTGACAGGTCAGTATCAGGATCAACACCTGCCGCCTGCATGGCGTCGCGGTTGACCCACAAGACCGGCGTGGACGAGTTGAACGGCAGCGACAACATATCACCGTCGGTGGTGGTGTAGTAACCCTTCACCGCGCCGATATAGGCATCGGGATCAAAAGACGCGCCACTTTCAGCCATGACTTCGTAGACCGGCTTGATCGCGCCTTTTGCTGACATCATCGTTGCGGTGCCAACCTCGAAAACCATCAGGATGTGTGGCTGTTCGCCAGCACGGAAAGCGGCAATGCCAGCGTTCAGGGTTTCTGAATAGTTGCCCTTGTGGCTTTCGACCACGACAAACTCATCCTGACCGGCGTTGAATTCTTCAACCTGCGCTTTGACAAGTTCGCCAAGGCGGCCGGTAAAGGCATGCCAGAATTGAACTTCGGTTTGTGCCATTGCCGCCAAGGGGGACAAGGCAGTTGTAACGGCAAGAGCGCCAAGCAAATTCTTTTTCATGATTCCTCCCATGCATCAGGTTTGATGCTTCGTTGAGTACCGACTGCAACGCGTATTCGACACACATGACGATTTCACGACGTTACCGTTACAGAAATATAATTCAAGCCCTACTTATTGGCAAAAAACATAATACAATGTTATACAGTGTGAATAAAAAAGCGGAACTGGGTCTGCAATGAGACAAACTTTGAGAATTCGGCAATTGGAAGCACTCATGGCGGTGACCACCAATGGTTCGGTCACAGCAGCGGCCGCCGATTTGGGGGTGAGCCAACCAGCTGTCAGCAGGTTGCTGTCGGATCTTGAAAAATCGTTTGGATTTCAACTTTTTGATCGCCGCAAAGGGCGATTGGTGCCAACCCAGGAAGTTCGCTATCTGCAACCCAGCGTGGACCGTGTCCTGGAATTGATGAAGCAGATATCGGACGCGAGTCAGAATATCACGCAGCGTAAAGCCGGGCATATCCGCGTCGCCTGCCTGCCCGGTTTCGCCACCAGCCATCTGCCGGATGTTGTGGCAAGTTTTCTGAAAGACCGGCCAGGTGTCACCATGACGATCGAACCGGACAGGCCGGAACGGATATTGGAATGGATGGTTGGCGAACAATATGACTTTGGAATCACCGATGGCTTCAACGGTCATCCGGGGGTCGAAAGCAGAAATGTCGATGTGCGCACGGTTTGCGTATTCCCGAAAAATCACGCGCTTGAGAACCTCTCGGAGGTGACGCCATCCGATCTTGCAGATGAGAACATCATACATACGCGGCGCGACAGCGACTTTTTCGGACGGCTTTCGAAGGCATTTCAGCAGGCCAATGTTACACTCAACTCTCATATCGAAGTCCGGCAATTCACGGCGGCATGTGAATTGGCGATAAAAGGCGTTGGTGTCTCAATCGTCAGCGAACTGGACGCTGTCCATTACACAGACCGGGGGCTAAGCTACAGGCCATTCAAGCCGTTTTTGCCGCATACACTTTCGCTGGTACGCCCGGTTCTGAAGCAGCCGTCTTTGATAACACTGGAGTTCATCGAGCATTTCAGCGAAAGTCTGAATGCGTTCAGAACACTTGCGTGAGGCTGTGGTCACCGGGACGAAGGATACCTGCCCGCGTTTTCAGCCAACACTCTCCAGAAAAAGCAGGAGCCAAGGGATCGAATACGCCCAAAGTCGTCGTTATTGTGAGGCTCCGCGTATCTGTTCAATGGCTCGGGCGGCAAATCTACCCGACAAAGACCCGTCTGCGGCTGCTTCCAATGCAGGCAAAGCGGGGAATGCTTTCCCGCCGATTTCACCCAATGCGTTGGCGGCTTCTTTTCTGACAAAAACCGAAGGGCTGCCCAACAGCATGATCAGTTCCGGAACGGCTGGGGCTGCGTCAGCTCCAAAGAGCGCCAAAGACTGAGCCGCGTCACGTTGTTCCTTGGCATCTCCGCGCATCAGATCAGCTTTGAGGCTCGCAACTGTCGTGCTCGGCGGAAGCGCGGCCAATTGAAGGCCGTTTTTCAAGCGATTGTTCAAATGCTGATGCTCGCCGATCCATCGCACGATAAAGAAGTAATCGCGCACCGCTTCGCCCAGAACCTTCTCGTTTTTTCCATTCTGCCATTGTTCGATCATTGCACGCGCGCTGCTTCGATCGCCATTCAAGGCCAGAACCGACGCTGCAAATGGCATCAACTCAACTGCCTGCGGGTTTCGGTCCAGCTCGGACCTAATAACGGCCTCTGCACCTTTCAGATCATTCATCGCAAACAGCGCAGCACCTTGAAATAGCGCGTAGTGGCTGGGGTATTCCGGGTCGAGGCGCATTGCAGCCTGTACAAATGCCAGCCCTTCTTCTGGCTCGCCACCCGCGATCAAGGCCCATCCCATTGTCACATGCGCTTCGGGGTCGCTTGGTTGCAGGGCAATGGCTTTCGCGGCTTCTTGTCTCGCTTCTTCTGTTCCCCGACTTACACCCTCGGCGCTGTCCCAGTCCGGAAGGTTGAGAGCGACAATTGCCCTGATGACGTGGATAAGCGAGGTGTCCTGATGCGTCAGTTCACGGTAGTATTTATAGAACAGCCCGATATGCATCTGTTCTTCAGCATTCGCAAAGCCTGACCAGTGGTGGAAGATGTGCGGTCGCAAATGTACCATAGCTAACATCGCCCAGGCGCGCGCATAATTCGGGTCCAGCTCGACAGCCCGCTCAAAATGCGGAATTGCGGCCAGATTGTCCTGTTCATTGAAGCGTGAATAAAGCGCCCATCCGCGCTGGAACGCTTCGCGCGCCTCAATCTTTTCAGTCTCTATGCTTTCGATAGCAATCCGGCTTTGCGTGTCGAGCGGGACATCCAACTCGCGCGCAATCGCCAGTACAATGTTGTTTTGCAGGTCGAAGATCTCATCGATTTCACCGTCGAAACGTTCCGCCCAGATCAATCTGCCGTTCAACGTGTCCGTCAGGCGGATGTTGACCCGAAAACCCTCTCGGCTGCGTCTAAGGCTTCCATCAACGACATAGCGAACGCCCAGTTTCTCGGCAAAACCTGCCACATCAATGTCGCGGTCCTGAAATGCAAAGGATGTGTTTCCGGCGATGACAAATAACCCTGATATGCGGGACAAGTCCGTTATCAGATCCTCGGAAACGCCATCTATCAACATCTTGTTGGACGCGTCGCTGGTGAAATTCGTCAAGGGAAGCACGGCGATCGAGGGCAGGTCCGGCAGAGGGTAAGCCATCTGTGCTTCAGAAGCGCGCAACTGACCCTTTTCCCATGTCTTTGTCCCGATATACCCGGTCGCGCCCAACACGATCAGGATTGCAGCTAGCTTCATTAAACGCGGCGCTTTCTTCGTTTTTTGCTTTACCGCCGGGGTCAACGCATCTGTTTCGACGCGGAACGCCTCAATGGGGTCCGCGATATTTTTGACGGATTGCGGGCCAATTGGCGTAAAGGCGAAGGGCACCTTGTTGCGCGCGTATCCGACAATCGCCTGCGAGGCGATAATCCCCCCAGGTTCTGCCAGCGCCTCAAGCCGTGCGGCCACGTTGACACCATCACCCAAGATGTCGTCGGCGTTTGAAACGACATCGCCAACATTCAAACCGATCCGAAAAACGATTGCGCGATCAGGTTCGGTATCCGAGTTTCTTTTCGACAGTTCGGCCTGTATCTCGACTGCCGCGCGAACCGCATCGACTGCGCTGGGGAATTCGATCAGAAAACTATCACCGGCTGTGTTCGCAATGCGCCCTGAATACCCGGCGATCAAGGGCTCGATAACTTCAGCGCGGATCCGGCGCAGCTTGTCGATGGTGCCTTCTTCATCCAAGCCAACCAATCTTGAATAGCCTGCGATATCGGCGGCTAAGATGGCTGCTAATCGACGATTTGGCCGGCTTTCCATAGTCTCGCAGCCTACCATTTAGCCATTTTTCTGGGAACCGGTTTTCAAGGTGCCGGTTTTGCTCCGGTTTTTGAAATCCACCGACCTGTTATCTGGATGGCAATGGAAGCCCGGACTGCTGGGTTTTCAGACAAAAGCGGTCTGGGCAATCTGTCGGCTCTGCGTGTTGTCGGATTTGCATGGCGTCGCGCGTCCTTGCACAATGCGACCAACGCATGGAGGCGAAAATGATCTACGCAATCACAATTTATGGGGAACCGGGCGTGTTCGAGGCATTGCCGAAAGATCGCCAGGACGAAGTGATGTCAGGCCATCGCGCCCTGCAAGCGGTTTTGTCGGAACGCGGAGAGTTTGTGTCGATAAAACTGATGCCGCCAACGTCAGCGGTAATGGTCGAACCGGCGGCGTCCGAAGGTGCTGCCCCCCTGATCACCGATGGCCCGTTTTCCGAGACCAAGGAAAACTTCCTTGGGTTTTACGCCGCTGATTTCAAAGATCTTGAAGAAGCGTTGGAACATGCAAAACTGATCTCTTCACCGGTCGCGCGGCTGGAAGTTCGGCCTGTGGCCTGGGCCGGGGGTGCCATATCGTCGGAATAGATCATGTCAGTCTGGCTGGAGGCCACATTTGCTGAACAACGCCCGCGCGCCATTGCTGCCCTGACGCGGGCTTTTCGGGATTTGGACACCGCAGAGGAGGCCTTTGCCGACGCCTGCCTGAAAGCCTTGGCGGTTTGGCCCCAGGACGGGGCGCCTCGTGATCCATTGGCATGGCTTCTGGCCACGGCCCGGAATTCGGGTCTGGACGATATACGCAAATCCCGGCGGCGCGCGGCAATCCTGTCGCGCCACGCAGAGGAGTTTCAACCGATGCCGGCGGAAACACCCGACCCTGATGAGATGCGGGATGATGTCCTGCGCTTGCTGTTCATCTGTTGTCACCCGGAACTGGATCGGCGGGATCAGATCGCCATCGCCTTGCGGGTGGTCGCGGGGCTGAGCGTCGATGAGATCGCCAGCGGATTTCTGGTCAAGTCCAAGACCATGGAACAGCGCATTACCCGCGCCAAAAAGAAAATAGCAAATAACCCGGTCGCCTTTGAAACGCCGAGCCCGGCTGAAAGGCAAGCCCGGTTGGGTGAAGTCTCGACAATGGTTTATCTGATGTTCAGCGAAGGGTGGTCGACCTCGGCCGGGCCGCAGCAAATCAAGCTCACGCTATGCAAAGAAGCGATCCGGCTTGCCCGCCTTCTTGTCGCATTGTTCCCTGCAATGGGCGAGCAGGCCGCATTGCTGGCGCTATTGTTGTTTCAACACGCCCGGCGCCAGGCCCGGATTGACACCGAAGGCAAGCTCGTCGCACTCGACGATCAGAACCGCGATCTTTGGGATCGCTCGAATATCGCTGAGGCTACATCGCTGTTGCAAAAAGCCCAGCGGATTGGCCACCGCGGGGTCTATATCATCCAGGCTGCAATCGCTCAGGCACATGCCTGTTCAACCTCGTCCGAAGAAACCAACTGGGCGTTAATCGAAAGCCACTACGCCGCCCTTTACGCATTGCAGCCGACACCTGTGATCCGGCTCAACCAGATTGCCGCACAGGCCAAGCTACACGGTCCACAATATGCTTTGAAGGCAATGAATCCGCTGTCACAGGAGCTGTCCAACTATCGTTGGTTTCACGCGATGCGAGGTGGCCTTTTGCAAGAAGCGGGGGATCATAAAGACGCCATTTCCGCCTTTGAAACCGTGTTGGCGCTTTCTCCCACCGCGTTGGAGTGCGACGTGATCAACGAAAAAATCAAAATCAGTCAAAAAGAATTGGAGGGCCTGTAGGAAAACACACTCCTCATACGTCCTTGGGTCAGACCCGTATGTGGCGGGCGTAACCAACGGAGGTACCCATGAGTATACTTGAGATGACGGCTGTCGGAAATTCAGGATGGATCGGGCATTCTGGGCCGGATCAGAGCAAGGCCAAATCCTTTTATCAGGATGTGCTGGGCTGGACGATCAGCGATATGCCGATGCAGGATGGGTCAAGTTATTCGGCCGCAGTTGTGGGCGAGACCGCTATCGGAGGCTTTTCACCAATGCCGGAAGAGCGTGGAAGCTGGACGATCTTCTTCACAGTGGCCGACGTGGATGCGAGTGTTGCAAAGGCCGAAGCCAAAGGCGCCACAGTTCTTCAACCCGCGATGGATATGCCGGGTGTCGGGCGCATGGCCACGCTGAACGACCCGCAAGGTGCCCGCTTTGCATTGATCACTTATGAAAGCATGAGACCCTGAGAACTGCCTGAAAGGAGGGCGCAGATGGAACAATATTCGCACATCGTGCAGGTTATTGCGGCGGTATTGGTCTGGGTAACCGTTCCACTGGCGACTGCTTTTGGCCTGCGTCGGTCCAGGGCGGGTATCCATCCGTTATGGGATGGGGGCAACAGGCTCTTGCGCGTAATGCGGTCACATGGAAACTTCGTCGAATATGTTTCGTTCACGCCGTCGATCCACCGGCAGCCTGAGGCATCCAGCTGATGCCGGTGGATGAAACCCTCAACGCACGCATTCGTGACGCTTTGGCCGCGCATGTGGGCATTTCAGAAAAGCGCATGATGGGTGGCAATTGCTTTTTCTTGAACGGCAACATGCTGTGCGGGGCGCGGCGGCATAACGACGGGCTGGGCCGTTTCATGTTCCGGGTGGGCAAGGACAACGAAAGCATTGCGCTGGCGGACCCTGCGGCTCAGGAAGTGATTCACGGTGCACGCAAACTGGGTGGTTTTATCCGCGTGGATGAGAGTGATTGCGATGACGCCGCTTTGCTGCGCTGGTTACACCTTTGTCTCGAACACGCCGCAGCCCTTCCCGCGAAAGACTGAACGGAGAAATCAATGGCCAAATTTGACAGTTTCTCACCCGCAGCGCTTGGTTTTCTCAGGCACTTGCGGGCCAATAACACGAAGGAATGGTTTGCAGCCAACAAAGCAATTTACGAGACCCATTTGAAGGAGGCCAGCAGGCACTTCGCGGATAACATGGCGGATGCATTGCTTGATCTGACTGGCCAGAACCACAGCAGCAAGATTTTTCGGATTCATCGGGATGTCCGATTTTCCAAGGACAAAACACCTTACAACGCACACCTGCATATTGCGTTTATCCCTGACGGGAATGCGGATCAGCCACCGATGTGGTTCTTTGGGCTCTCACCCGATGATCTGGCGCTTGGCTGCGGGGTGTTTCAGTACGAAAAGGAAGCGTTGGATGCCTTTCGAACAGAGATGGCAGGCCCCAAAGGGGCAGAGATGATACAGCTTGCCGCTGAGATGCGAAAGCGTGGATTCCGGGTCGGGGATCCTGAATTGAAACGTGTTCCCTCCGGTTTTGACAAAGATCATCCAAATGATGAAGCATTGCGCCGCAAAGGCTTTACCGTCTGGATGGATCTGGGAAATCCCGCCTTTGCAATCGAACCAAACCTCATTGAAAGAACTATAGAATTGTTCGACGACCTCTTACCTGTTTTTCTGCTGCTTTCTCGGGTCGAGTAACCCCATCTTTCCATATGCCGGGAACATAGGCTCGATGGATATCGCCAAGGTGCCGACCTTAATCGTTCAACGCTGTGTCTGAAAAGTGAGAGATAAGTATGCAGCTTCATTTTGGGTCGCACCTGTGTGCCACGCCGCTCCAGTGTTTGCCCTCTGTTTTTTTGTTTGGATATGGTGGAGCCTGCGGGAAACGCCGCCGAACGCCTGATACACTGATCGTAAATACTATTGTAGATTTCTTGTTTGCACTGTGGCTTCTCTTTAAGTCACACTTGATGTTGCACAACCCGCTACGGTGTACTGTGTACGTCCAAACCTTTACGAGGCCAGCTGTCTTTTACTGGTGGGGAAGGTTGCGGCTGGCCTGCATTTGCTGAACATCGTCGGGCCATGTGGAGCGTATGTAACCCAACACGTCCAAAATATCTTCGTTAGTCAGCGTGCCCTCGAAACCCGGCATACCAATGTTGAAGTCTTTAATGCCGCGTGCTGCCAATGCGTCTGCCCCACCTAGTCTGGTGTACTCGAACAGTAGCTGGTTGTCGTGGTGCCAAGTGTGCCCTGTCACGTCATGTGGTGGCGCGGGCAACACCCCGTCATCGTTGGGTGTTTGCCAGTCAGGTTGTCCTTCCAGATTCACTCCATGGCATGAGGCACAGTGCACTGCGTAGAGTTCCTGCCCATTCGCTAGGTCTCTATCTATCAACTCATGATCTGCAGCAAGGCTCGTACCAATGCTGCATATAGCCAGTGCGCAAAGGTGTTTGTTCATCTCTACCTACCTTAACTCGGAAGCGTTAGTACGCTCGTGAGTGTTGCCGTCGTCGCCAGCACCACTAATACGATTATTGCCTCAACCTCGATGGATCGGGCGAGGCGTTGCGCTGCTATTGCCTCTCCACTTTGCATGGCCGGAACAAATCGGAGCTTGTTGGCAGCGGCGAGGATCAACAGCAGTGCCACAAGAAACACCTTGATCATCAGCGCCTGCCCGTAGCCAGTGAACAAGAGCCCTTGGAGATTGCCGACAAGCAACCAAGCCATCCACAGACCCGCCGCGACTAGCGTTGGCACAATTAGTGCAGCAGCCTGTCCAAACCTGTGCCCTAACGCTGCTGCATCTGTCAGGTGTCCAGGCATGAGAGCCATACTCCGCAGCGGGTCAAATATACCCACCCAAAAGGCCACACACAGCAGGTGCAACAGCAGCAACAGTTGGACGCCAACACTCTCCAGTTCCGGTACATGTCCGATCTGTGCAAAGGACCACATGGCCAATGTGCCACCCAACAGCGCGATCCATAGACCAAAGCGAGGAACAGACAGTCCCACAAGGATCAAAACTGCGCCTGAAAGGCGATAAGCAAGTACGTCGCCTACGGAGGTCTGCCAAAGCAAGCCAAGCATCTCTGGATCGACCATGCCGTCAACTCCGCCTGTTAAGGCGGCTCCTCGGAGCATGAAACCAAATACCGTTGCTGCGAGGGAAAGCCACGCCAAGACCAAGGCTTGGCGCTTCATCGCAAGGCTTACCGGCGCGACTAGTTCGGAATAAAGGCACTTAACGGCGACAAGCCCGGTGGACCCAGCAAAGCCGATGTAGAGCACCAGCTTTGCGAGGATTGCGACAACTCCCCAAATGTCTGGCATGCTCATTCCACGGAAAAGGAAAACTCGCCCTGCATCGCATGGCCGTCTTTACCTAAACCACGCCACTCGATGACATAGGTGCCGGTTCCATTGCCCGGCAGTGGGATCGTGAACTCCTGACTAAAACTTGTCTGGTCCCCCAAATCTAGGCTTACTGCCGAGTGTTCTTCATGGGCCATCTCTATCCGCGTCAGCCGGATGTCCTTGGTGAAGCCGAGGCCAATTTCAGCGGGCACAGAGGTTACAGTCGCCCCATTGGCAGGTGTCGTTTCTTCGGCCTTGGAATGCGCCAGTACCCCGCTGGGAATAGCAGCCATGATTACGAGAGTTACGATCTTTTTCATGGTCCTGTCCTCAATTTATTCCGTTGGCACGTTGAATTTCACGAATGTACGCGATCACCATGGCAACGTCACCTCGCGTCAATCCCTCGACCGGCGGCATGTCACCAAACTGCCAATGATGGCTTCTTACACCTTGTGAAACCGCCCTCTGAAAGGCTTCGTCAGCGTGGTGGCTGGGCTCGTATATCTTGTGGATCAGAGGCGGTCCCGCGCCTTCTACACCGACCGCATTGACGCCGTGGCAAGCAGCGCAAGAGACATCAAAGACACGCTGACCGATTACTGCGTTGCCCTCGATTGGCGGCATCTGAATTGCGACTATGGCGCCGCCTGTGCCTGTCTCTGGCGATGTGGCCTCTTCGATTGGGCCGGGCCGAAGGGTTATGAAAGCGGCGACGGCTGCGACGGTGCCTGCGCCGATGAATAAGAGACTTTTTCTCATGAGTTGATCCTGACTTTTGGAAGCTGGTAGTGCTGCGATTCACTGCGAACAGCGGCACGCGCAGGTCGCAGATGTTCGCAAGGATTTACGCTGCTTCAAAGGTCAGGGGGCTTGTATGGGTTATCCGGTTCAATCGGCTTGGCTTGAGTTCCAATCTGAAACTCTGGATCAATTTCACGTTGATCCTGCGCGGCTTCTCCGTTCTGGGCGAGCAAAACAATGGCTTGGCAGATAGAGGGATTACACTCGCTGGTTCCTGAACTGTCCGGGTCATGGTGGCTGTGTAGGGTCGATTTATCGATGCTATTATTCGCCACGGAAGCGTGTTCCGTTGATTGCATGTGGCTTTCACAGTGAAGGCCGATGCAGCCATCTGATAGCGCATGAACAACGGTGCCAAAACCGGTCAGGGTGACCAGAACGCTGACTAGTAGCACAATTGAGTATCGTCGGATGACCATGGTTCAGGACGCTACTGCACGAGAATACGTATGACAACGCTAGGCCTTTGGTTTTTCGGATAACGACCAACTTTAGTTTGGGCAATTGATTGAAGCTCCCCCTTTTTCTCAAGCAGCGTGGACGTGTCGCGGTTTGATGCCGCTCCTTTGATAGCATTTATTGCAACAAAGGAGACGAACTATGGGACTGAAACGGACGGACGAATTCC
>NZ_JBQERC010000028.1:0-21353 GCF_056534665.1 Ruegeria sp. P8
GCCCGCCGGCACCTGAAACCATCATCCCGATGGATCACAGGCCGATGATGCACTAACAATCAACTTGGACCAGTCAGATGAGGCTGCTCAGCAAGGTCTTGTCGCTGGTGCAGAACTATGTGTCGCCTGAGAGGAAAACCAGTGGCGGACCGAGGAGGATTCGAACCCCCGACCCCTTGATTCGTAGTCAAGTACTCTATCCAGCTGAGCTATCGGTCCGCGTTGGTGAGGCGCTGTTTAGACCTGTGGTCAAAGACGTGCAAGCCGATTCTTCAAAAAAAAATCAAAAAGTCATGTCTCCACGCGGAAGCCTGATTTCAAAGATCGTTCCTTTGGGTCCGGTCTCCTTCAGTGTCAGGTTACCGCCATGCCCGCGCACCAGTTCCTGTGAGATTGCAAGGCCCAGGCCAGAGCCTCCTTTGCGGACCCCACCCTGAAACGGTGTGAACAGGTTTTCACGTGCTTTTGGCGGAAGACCCGGCCCGGTGTCGCGAATTTCAAGACACCAGGCATCCTGATATTCACACCCGACGATGGTGATGTGACCCGGCTTACCCGAGGCTTCCAACGCCTGTCTTGCGTTACGCACGAGGTTCATGATGACACGAAACAACTGCTCGGGGTCGGCGCGGGCGATCAGATCTTCAGGCACTTCGTTCACGATCTCGACGCAGCCCCCTGCGACTGCCAGCTGTTCGCTGGTGGCGACGTCAGCCGCAATTGTCCGTAGGGGCACCATCGTCAAAGTGGGCGCAGGTTCTTCTGCACGGCCGAATGCCAATGTGCTTTCACACAGCGATACAGCACGGGTGATCGAATTCACCAACTTCGGAGCCATTCGCCGGACCAGCGGGTCATCACTGGATTCGATCCTGTCCGTGAACAGCTGCGCCGATGTCAGGATGTTACGCAGGTCATGACTGACCTTTGCAACCGCCCCACCCAGTTGCGCCAGCCGCTCGCGCTGTTTGAGCGCCTGCGTCAGTTCCGTTTGCAACATCTTCAGCGCTTCTTCGGCCTCGCGCAATTCCGTCACTCTGGAATTCGGCGAGATGATGCCGCGCGCATCCTCGGGTGCGCTGGCATAGCGCTGCATATATCCCACTACGCTTTTGATTGGGCGAACAAGAACCACGCGCACCGCAAGGAACAGTAAAGACGCCGTGATGATTGAGATGACAAAGGACAGCCCCAGAATGCGCAGGCCGTAGTCAACCATCGCCATACGCAGGGGGGCGCTGTCGATCGTAACCTCAATCAGCAACCCCGCGCCCTTGACCGGCTCGCCAATGATACGGATGACTTCATTTTCGGGTATGAATATCCGGCTCACCGCGTCCCGGATCAAAATCCACGGACCGGCATCCCGTAGATCGAATGTTTTGGTGATTGCCTCGGGAATTGGTGACGACAGCATGAGTTGGCGGACTTCATCCCGACGCAACACAACGTTGTAGACACCGGCATTCGCCAGCAGTTCTGCCTCAAGATCTTCGGCCAGCATATCGTCAGCCAACAACGCCAGCGATGCGATCTGGGCGCGTTCCAGACGGTTTAGCAGGAAATCCTCGCGGAACCGGGCAATCGACGGGACAAAGATCAAGATTTCGGCCAACATAACGAAGACCGTCGTCAGGATCAGAAATCGGCCCGACAGCGAGTTCAAAATACGCTCCTCTTCAGGTCAGGGAATCCAGCGCTGGACGAACCTGACCACACGTTTAACTGTCTGATTCTCAAACAGCCTTGGAGAGAAATAAGCGCCAGCAACGCGTTTGTTAAGCTCTCCGATTGTCGGATAGGGTGAAACCATAGCAGCTATCTGCCCCATCTTCAGATTATTGGCCAAAGCCAGCGACCACATGTTTATCAACTCGCCCGCCTGATGGCCCACAATCGTGGCGCCGACGGGCCTGCCCGTCACCACCATGACCTTTATGAACCCTTTGGTTTTGCGCTCGGCCAAAGCGCGGTCATTGTGGTGATAATCAAAGCGCGCAACCTCCAGCCTGTCGCCATGCCGGTCGCGGGCCTGAGCTTCGGTCAAACCTACCTGTGCCAGTTCAGGATCGGTGAACGTTGCCCATGGGATATGCGCCGTTTTCGCCCTAGCGGGCAGGCCGAACAAGGCGGATCGAATGATGATACCCGCATGATACCCGGCTACATGGGTGAATTGCAGCCCCCCCACGACATCGCCAATCGCATAGACCCGGCGGTTTGACGTCCGCAAGCTGTCATCCGTCTTGATTCCGGTTCGGGTGCGGTCAATTCCTGCCGCGGCCAGATTCAGACGCTCGATATTGGCTTTGCGCCCTGTAGCAATCAAAAGATGAGAGCCCCTGTGAATATCGCCATTCTCGATCACGATTTCCACAACGCCTTCCCTTCCGCGAATCTGGGCCACCACGGCATTTTCGTGGACCATGACACCTTCGCCGCGCAAAGCCTCCAGCACCACGGACGCGGCCTCGGGGTCGTCTTTGCCCAATGCCTTCTGCCCTTCAACAACTGTTACCTTGCTGCCCAACCGGACATGAGCCTGCGCCATTTCCATACCCACCGGACCACCGCCAATGATCAGCAAGTGTTCCGGACGCTCGCGCAGGTCGAAAATGGTTTCGTTTGTTTGATAAGGCACTGTGTCCAGTCCCGGGATCGGCGGAACCATTGGCGACGACCCGGTTGCAATCACGATCCGGCGCGCGGTGATGACATGATCTCCGGCCTGCACCTTGGTCGGGGAGATAAAGCTGCCAAACTCGCGGATCACCTTGACACCCAAACCTTCGAAGCGTTGCTGGCTGTCCATTGGTTCGATCTGGGCAATCACATCCCGCACATGATCCTTCGCCGCCGCATAGTCGATCTGAGGGTTTACATCGGCCACGCCAAACGCGGCGGAATGCGCCTGACCAAAGGCCGCTTTGCCGCTTGCGATCAGCGCTTTCGACGGGACGCAGCCGAAGTTCAGGCAGTCGCCGCCCATCTTGTGCCCTTCCAGAAGGATCACCTTCGCACCCATCTGGCTGGCACCGGCCGCAACCGACAACCCTCCGGACCCGGCCCCAATGACCAGGATATCTGTCTTGAGGTGTTGCATGGGTCAGGCGTCCTTTCCGCCACGCAGGGACTTGATGACAATCGGCAAAGCAGCCAGCACACACAAGCCGACAATGGGGCCAATAACGAAGGGTTCCCACAATAAAGAAACGTCCGGTGTTTCGCCACGGTCGAACACACCGCCCAGCCCAACGCCGATCCAGGTGTAAACGATACCCCCCGGGATAATGCCCAGCGCCGTCGTGATCAGAAAATTGCGAAATTTGACGCCCACCAGCGCAGGCACCAGATTGGCCACAAAGAACGGCACAACCGGGACAAGCCGCAGCAGGAACAGCACCGAGATTTCGTTCTCGCGCAACCTGTCCTTCAGCTTCCCAATCGTCCCCTTTGAGGCATTCAGCCGGGCCGTCAAAGCATTGCCCAACCCCCAGCGGGCGGCCAAAAAGATGGCCGATGCGCCTATAGTGGCCGAAAATACATTGAACACCGTTCCGGCAAACAGTCCAAACAGGAACCCACCGGTCATCGAGGCGACAGCTGCCCCGGGCAGCGAAAACGCGACGATCACGATATAGACGGCAACGAACCCGGCCACCATGGCCCAATAGTTTGCGTCCCGCCACGCCAGCAACGCTTCGCGGTTGTCTCGCAGGGTTTCGAAAGTCAGGTAATCACCCAGCGTGAAAAACCCCACCGCGGCGACACCGAGAATCACCAGCAAGGGGATATGACGCGCCAACCCGTTTCGTGGAGCCTGGCTTGTTTCGGACATCTGGCCTTCCGGTTCTTCTTGTTTCATCTTACGCCCAACATGCGCTGCTTGCGCTTTTGGCAACAGGGGGTTCACGGGGCCTTGATCTATGTGGCCGCGAACGTGACAGTTTCAGACGATAATCGACCGATTTGAAATCTTTTCAGCAATCGGTTTACAGAATTGTTGCAAAAGCCGCGAAAACCGGGCCGTTGGGGTTTGACTTACACTTCGCTTGGCAGTAGAGGACGGGCTTCGAACACTAGGGCCAGGCGAATCCGCGCCGCACCCGACCGCTATAGATTGGAGACGGAGCGATGAAACGCACCTATCAGCCTTCGAACCTGGTTCGCAAACGCCGCCACGGTTTCCGCGCGCGCATGGCCACAAAAGCCGGCCGCAAGATCCTGAATGCGCGCCGCGCCCGCGGCCGCAAATCGCTGAGCGCGTAAAACCGCCCACTGATCAGGGTATGAACATGATGCCGCCGGAGGCCCCTGAGGATGGTAAGAACCACCCCGGGAATACGCCCCCGGCGGCTTCTGTTTGTCTACCCACATCTCTGACGATCCTAAAAAAAAGAGCCGATTTCCTGAAAGCCGCGCGCGCGCGCAGACAGGGAACGTCTTCGATGATGGTGCAGGCCCGCCGACGCGCTCCGGATGAAGCGGTCGGGCTGCGCGTTGGCTTTACCTGCTCAAAGAAAGTCGGAAATGCCGTGGCCCGCAATCGTGCCAAGCGCCGCCTGAGAGAAGTCGCACGGGCGGTCTTGCCTGTGTCCGGTCTTGAGGGATGGGACTATGTGCTGATCGGGCGGGCTGATGTAACCGCCGATCTTCCTTATGATGTCCTGCTGAGCGACTTGCGGTATGCGCTTCGCAAAGTGCATGCGGGCCACAAATGACCTTCCTGTCCCATATCGTCGCCCTGCCCGTTCGCGCGTACCGGCTGATTTTCAGCCCCTGGGTTGGTTTCAATTGCCGCTATCAGCCCACATGCTCGGCCTATGCGCTGGAAGCATTGGAAAAACATGGCGCGATCCGGGGATCATGGCTGGCTGCGCACCGGATATGCCGCTGCCATCCCTGGGGCGGTGACGGTTACGATCCGGTGCCCGACAATACAGACCCTTAAATCAACGCCAGATTGCCGCGGTCGGTGAAGCTGCGGGTCGGAATGACCTCTCGGTCCAGTTTTCCCATCAATGTATGGTGCAGGTCTTCGAAAAACCGGGGCGAGTCAAAATACCAGTTGTGTGTCGCAGATGGCCCATCCCCGTATTCATCGCGGGTATTTTTGAAATAGGACCCGCAATACAGATTAACCGCTTTTTCAGGCCGGTCGTTTGGCATTCCGACACGGCCCAGTCGGCGCGATACTCCGACACGCTTGACCTCTGAGATCGACAAAACCTCGTCAAACGGGCTGTAATAACATGTCAGCCTAGTACAACGTCGCATCAGAGAGGACGTCTTGGAACTGCCATCGCGGAACGATTTCGCGGATACATCCGCCGCGACAAACGCGATCTGGCTGGTCATCCAGCTGTGTTGCGCGGTTTCGTGGTCGTCATCGGCATAGTCCATGGCTTCTCGCACCAAGAACGTGCCCATGGAATGTGCCAGAACATGGACGTTGTACCGGCAATCGGCAGTCTGCATCCGGGACAGCCGCGTGATCCCGTGACTGAACAATTTCTCAGCCGCACGCCGCGCGTCAGCCCGGTCAACGTTATAGCCCAGAACAGATCCATCGCTTGGCCAGTCATAACTGATAACCACACCGTTAAAGCCATGCATCTCGAGACCGGTGCGAATTTTGCGGTGACGTTCCAGCATCTGGTATTGCTCGGTATTGAACCCGTGCACGAAGACGACAATATGCCCGTTCTCGGTAGCCGTCGCCCCGGCTTCGGCCTGAATCCGGCTTATCCATTGAGATTGCGGTATTTCATGCTGCCGCGCCGGTTGCCCGACATTCCCCGGAATAGCCAGATATCGCGCGGCGCCCATCTTGTTTGAATAGTGATCGCCGCTTCGGGCGCGGACGGAAAAGAAATAGTCCATAATATACCTCCTGAAAAATACGCGCAGGGTAACACGGGTGTAACTACTCTCCAAATGCGGTTGATCCAGCTTCTACGCCTTGCCCGGGCCTTCGGTCCGCTGTAACCACGGCGCATGTTTGATGATGCAGACGATATCCACCCGCTGTTTGCCGGCGCGCCCTCGACAACCGAGTTCAAGAAGCTGCGTAAACGCATTGTGCGCCAGACCCGTGAAGCGATCGAGCAATACGGGATGGTGGATCCGTCCGCCCACGACAAGGATGGCAAGCCTCCCCGCTGGCTGGTCTGTCTTTCGGGTGGCAAGGACAGCTATACATTGCTGGCCGTTCTCTACGAGCTCAAGTGGCGGGGCCTGTTGCCTGTCGATCTGCTGGCCTGCAATCTGGATCAGGGCCAGCCGGGCTTTCCGGCGACGGTCCTGCCCGAGTTTCTGGGTCGAATGGACGTACCGCATCGGATCGAATATCAGGACACATATTCCGTTGTGATGGACAAGATCCCACAGGGCCGGACCTATTGCGCCCTGTGTTCCCGTTTGCGCCGTGGTAACCTCTATCGCATCGCGCGCGAGGAGGGATGCTCGGCGGTCGTCCTGGGGCACCACCGCGACGATATCCTTGAGACGTTTTTCATGAACCTGTTCCACGGCGGCCGCCTGGCCACGATGCCGCCGAAACTGGTGAACGAAGAAGGCGATCTTTTCGTATTCCGCCCGCTCGCCCATGTCGCCGAAGCCGATTGCGAGAAGTTTGCCAAGGCAATGCAATACCCGATCATTCCCTGTGACCTGTGCGGCAGTCAGGATGGGTTGCAGCGCCAGCAGGTCAAACAGATTCTGGATCAATGGGAAAAGAACAGCCCGGGTCGGAGACAGGTTATGTTCCGAGCGTTAACAAATGCGCGGCCATCGCACCTTCTGGATGGAAAGCTGTTTGATTTCATTAACCTTTCACTAAACTCCGACGGAACATCCGGAGATTTGGATGAGATTCCGCTACTGCGTTAACGACTGACTCAGACTGGTTTCATAGGCTTTGCCTTGTGCAGATCATGCCCAAGGCCAGAAAGCTGATGCGGAACCATCCCCTTACCGACCGTTTTGTCCATTCGTTGAAAACCGTTCTGGGCGGCCCAGCCGCGCTGGCCTTTGTTCCGGCGCTTTGCCTGAGTGCATTCTGGATTGGGGGTGAACAGGCCCTGGTTGCACTGGCCCTGATTTTGCCTCTGATCGTCGCAGGCATCAATGCGTTCGCAGCCAATCCGTCGCGTAAGGGGCTTTGGCGTCCAGGCGGTCTGCTGTCAAAGGACCAGTTTGAAACAGTTTTGGAGAAGGTATTTGCCGACGCCCGCCTGAAGGGGGAAAACTCGGCCTGTTTCGCGGTGGTTCTGGATGACTTTACGCAATTGCTTGATCTGCACGGACAGGCGGCGGCAAACCACGTTGCACAGCAATTCTGCTCGCGCGTTTTGTCCATGATCCGCTCAAATGATTGCGCAACCCGGATGGGTGGAAACAGGATGATGGTTGTTCTGCACCCGGCACGGCAACTGGATTTGGAAGCTTGTATTCAGATGTCGGGCCGTATGCAAAACGCCGTAGAAGATCCCATCATGCTGAATGGTACCGGCGTGTATATGTCCTGTTCCATCGGCTTTTGCCTGAGCAGCAATATCACTGACGGCTCTGCAATCGATTGGCAGGAGGCCGCAAATAACGCCCTTTTGGAGGCACAACAAAACGGGCCATCCACGATTCGCGCTTTTTCCTCTCAGACGCGCAGACGGGCACAGGTCAGGATCAACTTGCGCAAAGAATTCGAAGCGGCGCTGGACAGCGGTGAGATCCGTCCATGGTTTCAACCCCAGATCTCAACCGATACCGGGCGTATCAGCGGGTTTGAAGCTCTGGCCCGCTGGGAACATCCGAAAAAAGGGGTTCTTGCCCCCAATGTGTTCCTGCCCTTTGCCGAACAGGCCGAACTGATGGACCGGTTGGGTCAGGCCATGCGGCATCATTCCTTTTCCGCAATGCGCGACTGGGATCGGTCCATGCTGTCGGTGCCGCGCATCGGGATCAACTTTTCATCTGACGAACTGCGCAATCCGGGCCTGATCGACCGTCTGAAATGGGAACTGGATCAATTCGATCTGACCCCTGACAGGCTGGCGGTCGAGGTGTTGGAGACCGTGTTCTCCAGACGGCCCGACGATGTCATCACCCGCAACGTCACCGGGCTTGCCGCAATGGGGTGCTGTATTGATCTGGACGATTTCGGGACAGGACATGCCTCGATCGGTTCTATCAAACGGTTCAACGTATCGCGCATCAAGATCGACAGGTCTTTTGTTGCCAAAGCGGATCTGGACCCAAGCCAGCAACAGCTTGCCAGCGCCATTCTGATGATGGCAGAACGTTTGCATCTGGAAACTCTGGCCGAAGGTGTCGAAACGCCGGGTGAGCACGCTTTGATGGCCCAACTGGGTTGCGATCATGTTCAGGGATTTGGCATCGGCAAGCCCATGCCATTCGAAAAAACCAAGGATTGGATCACGTCTTACCGCAACAAGGTCGACGGTGTTCCCAAAATCGGGCGGAAAACGCGGTAGAGAACCGGAAATCGCGGCAAAGAAGACCCCTCCGTGACGAAATGACGGGCGATTCCGCTTGACCTTTGGGTCTGCACTCTGTTGAACCCTGCGGGTGTCTTTCACTGCTCAAGGTGGCTGTCCCCGATGGACGATCAGAACAAGAACCTTATCCTCGCAACCGCGCTCAGCTTTATCGTGATCCTGGTCTGGTTCGTGCTGTTCCCCCCTCCGGAACAGACGACAACCCCGGATCAGGCTGAAGTAACCAGCGTCGAAGGCAGTGAGGTTCAGACGCCCAGTGCGGCCGACACCAGTACTGTCGGAGAGGCAACTGCGGCAGCTGCCGAAGCTGAACCCGAGGCCGAAGCGCCCCGCATCAATATCGACACGCCCCGCCTGACCGGTAGCCTGTCGCTTGCTGGCGGTCGGATCGACGAGCTGTCATTGAAAGACTACAAGGTCTCGCTGGCCGAGGATTCTCCGATTGTCGAGTTGTTGTCGCCAGTCGGATCGCAATCCGCCTATTACGCCCTCTATGGCTGGGCTCCTGGCGCGGGCCTGACCGGTGCAGATGTTCCCGGACCAAATACCATCTGGACGCTTGAGCAGGGCGAAACCCTGGGTGTTGACACACCTGTGACGCTGGCCTGGGAAAACGGCAATGGACTGACGTTCCGCCGCACCATCGCGGTTGACGAGAACTACATGTTCACGGTCACGCAATCTGTCGAAAACGCCACCGGGGTTGAAATTGGATTGGCACCTTATGGCATTCTTGCGCGCCACGGCATTGGCGAAGACGGGGACCTGCCGGACCTGAAGAACTTCTTCATTCTGCATGAGGGTGTGATCGGTATGGCCGACGGCACTCTGACCGAAGTGGACTATGGCGACGTTCGTGATTTCGATATCGACCCGGACGAGCGCGCTCAGGCCGAGGTGTTTCAGGTCAAGGAAAACGGCTGGATCGGGTTCACTGATCACTTCTGGATGACCACGCTGATCCCGGAACCCGGTTCTGCGTTCAAGGCGGCTGCCAAATACGACTCGCGTCGCAAGATTTACCAGACAGAAACGGTACTTCCGACGCTGACCGTGGCACCGGGTGCGACCGAGCAGGTGACAACCCAGCTGTTTGCGGGTGCAAAAGAGTGGGAGACCATCCGCGAATACCAGGCTGACGGTGTCCAGAAATTCATCGACAGCATCGACTGGGGCTGGTTCTTCTTCCTGACCAAGCCGATTTTCTGGCTGCTGCACAACATTCATGCACTGATCGGCAATATGGGTTGGTCCATTATCGGCCTGACGCTGATCATCAAGGCAATCCTGTTCCCGCTGGCCTTCAAATCCTACGTCTCGATGGCGAAGATGAAGGAACTGCAGCCGCAGATGGAAGCCCTGAAGGAAGCCGCGGGCGACGATCGTCAGAAGATGCAGCAGGGCATGATGGAGCTGTACAAGAAGGAAAAGGTGAACCCCGCTGCCGGTTGTTTGCCGATCCTGTTACAGATCCCGATCTTCTTTTCACTGTACAAGGTGATCTTCGTCACGATCGAACTGCGTCAGGCACCGTGGTTCGGCCCCTTCCAGGACCTGAGCGCACCTGACCCGACCTCGATCATGAACCTCTTTGGCTTGCTACCCTGGGCCGGCCCGCAGCCGGACACCCTGATGGCGCTTATCTTTATCGGTATTCTGCCGCTGCTGCTGGGAATCTCGATGTGGCTGCAACAGAAATTGAACCCGGCACCAACCGATGCCACACAAGCGATGATCTTCGCGTGGATGCCGTGGGTCTTCATGTTCATGCTGGGCGGTTTTGCCAGCGGTCTGGTCGTGTACTGGATTGCGAACAACACGATCACCTTTACCCAACAGTATCTGATCATGCGCAGTCAGGGCTATACGCCGGACGTGTTCGGAAACATCAAATCCGGATTTAAGCGATTGCCGAACACGGACAAGAAATGAGCGGAACAGTTTCAGGCCTTTGGCGTCACCCGATCAAAAGCCATGGGCGTGAAGCCCTGAGCCAGATTACCCTCAACCCCGGGCAGACCATGCCCGGGGATCGCGTTTGGGCCGTTGCCCATGAAGCGGCCAAGACCGACGGAACGGAATGGGCCCCGTGTGTGAATTTCAGTCGCGGTTCAAAAGCCCCCAAGCTTATGGCGATTTGGGCGAAACTGGACGGCGAGCAGGTCACGTTGCACCACCCGGACCGCCCGAATCTGAGCTTTCATCCTGACACAGAAGAATCGGTTTTCCTGGACTGGGTAAAACCGCTTATGCCCACGGATCGCGCTGCGTCCGCCCGAATTGTCCGGGTGCCCGGGCGCGGCATGACCGATACCGATTTCCCGTCAATCAGCCTGTGCAACATGGCGTCTCATCGCGCTGTTGAACAAAAGCTGGGCCAGTCTTTGTCTGCGGCGCGATGGCGCGGGAACATCTGGTTCGAAGGCCTGCCTGAGTGGAATGAATTCGACTGGCTGGGCCGTAACCTTCGCATTGGCGAAACCGTGCTCCGGGTGCGCGAGCGTATCATTCGCTGTCTGGCCACCACTGCAAATCCGGAAACCGGCGAACGCGACGCGGATACTCTGGGCGCGCTGAACAGCTGGGATCATCAGGATTTCGGTGTCTATGCAGAAGTAATTCAGGGTGGTGAAATCTGCCTGAATGATACGCTGGAGGTGCTATGACCACGCTTCCGTTTCCGCTGGCCGAAGAGCCGGATGACTTCGCCAAAGAACGCGGTCGCAAGCTGTTTGCCGGCCCGTCTGAATTTGTCAAAGGCGTGGTCGCCATGACGGGCCTGCCCGCCCCTGACCGTCTGGAGGTTTGTTTTGCCGGTCGCTCGAATGTCGGCAAATCCAGCCTGATCAATGCGCTAACCGGAACAAAGGGTCTGGCGCGTGCCTCTAACACACCTGGCCGTACGCAAGAAATCAACTTCTTCACGCAAGGCCCGGACCTCTATCTGGTCGACCTGCCGGGCTATGGGTATGCCAATGCACCGGTTAACGTGGTGGAAAAATGGCAGAAGCTTCTCAAGCAATACCTGAGCGGTCGCCAGACGCTGCGCCGTGCCTTTGTCCTGATTGATGCGCGCCACGGGGTTAAACCGGTCGACGCTGAAATCATGAAATTGCTGGATACCAGTGCCGTGACCTTTCAATGCGTTCTCACCAAGGCCGACAAGGTCAAGGCCAACGAGCGCGAGAAGGTTCTGGAACAAACCCGTGCGGCTTTGTCCAAACATCCCGCAGCATTCCCGGAAATCGTCCTGACCTCGTCCGAAAAAGGCGACGGGATTCCGACCCTGCGCTCGATCATTGCGCATCTGGAATAGCTTCGCCCTTGGCAGCGCGGTGCAAAGGCCCTAACACGGACGGTCAGAGGGACCTTAGCAATGAAGACACGTGACATGAACCGGGACTGGATCGCCACCGCAGCAACTCTGAACAGCGCATTGCCCTATCTGCAGCGCTATGATGGGGCCATCGTCGTCATAAAGCTGGGCGGGCATGCCATGGGCAGTGACGAGGCGATGGAGAGCTTTGCCCGCGATGTCGTCTTGATGCGGCAGGTCGGCGTGAACCCGGTTGTCGTGCATGGCGGTGGTCCGATGATCAACGCGATGCTGAACAAGCTTGATATCCAGTCCGACTTTGTGAACGGCAAGCGCGTGACCGACACGGCAACCGTCGAAGTTGTCGAGATGGTTCTGTCTGGCCTGGTGAACAAGCGCATCGTTCAGGCTATCAATGGACAGGGCGGTTCGGCCGTGGGTCTGTCGGGCAAGGATGCAAACCTGATGATCTGCGACCAGACGGATGCGTCTCTGGGTTATGTCGGCACCCCGTCCGAGATGAACCCGAAAATCCTGCATGATCTGTTCTCACATGATGTGATCCCGGTCATCGCCCCTCTGGGCGCGGGCCGTGAGGGTGAAACGTTCAACGTGAACGGCGATACGGCTGCCGGGGCGATTGCCTCGGCATTGAAAGCTGACCGCCTTCTGCTGCTGACTGATGTCTCGGGCGTCAAGAACGCGGCGGGCGATGTGGTGACCGAGCTGAAAGCCGGCCAGATCCGCGAGATGACCCGCGAAGGCACCATCGCGGGCGGTATGATCCCCAAGACCGAAACGGCCCTCGATGCCCTGCACAGCGGCGTTCGGGCCGTCGTGATACTTGACGGGCGCGCGCCAAATGCGGTTCTGCTTGAACTGTTCACGGAACATGGCGCCGGGTCGCTGATACGGCCAGACTGATCGCAGCAACAGCCGAGGGAAGATGACAGACCTTGCGCAACCTTCCTCAGTTCCGGATGCGGCAACCTATGGCCGCGTAGAACACGCGGCGCGTCAGGCGGGGTTGATTGTCATGGGTGCGCTGCATCCTCATCGCGTGGCGGCCCGGCAACTTGACACTGGCACGTTGATCTTGCTGGGCGCAGGCTCTGATTTCTGGTCTGCTCTGAAAGCCTCGCCCGAATGGCGGGGGCCTGATCCAGTAGACCGCTGGTCAACCAGAATCGTCGGCCAGATGGCACATGCGTTCGGTGCACAGGCCTATTTCCCCTTTGGTGGTCCGCCCTATGCGCCTTTCATCGACTGGGCCCTGAAATCGGGACGCACCTTCAGCAGCCCGGTGGGGGCTTTGGTACATGACACGGTCGGTATGATGATCTCATATCGCGGCGCACTGCATTTCGCCCATGAGTTTGCCATCCCAGAAACACCCGGCGTTTCCCCCTGTAACACCTGCGCCGCTCCGTGCACGACGGCCTGCCCTGTCGGCGCGCTGAACGCGCAAAACTTCTATGACCTTGCAGCCTGCCACGACCATCTTGATACCACTGAGGGTCAAACCTGCATGACAGGCGGCTGTCTGGCCCGCCTCGCCTGCCCGCTCAGCGCGGGCGCAGGGCGCGACCCCGAACAATCAGCCCATCATATGAGGGCTTTTCACCCGTCATGACCCGCACTCTGATCCTGACGCGTCACGCCAAATCCAGCTGGGATAACCCAGGACTTGGCGATCATGAACGCCGCCTGAGCAAGCGTGGGCGCAGGTCAGCCCCGGCCATTGGTGCATGGCTGCGCGATAACGGCTGGCTGCCGGATGAAGTGCTAAGCTCGACGTCAACCCGCACTCGCGAGACATGGGACCGGATGGGGTTAACGGCCGATAAGGTCCGCTTTCACAATGTGCTCTACCACGCCGGCGCCGAAGACATGTTGCGCGAGTTAGCAGGTGCCACGGAACCGACTGTTTTGATGCTGGGCCATAACCCCGGAATCGCCGAATTCGCCAACCGCCTTGTGCAACGGCCACCGGATCACATGCGCTTTTTCGATTATCCGACTTGTGCAACCACTGTGATGACATTCAACGCCGACAGCTGGTCGGACGTGCGCTGGCATATGGGCATCGTGCTGGGCTTCACCACCGCGCGAGAGTTGCTGGAATAGAAAAAGGCGGGACAAAACCCCGCCTTTCCACCATTTTGAGCCGTTCAGTGTCCCAGAATCTGGCTGAGGAACAGTTTGGTCCGCTCGCTTTGCGGATTATTGAAGAACTCTTCCGGTTCGTTCTGTTCCACGATCTGGCCCGCATCCATAAAGATCACACGGTTGGCAACCTGACGGGCAAAGCCCATCTCGTGCGTCACGCACAGCATCGTCATGCCTTCTTCGGCCAGCTCGATCATGGTGTCGAGCACCTCTTTGATCATCTCGGGGTCCAACGCCGATGTCGGTTCATCGAACAACATGATCCGCGGCATCATGCACAGCGAGCGGGCAATTGCCACACGCTGCTGCTGACCACCCGAAAGCTGACCAGGATACTTGTCGGCCTGCTCGGGGATTTTCACCTTTTCAAGGAAATGCATCGCGCGCTCTTCGGCCTCTTTCTTGGGCGTCTTGCGCACCCAGATCGGGGCCAGCGTGCAGTTCTCCAGAATGGTCAGGTGCGGGAACAGGTTGAAGTGCTGGAACACCATGCCAACCTCGGACCGGATCTTGTCGATGTTCTTGAGGTCATTCGACAGCTCGGTCCCATCCACGATGATCGTGCCCTGCTGGTGTTCCTCCAGCGCGTTCAGGCAGCGGATCAGGGTAGATTTCCCTGACCCGGACGGACCCGCAATAACAATCCGCTCGCCCTGATTGACGGTCAGATTGATGTCGCGCAGCACGTGAAAGGAACCGTACCACTTGTTCATGTTGGTGATTTCGATGGCGACCTCGTCGCTCACCTGCATTTTGGAACGGTCGATTTCGCGGTCAATTGCAAGTTCAGACATGTGTTGAACTCCTTAACGGTGGCCAGTCTGAAGCTTGCGCTCCAGATACATGGAATAACGGGACATAGAGAAGCAGACGATGAAGAACAGGAACGCGATGAACGCGAACAGTTCCCAATAGATGCCGTTCCAGGCTGTGTCGGCGCGGATAGCAGATGCCAATCCGATCACGTCGAACAACCCAATAATCGACACCAGCGTCGTATCCTTGAAGATCCCGATGAATGTGCTCACGATGCCCGGAATTGAGATTTTCAGGGCTTGCGGCATGATGATCAACCTTTGCGCCTGCCAGTAGTTCAGGCCCAGACTGTCGGCGCCTTCGTACTGTCCTCGTGGCAGGGCAGCCAGACCACCCCGGATCACCTCGGCCATGTAGGCAGCCGAGAACAGGGTCATCATGATCATCACCCGCAGGATGATGTCAAAGTTGGTGCCTGGCGGCAGGAACAGGTTCAGAAGCAGCGACGCCACGAACAACAAGGTGATCAGCGGCACACCGCGAATGAACTCGATAAAGCCCACGCACAGGTATTTGACGATCAGCAGGTCCGACTGACGCCCCAGCGCCAGAACGATACCGATCGGAAGTGAGACACCAATGGCCACAACGCCCAGCAGGATCGCCAGCATGAAACCACCGAACTGACGGCTTTCAACAGCTTCGATGCCAATCGGCAGAACCGAGTCCAACGCGCCCGTGAAATAGCTGGACAGCACCAGCCACCAGATCACTGCGGCAACGACCGCACCGATCATACCGACCAGTTCACTCACCTGCTTGCTGAGAACCGAATACACGAACCAACCGACGACAAACCCAAGCGCGGCCGAGATTGGCCCCCAGATGGTTCCGCCCCACATCAGGAACGGCATCAGGAACGGGTAGATTGCCGTGAAGATCAGCATCTTGGTTGGGACGCGGTCCGAATACAGAACCGGCGCCAATGCGACCAGCAACAGAACCAGCGCCAGGATCGGTCTCCAGTACAGATGGCTTGGATAGAAGCCGAACAGCAATTGTAACCAACGGTCATTGATAACCGCCCAGCAGGCGTGCCCATGGGTCGACCCCCAGGTGGCCATCATGATCTCGCGGCACTCGTTGAGAGAGTCGGCATTCCACACGGACTGGAAAATCCATGGCAGAACACCTGACAGCACGTAGTAGATCGCATAAAGCGAAACCACCGTCAGGATCGTGTTAAACCAACTTGAGAACAGGTTGTGCTTGACCCATCCCAGCGCGCCGACCTCGGAAGCAGGCGGTGCCTGCTCGGGCAGCATTTCCGTGCGGACAAATGAAACATCACTCATATTACCGCTCCACCAGTTTTACACGGTTGTTGTACCAGTTCATCACCCCTGAGATGCTCAGCGAGATGGACAGATAGACCAGCATCAACAGCAGAACACATTCCAGCTCGCGACCGGTCTGGTTCATGGTGATGCCGCCAAGGGTCCCCGTGATGTCCATATATCCGACCGCGATCGCCAGTGACGAGTTCTTGGTCAGGTTAAGATAGTTCGAGATCATGGGCGGAATGATCACCCGCAATGCCTGCGGCAGGATCACAAGGCGCATGGTCCGGCCCGGGCGCAGACCCAGCGCCGATGCGGCTTCGGTTTGGCCTTTTGAGATGGCCAGGATACCCGCACGAACGATCTCGGCGATGAAGGCCGCCGTGTAAAGCGACAAGGCCAGCCACAGCGCGATCAACGAGTTACGCAAATGTGTGCCGCCGGTAAAGTTGAAGCCTTTCAGCTCAGGGAAACCAAGGTGAAACCCCAGGATGGTGAGAAGGACAATCATCGGCACAAACAGAATACCCAGCTGGATGTGCCAGATAGTCGGACGATCACCGGATGCCTCTTGCTTGGCTTGTGCCCAGGCGGACACCTTGCGCATCGCAAAGATGCTGCCACCAAGCACGATCAGAATGGCGATCAGGTCCAGCGAGATATCGAACCGCAGGCTCGACGCACCGAAGATGTGTATATCACCCAGGCTGCGCGAGAACAGGAACTCCGGGATATAGACCCCGCGATTGGTCACTGCGACAGAATCGAACAGATTCATCGTGGCTTCTGGGTTTTCTCCGCGGAACGCCCTTGGTGCTGGCAGGCTTTCGATCAGAATGGCCATGGCCAGAACGATCCACAGCAGCACAGGTACGTTGCGGAACATCTCGACATAGACGGTCATGATCCGCGCAACCAGCCAGTTGTTGGACAGGCGCAGAACACCAACCAAAACACCGACTATCGTTGCTGTGATACAACCAAGAACTGCCACAACCAGCGTGTTCAGCAAGCCGATAAAGGCCGCGCGCAAGTGACTGTCGCGCGAATCGTATTCAAGCAAGCGCTGGTTGATATCGTAACTGGCCGGTTCTGCAAAAAAGCCGAACTCAACCGGTTTTCCAAGCGCTTCGAGGTTTTGGATGGTATTGGAAATGATCCAGGCTGCCAGAAGCATAAAACCAATCATTGCAATGACCTGAATGGTCGCAGATCGGTACCGCGTATCATAAAGGAGCATGGACAGCCGGAACTGCTCCTTCGGCGGGTCAGTGAGAGTCGTCATGACCTATGTATATCCCCGTGCATCCCGTAAATATGTCGGCAGAGTTGATCCCTGCTCAAAACCGTACGGGCGTGATTCTTATGGATGGAAAAAGGGCGCAGGTTGCCCTGCGCCCTTCTCCGTCGATATTAGCGGAACGGCGGCGAGTACAGCAGGCCGCCTTCGGTCCACTGTGCGTTCAGGCCACGTGCCAGACCAATCGGGGTTTCTTCACCGATGTTCTTGGCAAACACTTCGCCATAGTTGCCACCGGCTTTGATCGCCTTGGCTGCCCAGTCAGCGTCCAGACCCAGCATCTCGCCCAGGGTGCCTTCGGTACCCAGCAGGCGGTTGATTTCGGGGTTTTCGGTGCCAGCGGCCAGTTCATCGATATTGGCCGAGGTTACGCCCAGTTCTTCAGCCGAGATCAGCGCGTTCAGAGTCCAGCGCACAACGTCGCCCCACTCGTGGTCGCCGTGACGGACCAGCGGGCCCAGCGGCTCTTTCGAGATGATTTCGGGCAGCAGGATGTGATCACCGGGGTTTTCGAATGTGGCGCGGGTTGCCGCCAGACCCGAAGCGTCGGTGGTGTAAACGTCACATGCGCCAGCAAGGTACTGCTGCTGTGCTTCGGCGTTGGTTTCGATCGGAACCGGTTCGTAGCTGATGTTGTTCGAACGGAAGAAGTCCGCCAGGTTCAGCTCGGTTGTGGTGCCGGTCTGGATACAAACGGTTGCGCCGTCCAGTTCCTTGGCCGAGCTTACGCCCAGTGCCTTGGGAACCATAAAGCCCTGACCGTCATAGTAGTTCACACCGGTGAATTCGAACTTCAGGTCGACGTCGCGGCTGAAGGTCCAGGTGGTGTTCCGCGCCAGCATGTCGATCTCGCCCGAGGCCAGAGCGGTAAAACGTGTCTTACCGGTGGTCGGAACGAATTCTACCGCGCTTGCATCGCCCAGAACAGCAGCAGCAACGGCACGGCACAGAGATACGTCAAAGCCCTGCCATTCGCCATTGGCGTCAGGAGCAGCAAAGCCAACCAGACCGGTGGTCACACCACAGTTCAGCTTGCCGCGCGCTTTAACGTCGTCAACGGTCCCTGCCACGGCTGCGCCAGCAGCAAGACCGGCAATCGTTGCCGCGCCCAAGATTACGGATTTTTTCATTTTTACCTCTTCCTGATTTCCCGCCCCATCAGAGGCGGCTCTGCCCGGCAAGTGGATGCCGGATAGGTTACTCCAAAGGTGTCTCCCCTTTAGTGGCACTGAGTTTGGGCGTATTCATAAACAAACGTCAAGGGTCGGATCATCGAAAACGATGGATCAGACCCCAACCAATTTGAACATTTGGCCAAAAATCGGAAAATAAGGATCAAACCGACATATCAAAGAAGCGTTTAGCATGCAGAAATGCGGCTTTCTTCGTTTCGGCAACCGCATGGGCCTCGTCATCGTGACCCCATTGTTCGACCTGCCAGGTTTCGTCCAGGCGCGAAATGCGCCAAATTTCGGCTGGTTCGCGCCAATCCATGGCCGCTGCAAACCCGAGAATCAATGACCCCGACAAGCTGACCAGATCGTGGAACGCCGCCAGTTGGAACGCATCCAGCGCATGGACGCGAACACGCAGCGCCGACAGGGCTGCGTCAGATTGCGGCTTGTGCAGCACACCGACAACCGGCCGCAAGCGAGCAGACAGTGCGACCTCGGCCCAATCCAGTGCCGGGTCCCATTCGGCGCTTTGACGTTCCTGCAACTCTGACGGGTGTGTCGCCCGATAACATAGCAGGTCGGAATCGCCGTAATCCGCAAGCATGTTGGCAACTTCCCCATGCTGGGACCGAACCTTGTCGATTGCCGCATTCGCCGAACGTGTGCATGGCATCGTCGACGGATCTACCTCTTTCTGCTGGGCATCCCATTCTGACGCAACCGCTTCGGCCATGGCGCGGGTAGGCAGGATCAACGCCGCTTTGGCAGGGGTCTTGACGCGGCGGCCATCCAGTTCAACCGTAAACCCACCTTCAACATCGATGGTCCGGCTTTCTTTCCAGAAGCGTTTCGGTTTCCAGTCACTCATGTTTCAGTTCCATATCCCGGCCAGCGCAGTGGGCAACTGGTCAAAGGTCTCAATCACGCAGAAGGCCGAGGTCAAAGCAGACCGATCATGGTACCCCCATGCCACGCCGATGCCGCGCACCCCGGCAGCTGCTGCCATGTCCATGTCATAGCTTGTATCGCCGACCATCACCGCGCAGTCGGGTTCGACACCGGTCTCGGCCAACGCGGCCTGCACCATGGAAGGATGCGGCTTCGACGGATGGTGGTCGGCGACCTGCCGGGTGACGAAGTAGCGCTCAAGCCCATGCACTTCGATCAACGCATCAAGCCCGCGCTGGGATTTGCCGGTTGCCACCCCAAGAAGCACTTCGGGTACGGCGTGCAAGGCTTCAATCGCCTCTCGCGCGCCGGGATAGAGCGGAGAGCTGGCAGCGCCCAAATCCAAACGATGCGCGTGATAAGCTTCCTTGTACCCTTCAACGAGATCGTTCTGTACCGAGGAAGGTTGGTCCGGCACCAATCGTGCGATGGCATGTGGCAGGGACAAGCCGACAATGGACAGGATCACCTCTCGCGTCGGTACAGGTACCGACGCTGCCTGAAAGCTGGTGGTCATGGCGTGAACGATACTGCCCTGACTGTCGACCAGAGTGCCATCGACATCAAATAGAACCAGCCGCAGGGGTGCGCTCATTGCAGCGCCTCAAACGGGTCGTCTGCGGCCAGATCTTCGGTCCAGCCGAAGGTGTCCCAGCTGTGTTTCATATGTTCCGGCAAGGGCGCGGTCACGGTCACAGGTTTGCGCGTGACCGGATGCAGGAATGACAGTCGCCGCGCGTGCAGATGCAGCTTTTTGCTGATGATCCCACCCAATTGTGCGCCCCAGCCGTCACCCAGGTTTTCCTGCCCCGAGCCACCGTATTTGCCGTCGCCGATGATCGGATGCCCGATCGCTGCCATATGCGCGCGCAGTTGGTGGGTGCGGCCCGTGATTGGCTCCATCGCCACCCAAGCGGCGCGCCCGGCTACCCGGTAGAGGGTCGCATAATGTGTATGTGCCCGTTTCGCACCGGGGGTGCTGTCGATCTCGTTCATATGGACGGGGATCATCTTTTCACCCTCGCCGTGGGCGCCATGACCGGCTGCTTTCACAAGACCCGTCTTGATTTCACCCAGATATGGCGTGGGAACACCTGCAACCAGCGCCCAGTAAATCTTGCGTGTATCGCGGTGACGGAAAGCGGCTGTCAGCCCCTTCGCGGCTTCGCGCGTGCGGGCCAGCAGCAGAACTCCTGACGTGTCCTTGTCCAGGCGGTGAACCAGACGCGGGTTTTCGTCATACCCAAACCGCAACGCCTCGGACAGGCTGTCGACATGCCGGGTCTGCCCGCTGCCGCCCTGTACCGGCAGGCCCTGCGGCTTGTTCAGGGCCAGAATGTGATCATCACGGTAGATCACGCAGGACTGGATCATCTTGGCATCCGCATCCGAGATACGATGCCTGACCTCAACCGGTTTGTGATCAGGCCCCGGCAATGGCGGTACACGAACCACCTGCCCGACCTCCAATCGGGTCGAGGCCTTGGCCCGACTGCCATCCACACGCAGTTCTCCCTTGCGGCACATCTTTTCGATGCGGCCCTGGCTGACATGCGGGAACAGGCGGCGCAACCAGCGGTCCACACGCTGATCGCCGTCCCCTTCAGCGACTGTAATCATCTGTACGCCACTCATGCCATTGCCCCTTGCGCCGCGCGGGTGATCCGCCCGGATTGCGTCTTTGTCCGTGTCCCAGAAATCATGGGGGTCTCTCGCGCGCAATGCGGCAAGAGTCAAGGTATTGAGCAGCCTCATCTGACTGGTCCAAGTTGATTGTTAGTGCATCATCGGCCTGTGATCCATCGGGATGATGGTTTCAGGTGCCGGCGGGCG
>NZ_JBQERC010000029.1:0-21218 GCF_056534665.1 Ruegeria sp. P8
TCTACCAAAGTATCGAAAAACAAATGGGACAAGAAAAACTCAACCAACTCCTCGACCTGCTCGAAGAACTCCAAGCCGTCAAAGTCTGACCCCGCCTAGTAACGGCGAGGTCAGGGAAGATTTCAAAGGCTCGCCAAACCGGTATCCAGCGCCGACAGGATCTTGGACACATCGTCAGACGTGATGATCAGTGGTGGCGACAGAATAATGTTGTTACCCGACACCCGGACCATGACACCGTCATCATATGCTGCCTTCTGCACCTGCAACGGAAGATGCTTGGCAATCGGTGCTTTGGTGCTGCGATCCGAAACCAGTTCCAGCGCGCACATCAGGCCCTCACCGCCGCGCACGTCGCCGACCACGTCGTACTTGTCGGCCAGCCTTTTCAGGCCGGTAAACAGTTCAACCCCACGAGCGGCGGCGTTCTCCCACACCCGCAGGCGGTTAATTTCCGCAAGTGCTGCCAAGGCTGCTGCCGCTCCGACCGGATGGCCGGAATAGGTGTAGCCCTGATCGACGGACGCTTTGCCAGTGGTGTCGCGTTCGAACACTTCGGCAACTTGACCGGAAATCATCGCAGCGCCGAATGGGAAATACCCGTTCGTAATAGCCTTGGCCGTCGTCATAATGTCCGGCTGCACACCCCAGTGCCGGGCTCCGCTTTCGCTGCCGGTGCGGCCAAAGGCTGTGATAATTTCATCCGAGATCAACAGAACGCCGTGTTTCGAGCAGACCTCGCGCACCAACGGCATGAAGCTCTCGTGCGGTGAAATTACACCACCAGCACCCAAAACAGGTTCCATGATGAACGCTGCAACAGTATTTGCACCCTGGAACGCAATCTCAGCTTCCAATGCTTTGACGCAAAGCTGTGCCAAACGCTCGGGATCGGTCTCGTCGAAGGGATTGCGATAAGTCCATGGTGCCGGGATGTGGAAACATCCAGGCATCATCGGTTCGTAGGCAGCACGGAACTTCTGGTTGCCATTGACCGACGCTGCAGCGAAATGGGTCCCGTGGTACCCCTGTTTCAAGCTTATGAATTTGGTGCGCCCGTCCTCGCCGCGTACCTTGTGGTACTGTCGTGCCAATTTCAGTGCGATTTCAACCGAATCGGAGCCGCCCGAAGTAAAGAACGCGCGGGTCAATCCATCTGGCTCGAAGAACCGGGCCAGCTCGTATGACAATTCGATCGCCTTGTCGTTGCTGGTGCCACGGAAAGTTGAATAATAGGGCAAAGCGCTCAGTTGGTCGGCAATCGCCTGCTTCACTGGCTCGCAGGAATAACCCAGATTGACGTTCCACAACCCTCCCACGGCGTCGATGGCCTTGTGGCCGTCGACATCGATGATGCTAACCCCTTCACCGCCAACCAAAATGGTCGGCGGGTTCTTTTGGCTGTCGGCAGGGTGCGCCATCGGGTGCCAAAAATAGCGGGCGTTGTTTTCCTTAAGGAAGTTGGAATCCTTCATTTCAAAATTCTCCGGGAATTTCGTCCGACCGAACACTCGGTCGAAACTCAGTTGGAAAGTTTGCAGGAGCCTGGCCACCAAAGATTGCCGTAAGCTCTTGCGAAACTTGTTTCAGGGTATTCAGTAGGGGCGGCTGCCGGTCGCCTGCGGTTCTGATTTCAGGAACCGCGAATGAAACCGTCCCAAGCGCCAGTTGATCAATTCCGAAGACCGGGGCTGCAAAGCCATGAACACCGGTTTCGAAACTTCCGTTACTATAGGACCAACCGGTTTCCTTTACTTCGACGAGACGTTCTTGAATGAGTTCAAGGTTCGTTAGCGTAGAGGCAGTAATACGGGGCAAGTCGCGATTTTTGAGGCCTTCCAAAAGTGCGGGAGGGCCAAAACAAAGCATGCACAACCCTGAGGCTGTGGCGTTGAGCGGAAGGACTTCCGTGGGGTCTAGGCTAACTCGAACGCTGTGCTGAGTTGTCTCGACCACTAGCGCCGTTTGAAGAACATCATTTTCCAGAAGAGAAAGGTGCAGGCTTTCTCCTGCTTGTTGCATCGCGGCCTGCATTTTGAGGCGCGCTGCTTTGAGGCCGGGATTTGCAATCTCGCGTAACGCGGCAAGACGCAGTGCCGCCGGGCCAATCATATAGGATTTTGTTCCCTGATTCTGCTCGATCAATCCGAACTCTTCCAGTTCACGCAGATGCCGAAGAACAGTCGCCTTATTGACACCAGATAGCCGAGCCATCTGGGTCAACCCGATTTCGGGCCGTGCGTTGGAAAATAACTCCAACAATCTCAGCGCATTAAGAGCAGTTCCCATAAGTTACTCCTCCTCCTTAAGAGAATACTTGACACAATGTAATTAACAACGCAACAATAAACATGACTTGCGGGTTCATTATGTGAACCAATAATGGGAGGAGTCCATGAAGAAAATTCTTACCGCTGCCGTAATGGCGATCTCTGCATCAGCTGCTTTCGCTGAGTATCCAGAGAAACCTGTATCCTTCGTCGTTCCGTGGCCTCCGGGCGATCTGGAGGATGTATTGACACGTCTGATCGCAGATGAATTTCAGGAAATGTACGGCGTGCCGGCAGCAGTCGTGAACAAGCCTGGCGGTGGCGGTGGTCCGTTCCCGGGTGCTGTCGAAGTCGCGACTGCTCCGGGCGATGGCTATACGGTCGGCTCTTTTGTAATAGGCGTGCCGGTGATTGGCCCCGAGATTGGCATTCCAGAGCTGAACCCCAACCCATTTGACCCAATTGGCATCTTCCTGACCTATCCGTTCGTGATAGCGTCCAGCAAAGACGCACCCTTCTCATCTTGGGAGGAGTTGGTGGAACATGGCAAAGATAACGATGTTGCACTGGGGCATTTCGGCTCTGTCCTGCCCCCCACCCAGGTGACATTCGCAGCTGCTGTCAGCAGCGGGTTTGATTTCGCCAGTGAAGCCGCATTTGATGCTCTGGACTGCAACACCCTGACTTCAGGCGACGTGGACGTGATCAACACGACACTTCAACTTATACTACCCTGCTTAGATCAGGTGAATGTTCTGGCCAGCATCGGCGGTGAGCGGATTCCCCTGGTCCCTGACACTCCGACTGTTGTCGAGCTAAATCCTGACCTGCCTTTGGCACTATGGAACGGTCTGTTCGTTCACAAAGACACCCCGGCAGAGGCGCGCGAGAAGATCGCGGCAGCCGCTCAAAAGGCTCTGAGCTCCGACAAAGCTAAGCAGCTTGCCGAGGAAACAGGTGCACTGATCTACTGGCAGGACCCGGACGCCTCCAACGCGCAGATTGAAAAAGACAAAGCCTCTTTCGCCAAAATCGAAGAGATTCTGGGCGAATAACTCAAGATTGGCCCGGCAGGATTCAAACTGCCGGGCCTATTTTAATCGGTGGGGAGGTAGAGATGATCGCGAAAACCTTACAGGACATGTTCAAACGATATCGCCGTCCTGGCGATGTAGTTTTTGCGTTCGTGTTCCTTGCGTTTGCTGTCTTTTTGTTAATGCAGCTGGACGAGCAGACACAAATCGTCAAGCGAACCAAGTGGTTTGCGCAACCCAGTCTTTGGCCAATGATAGCCCTCTGGGCCATGGTGATTTTCGGATTTCTGCACTGGCTCAGTTCAGCAATGTCACAGCGGCGTCACGGACGGTGGACCGAAGTGGCATTCTGGTTGAGGTCGTTTGAATATGTTTTCTACTTCCTCGTTTACGTAAAAGCTGTTCCCTTGCTTGGGTATCTTCCCGCGACGGTAATATTTGCCGTGTTTTTGGCAATTCGCACCGGGTTTCGCGATGCTAAGGGTATCGGTTGTGCCGCATTGTTCGGCGTTTGTGTCACGGTCATCTTCAGGGCTTTCTTGCAGGTGAAAATCCCGGCCGGCGCTCTCTATGAGTATTTACCCGACACGGTTCGCGCGTTTGCGCTGACGTATCTTTGAGGTTTCGCTGATGGATGCTCTATTATCAGGTTTTTCGATACTTGCGCAGTGGCCGGTAATCGTTGCGCTTTTGATCGGGTCAATCGGAGGCGTGATTATTGGCGCTCTGCCAGGGGTGGGAGCGCCGGTGGCAATTGCCATTCTGTTACCCGCCACTTTCGCGTTTGAACCCATCGTTGGCCTGACCCTGCTGCTAGGCATCTATGGGTCCTCGATGTATGGCGGTGCAATCCCTGCCGTCCTGATCAATACACCGGGCACTGCAGTCAATGCCTTGACCACCTATGACGGCTATCCAATGACGAAGCGCGGCCAGGGTCATCGGGCGTTGTCACTGGCCTATTCGGCGTCATTTTTTGGAGGCATCTTTTCGATAATTTGCCTTATGCTCTTGTCTCCCGTCCTAGCACTCGTTGCCCCGCATTTTGGCAGCCGTGAGATTTTCCTAGCCGCGTTGCTTGGCATCATATTGGTAATTCTCGCTCATCGCGGCCAGATCTTTGCAGCGGGCATGCTGGCGGCATTTGGTCTGTTCTTGAACACTGTCGGGCTGGAGCCGGTCAAATACACCCGTCGTTTCACGTTCGAGCAAAGCTGGCTGGCTTCTGGGGTAGACCTGATTGTTGTTGTGCTGGGGCTGTTCGCAATCAGTCAGGCATTGCTTCTGTTGCTGGAAAAAAACCATGCACCGGGTGAAGCACATGTTGGCGGAAGCATCTTTGCGGGATTAATAGAGCTGCTTGGCCTCAAGCGTATTGCAACCGTGTCATCCAGCATCGGCGTGTTCATGGGCATGGTGCCGGGCACCGGCGAGTTCACCTCGCAATTCCTGTCATACACATACGCACAAAAAACCTCTAAAAATCCAGAAGCCTTTGGCGATGGTTCGCCCGAAGGGCTGGTGGCTTCTGAATCCGCAAACAATGCTGTTCCCGGAGCGGCGATGATCCCGCTGCTGGCGCTGGGTATTCCTGGCGAGGCACTGACGGCAATGATGTTGTCAGTCTTTTACGTGCACAATGTGATACCCGGGCCGCAGCTGTTCGAAAACCAGATGGATTTCGTCATGGCCCTCTATATGGCGTTGATCCTGCTGAACGTGATCGTTCTGGTGTTTTTGCTGTTCTCGACCAACTTGCTGCTCAAGATCATTCAGATTCCAACTCGTTTTCTGGGCATCATGATCCTGATCCTGGCGTTTGTCGGCGTATACAGCCTGCGCAACTCGATCACCGACTGTGCATTGGCCGCGGCATTTGGAGTGTTCGGTCTGATCCTCAAACGGCTGGACTTGCCGATCGTTCCGATCATCCTCGGCATGGTTTTGGGCGGCATTATGGAGGTCAAGCTCCGCAGCGCCATGGCTCGGGTTAATTCACCGCTGGATTTTGTTGATAGACCGATTGCCGCCATCTTGTTCGGTATGATTGTTCTGATCCTCATTCTGCACTTTCGGGCTCTGTACTTCGAGTTCAGAAATAAGCTGCGACCAGAACCAAACGCCGAACCCGTCGATGCAGATCACCCAAATCAACAAGGTTGAGAATATCCATGGATCAGTCCCTAATCGACGCGCTGCGAATGCAGCAAGTCGCCCCGCGCGGCCACTTCATTAACGGCAATTTCACTGACGGTGAAACGGGTGCGCAGGTTGAAGTGTTGTCCCCCATCGATGGCCAACCTCTGACTAGGATCGCCGATGGCAGCGCGGCGGACATTGAAGCTGCCGTCCTGGCCGCTCGGGTTGCATTCGAGGACGGGCGATGGTCCGAAATGGCACCGTCAGGGCGCAAGAAAGTGTTGCTGAGGCTGGCGGATCTGATCGAAGAGCGTGCGCTGGAAATCTCTGTTCTGGGGGTGCGCGACAACGGCACCGAGATCAGCATGGCCTATAAAGCCGAGGCGCTTTCGGCGGCGGCGACATTTCGGTACTATGCCGAAGCAATCGACAAGATTTATGGCCAGATCGCGCCAACAAGTAACGATATTCTTGGCCTGGTACACCATGCCCCGGTCGGCGTGGTGGGTGCAATCGTACCGTGGAATTTTCCGCTGATGATCGGCAGCTGGAAGATTGCTCCGGCCCTTGCGGCAGGCAATTCCGTAGTATTGAAACCCGCAGAAAGCGCTTCGCTCAGCCTTTTGAAGATTGCTGAACTGGCTGCTGAAGCCGGGGTTCCGGATGGCGTGTTCAACGTCGTGACAGGTCGCGGCTCGGTTGTGGGCGAGGCACTGGCACTGTCGATGGATGTGGACATTATGGTGTTCACTGGGTCAGGTGCGACGGGTCGTCGGTTGCTGGAGTATTCAGCTCGTTCCAATCTGAAGCGCTGCTACCTTGAGTTGGGCGGTAAGTCAGCCAACATCGTCTTCAACGACGCCCCGGATCTGGCCGAGGCCGCCAAAGTGTCCGCGGCAGGTATCTTCCGCAACTCCGGTCAAGTCTGCGTTGCTGGCTCTCGCCTTCTTGTTCAGGAAGATATCTACCAGGATTTCGTGGCCGAAGTCTCGCGCCATGCTGAAAACTTTCGCGTCGGCGATCCGCTGGACCTGAACAGCCAGATTGGTGCCGTTCACAGCCTGCCGGAACTTGAGGCCAATCTGGATTTTGTTGCCAAAGCCGAGGCGGAAGGGGCAGAGCGGCGCACCGGTGGTAATCGCATCCTGATGGAGAGTGGCGGCTATTATATGTCTCCGACCGTAATGGCCGGGGTAAAAGAGACGGACCACTTGTTTCAGAACGAAGTCTTTGGCCCCGTTCTGGCGGTGACCCCCTTCAAAAACGAAGAAGACGCGATCCGGTTGGCGAACGCCACCGTGTATGGCCTGGCTGGCGGTGTCTGGACATCTAACCTTGGCCGCGCCCACCGTATGGTGGCTGGTATCCGCACAGGCGTCGTGCATGTGAACACCTATGGCGGTGCTGATCTGACCGTACCGCTTGGAGGAGTGCGCCAGTCCGGCAATGGGCACGACAAGTCTTTGCACGCGCTTGAGAAATACTTCTACCTGAAAACGGCCTGGATCAAGCTCCGAATGGCGGCGGAACGAAGGAGGAGCTTATGACTATGAAAACGATCCTGCTGATCGGCACCTATGACACGAAAGAAGCCGAGATGCGTTTCATTGAAAACGCAATTCGCGAACAGGGCGCTAATGTACTGACAATGGATGTCTCAGTGCTGGGTGATCCCAAGACGCCAACAGACATCTCAAAGCACGACGTCGCTTCTGCCGGTGGCATGACCATTGATGAAGTCATCGCACAGGGGGATGAAAATAAAGCTTTTCGGGTAATGTCCGCGGGTGCCGCAAAAGTGGTTGCCCAGGCCTATGCCGATGGCCGCTTTGACGGGATGCTGGCCACCGGCGGTACCATGGGCACCGATCTGGCACTGGACTGTGCACAAGCGCTGCCGATGGGTGTACCAAAATACATTGTGTCCACTGTCAGCTTTTCTCCGCTGATCCCTCCGCATCGTCTGGCGCCGGATATTCAGATGATCCTGTGGGCCGGCGGGCTCTATGGTATGAACTCGATTTGCCAGTCTTCACTCAGCCAGGCAGCCGGGGCAGTTGTTGGCGCGACCAAGGCCGCTATTGCACCAGACCGCAGCAAGCCATTGATTGGAATGACCAGTCTTGGCTCGTCTTGTCTGCGCTACATGAAAACGTTGAAACCGGCGTTGGAGGAACGCGGTTTTGAGGTGGCGGTTTTCCACTCTACCGGCATGGGTGGCATGGCATTTGAAAAGCTGGCTGGCGAGGGCGCATTTGCCTGCGTGATGGATTTCTGTATGCAGGAATTCGGAAATTTTATGGCGGGCTCTGTCGTGTCCAGCGGCGAGGAGCGTGTAACCAGTGCAGGTCGCGTAGGCACACCGCAGATGATCGCGCCCGGAGCGTTGGACCTGTTGGATTTCGCGGGCTGGCAGGACATCCCCGACCAATATTCTGATCGTCCGTTTCACGTGCATAACCGACTGATCAAGAGTTCCGTCTTCAATGGGGATGAACGCCGCGCTTGGATCCGTGAACTGGCCAACCGAATGGAGGCCGCAACGGGACCTGTCCACTTTTTCCTGCCTGTTCAGGGGGTTGAAGCATGGGACAAAGAAGGCGAGGCGGCGCATGATCCTGAAGCACTGGCAGATATGGTGGATGAGGCACGCAAGGTTATACCGGGTCGTGTGCCGATGACGGAACTTGACGCTCATATCAACGACAACGCGTTCAGCGAAGCGGTCCTCGTGCAATTTGATGCCTGGGTCGAGCAGGGTGTGATCAGCAAAAATCGCTGACCTTCGTCATTCCAACAAATGCATTTAACCTTCGGACGCCGTGGCGCCGCCTCGAGGGATACCTGCGAAAGTTGCATACCATTACAGGAAAAAGGTCAGCTTATTGCCGACAAGACAAAGCTGCTTGGACCCAATGTATTATCCCTCTAAGGCGACCCGGTCCATTTTGTTAGGGGTGAAGGAGTATCCTGCCAGGTATCGTGACACTGGGGAAACCAAAGACGAACGGCCATCCGGTGGGTGGTGTTGTTACACGAGCAGAATTCTTTGTTACTTTTCTTAAGTGCTATCGCTATTTCAGTACGTTTGATAGCAACCCCGTTTCCTGTGCTGCAGCGATCGCGGTATTGGAAGAGATCAAAGACAGCAATTGCTGGAGAGCGCGAAAAATGTGGGATTGCATGCTCGCAAATGAATGGAAGCGCTGGCTCAGAAACGTGCCGTTATTGGAAACGCACGCGGATTCAGTCTGATCTTCGGTGCAGAAATTGCTTTAGACCGCGACGGCAAGGAACAAGGATATCGGCTTTCGCATATCTGGACGAGTAATACGAGAAAAGCGATCATTCTGATGGACACGTCTCCGGTTTGATTGGACCAGACAGTGACTATCGGAGCGGAACGCTCGAATTGATCGTGTCACTATGAACTGTTGGGTCACTATTTATGGGCTACGGTACAAAAACGGTAACGTCCCTAGTACCTTTACACCCGCACACCACCAAAAGGACACGCGTAAACAGAACAGCAAAGCCAAATTGATATGCCGGGTGTGATCCTGAAAAAACAGAGCGTCACATACATCCTTCCGACACTTCACTCCTCGGTAAGGTGTTTCCTGACAGTTGGATCAATCTTGGTACTATGGGTTGAGTAGATACCACAGGCGGCAATGGCCTCGCGCGCAGTTACCCTCTCGTGCAGGCGCTTCCAGATTGTTTTGGCGGCATAGGGATGCGGGTAAGGGCGCCAAGCAACACCCATAGTCATTCCCCGCAGATACTTTAGTTGCTGGCGGTGCGCTGAATATAAGATGGTATTGGCAACGCTGCCTTCGCGCATCAACTCATGTTCGGTTATAAATATCCTGTTTCCCCGCATTGTCACCAAACCAACGTAACGAGAAATCTGGTGCATGCTTTTGTCTTGTGATGTGGCAATTTCGCGGGACCGGATTGTGAAAAGCCCATCAACTTCCTGAATACGGATTAACGAACAAAATATCTTCCCTTCCCAGGAAGGCGTGCAGAAAAACGAGTGATAGAAACCAACATAGCGCCTGAGGTTTTTGTGTTGGCCCCGAAAAGGATCCAGAAACGCGTCTGCGGGCGTTTTTCCGGTTGGTGGTAAGACGTCCTTTAGCATTTGCTCAAAACGAGCAGCTTCAGCGAACAGTTCGGCTTCTGTCAGGCCGAAATGGCGCGCGATCCGACGCATGTTGTGGGCCGAAGGCAGGCTGGAGCCATTCAGATACCGATTGAATTGCTGCCGGTTGACGCCAATATCCCGACAAATCTTTGAAATATTGCCGTGTTCTGCGCATAGCGACTTCAGGTTGGCAGAAAAATACTGGGACATGGAAAAACCTTTCGCGATTTGACGCTATTACGCTGCAAATAGCATCACTTCGCATAAGATTGCACAATTTGTTTTTTCTGCAAATTGTTTTCTTCTTCGGCATCAGTTCGCAAAAAACAAGCTCTCGGATGCCAGTTAAAACCGTCGAAAACACATGGATCACACTCTCCGACGGGCGGAGGCTTGCTGCTCGACTCTGGTTACCCGAAACCGGTCCAGCTCCGGCCATTCTGGAATACCTGCCTTACCGCAAACGCGACGGCACAGCGCCCAGGGATGAAACAACACATAAGGTATTTGCCGAGGCTGACTATGCCTGCGTTCGGGTTGATATCGCCGGTACGGGCGACAGCGAAGGGCAATTCGAAGATGAATACTCGGAACAGGAACTGAGTGATGGTGAAGAAGTCATCGCATGGATCGCAGCGCAGGATTGGTGCGACGGTCACGTTGGGATGATCGGAATATCTTGGGGTGGGTTTAATGGTTTGCAACTGGCTTTCCGGCAACCGCCTGCGTTGAAGGCTGTCGTCAGCGTCGCCTCGACCGTGGATCGCTATGCAGATGACATCCATTTCATGGGTGGTTGCCTGCTGAGCGACAACATGAACTGGGGCAGCCAGATGTTCGCCTATCTGACCCGACCTGCGGATCCGGCCTTACGTTCAGACTGGCGAGAGGACTGGCTTGCGCGGCTGCAAAATGCTCCGTTCTCTGCCGCAGATTGGCTGCGTCATCAGACGCGGGATGCTTATTGGAAGCGCGGCTCGGTTTGCGAAGATTGGTCTGCGATCCAAGTCCCGGTTTTAGCCATAACCGGCTGGGCAGATGCGTATGTCAACGCCCCGACAGCTTTGGCTGCTAACCTGACATCGCCCACCAAGGCGGTCATAGGGCCGTGGGAACATCGATATGCGCATATCTCGAAAATTGATCCTGTGGATTTCCATTCTGAAGTCATCGGCTGGTTTGATCGATGGTTGAAAGGACAGGAAAATGGCGCCGAAGATCTGCCTGCGTACCGGACATACATGCAAGAGCATTTCAACCCGACGCCGAAAAACGGCCCTCGACAAGGTCGTTGGATAGCCGAAGGTCGTTGGCCATCACCGCACGTACACGAACAGATCTGGCATCTGGGACCGGGCGGGTTCTACACTAGCCCATCCCAAGGCTTTGCAACTATTGCGTCGCCTTGCCATGTCGGCAAGCAAAGCGGGTATTTCTGTGCGGGTATGCGCGTCGATAACGAGCTGCCCGGCGATCAGGCAAGCGACGATGCCTTGTCGCTGAGTTTTGACAGCGCGCCGTTGCTTACGTCGATGGAATTGCTGGGGCGGGCAAATCTGAAGTTTCGGTTTTCGGTGGACAAGCCCGTCGCCCAGATTGTTGCGCGCCTGTGCGATGTATCGCCCGAGGGTATTTCACAGCGCATTAGCTATCGGTCGTTGAACCTGTGCCATTACCGCAGTCATGAAGCGCCCGAAATCTTACATCCCGGTGAGATTTACGAGGCCGAGATTGCCCTGAACGAATGTGCACATCGATTGCATGAGGGTCACGTGTTGCGGCTGGCCATGTCGACATCCTACTGGCCTATCATCTGGCCGTCGCCAGATCTGGCAGAGGTGACATTGCACTTGCAGGATTGCGCTCTGCATCTACCGGTGCGCGAAGTGTCGCGGGAAATCCAGGCTTCTGAACCCGGTCCGGCGCAGAAGTTTCCGGTTCTTGACGCCGAGCAATTGCGGGTGCCAACCGCGCGATCCGAACATACCGAAACCGAAGATGGCCGGATCGTGCTTGAGACGTTTGATGACTATGGTAAATCGCGCGATCCCTACCACGGCCTGATTGTCGGCAGTGATGTGCGCATGCATTACGGCATACATCCGGATGACCCGGCCACTGCCCGGTTTGAGACGGCCTGGAATTTCACTTTCGAACGGGCGGAGTGGCAGGTTGCCATCTCGACCGAGTGCCGCATGAGTTGCGACACGCAGAATTTCTACCTCTACCGCAAACTTCGCGCCACCGAAGGTGCCGATGAAACCGAAGTCCTGACAAAGGAATGGTCGGAAACCATTCCACGCGGATTTCTCTGACTTAATCCTAGGGAGGATACTATGAAGATAGAATGGACAAAGGCCAATGTTGGTCGTCGCGGGTTCCTGAAAGGCGCAACCGCGCTTGGAGCGACCACGGCGCTTCCGATGGGGTGGGCAAATCGCGTATTTGCAGCAGACGACGGTGTTCTGCGGGTACGGGCCTATGGCGATGCACAGAATATGGATCCGGCCCACTCGGTTGGTGTCGTGGAAGAAGAGGTACATGCCTCGATCTACAACAAGCTGATCCAGTATAAGCCAGGCGAGGAATGGGGCTGGCAGCTCGACGCGGCAACGATGATCGAGCAGGTTGACCCCACCCATATCAAGTTTGCATTGCGTGACGATATCGGCTTCACCAACGGCTTTGGCGCCATGACCGCCGAGGACGTCAAGTTCAGCATGGAACGGATCGTGGATGACGCGACCGACAGCCCAAACAAACCCGACCTGGGACCGTTCAGCCATGTTGAAGTGACCGGTGAACGCGAAGGGACGATTGTGTTGAACAAACCCTTCGCACCGATTTGGTCCATTGCCCTGCCTTACATCACCGGAAACATTGTTTCGAAAGCAGCGGTCGAAGCAGCCGGTGGCCGGATCGGTGCTGATCCGGTGGCAGAGTCCGGCCCATATCTGCGGGACAGCTGGTCGCCCAAGGAAAAAACGGTTCTTAAGCGCAACCCTGACTGGAAGGGCGATGCTCCGACATGGGACACAATCGAGATCTATCCGATCGACGACGAAAACACCGCCGAGATCGCGTTTGAAGCGGGCGAACTGGACGTAACTCGCGTGTCGCTGGGTTCAGTCGAACGTTATCGCGCTGGTGTTCCCAATGGGGGATCGCTGGTTGAGAAACCCTCGCTTTACTATGTCTGGATGGGAATGAATGTTGAACATCCAAAGCTGCAAAATCAGAAGCTGCGACAGGCGATTCAACATGCCATAGATGTCCCCAGCATTCTGGAGGCTGCCTATTTTGGTGCAGCCGAGCCGGCAACCGGGATCATTGCTCCGGGTCTGGCTGGGCATCGGCCGTCTTCGCTGGTGCCACCTGAGGCAAATTTCGAAAAAGCGGCTCAACTGCTTGCGGAATCGGGTGAAACCAACGTCACTCTGACCCTCGACACGCTAAACAAGACAACGTTCACGACAACTGCACAGATCATTCAGGCGACGCTGGCGCAAATCGGTATCACAGTTGAGGTGAATGTTCTGGAATCCGGTGCGTTCTGGGCGTCTGGCGACAACGAAAACCTGCAACTTGTTCTGAACCGCTATTCGATGACGCCGGACCCGTATTATGCGACGTCGTGGTTTACGCCCGAGCAAATTGGCAAGTGGAACTGGGAACGCTTTAACAGCGCAGAGTTCAACGAAATCCACGAAGCTGCGGCTGGGGAAACAGATATCGCAAAGCGGGCTGAAATGTACCAGCGTGCGCAGGACTTGATGGAAGAAAGCGGTGCCTATCGCTTCATCACACACGAGGCAACACCGGTCATTCACAGCGCAGGTGTCATTCCTGCATTGCGCCCGGACGGGCTGTCGCTGCTGCGTTACTTTGGCAAGTCGACCTGACCTCCCCAGGTCGACAGGGAGCGGCGGGCGCTGACACTCGCCGCTCCATAACCAACGCCATCCAGCCACAAGGAGCCAGTTGGCCATGCTGAACTTCGCAACCCGTCGCTTCGGGCTGTCGCTGCTCATCCTTTTCGTGGCGGTCACCGTCATGTTCCTGATGATCCGCGCTGTACCAGGCGATCCGGTCCAGATCATGCTGGGTCCGCGCGCCACACCCGAGCTTCAGGCCCAACTCACCGCCGCACTTGGTCTTGATCAACCGATCTGGAAACAGCTGCTGATCTTTTACTCGAACCTTTTGCAGGGTGACCTTGGCACCGATGTCTTCTCGGGTCGGTCTGTGACTGAGATTGTGTTTCAGCAATTGCCGTTCACTCTGGAGCTGATTTTTGCATCAATCCTGTGGTCCGCAAGTCTTGGTATCGCACTTGGCGCTTATGCGGCTGCGCATCCAAACACGATGATCGACCGGATCGCCGCCGCAATTTCCGTCAGTTTTGTTGCCGCTCCGGCCTTTGTTGTTGCGCTTTTGGCTTTGTTGGTTTTCGCCGTTAATTTGCAATGGTTTCCCGCCATTGGGGCAGGAGAGGGGTTCTGGGACCGCCTTGACCATCTGGTTCTGCCAGCATTCGCCATAGGGCTCAGCTGGGTAGGATATATCGCACGGCTGGTGCGGGCGTCGATGCTCGAGGTCATGGGTGAAAGCCATGTGCGTACGGCCCGGGCCTTTGGTATCGCGGAACGTCGCGTGGTCATGGTTTACGCATTGCGTATCGCAATTCTACCCGTGGTCACCGTGATCGGGGTCGGGATGGGCTTTCTGCTCAGCTCAGCCGTTTTTGCCGAAATCGTTTTTGCCCGACCAGGCTTGGGTAAGCTGGTCATCGACAGCATCACGACCCGAAACTATCCGATTGTGATGGGTTCGGTCCTTGTATCAACGGCACTGTTCGTTGTGTCGACCGCCTTGGCCGATCTGATCAACGCGCTACTCGATCCACGCGCACGCACGGCTCATTAGGGAGGCGGAGTGATGGTAAAATCTCGTTCCGAACTTGGCCAGATCATAGTCGGGGTTGCCCGCGACCCGCTTGGGTTAATGGGTTTGATAATCGTTGGGACCATCGTGTTCTGCGCGATATTTGCTGCCTGGATTGTGCCTTACGATCCCATTGCCATGGATATCAAATCCCGCCTGCAAGGGCCGTCCGCGGCGCATCTGTTGGGCACGGATCAGCTGGGTCGCGATACGTTTTCGCGGGTGATTGCTGGGGGGCAGGTTGCGCTTAAAGTGGCGCTGCCAGCTGTTTTCGGCGCGATGGCGATTGGCCTGACTTTGGGCATGATAGCCGGGTACGGACCAAAATGGCTCGACAACCTGCTGATGCTGTTTTTCGATACCATCCGGTCCTTTCCGACGGTGATGTTTGCACTGGCTGTTGTGGCCCTTGTCGGGCCCAGCTTGCAGACAGTTGTATTCGTGGTCATGGCGACCTCAATCCCGACATATGGGCGCGTGGCGCGAACCCAGACCCTGACGCTTCGCAATTCTGAGTTCATTCTGGCAGAGCGATCAATGGGGGCCAGCATGACACGTATTCTGGGTGTGCACATGCTACCCAATATCATCGGGGTTCTGGCTGTTTTGGCAGCCATGGATATACCCACCGTCATCGCGCTGGAGGCCGGGCTGTCATTTTTGGGGTTGGGTGTGAAACCCCCGACACCCAGCTGGGGAGCTTTGCTCAAGGATGGCTATTCCCTGATCCGCCAAACACCGTGGCTGGTGGTGGGCGGGGGCCTGCCGATCATTCTGGCAACACTTGGATTCACTTTCCTGGGCGAAAGCCTACGTGATGTGGTCGACCCGAAATTGAGGAAACAGCGATGACCGATACACTGCTGGAAATCGACCGCCTGAGTGTTGACTACGAAACGGGCCGTGGCGACCTTAAGGCCCTGAGGAACATCACATTCAACGTCAACAAGGGTGAAATTGTTGGTATTGTCGGGGAATCCGGATGCGGCAAGTCCACCCTGATCTCATCCATCCTGCGCCTGACCGCCCCCAATACGCGGTTCCGTCAAGGTGAGGTTCGTTTCAAAGGGCAGGACCTGTTGAAGGCTTCCGAGCGTCAGATGCGCGACCTGCGCGGTGCAGACATATCCATTGTCTTCCAGGATCCGATGCAAACGCACAATCCGGTTCTGACCATCGGGCAGCAGATGCTGGACATTCAGCATCGCTCAAAGCAGTCAAAGGCGGATAAATTGACCCACGCAGCCAAGATGCTGGGTGCTGTCGGCATCCCCGATCCCGAAGCGCGCCTGAAGCAGTATCCGCATGAGTTCTCAGGTGGGATGCGCCAGCGGATCGCCATAGCAATGGCGTTGATGTCCGAGCCGGACCTCTTGATCGCGGATGAGCCAACCACTGCATTGGACGCCACTCTTGAGGTACAGATCATCGAGCGCCTACAAGAATTACAGCGCGAGTTTCATTGTGCCATTCTGTTTATTTCGCACCATCTGGGCGTGATCGCGGAACTCTGCGACCGGGTGGTGGTGATGTATGCAGGAGCCGTTGTCGAAAGCGGCGATGTGCGTGAGATTTTCCACAATCCCAAACACCCCTATACACGTCGTCTGATCGAATGTGATCCCGGCCACATCAAAGAACGCGCTCGCGTTTTGCCCACCATCCCCGGTGAAGTGCCTGATCTGGCCAACCTGCCCGGTGGGTGCATCTTTCGGGACCGTTGTGATCAGGCCATGGCGCGCTGCGCGACCGATGTGCCGCCACTGGATCAACTGAAAGAAGGCCACCACGCCGCATGCTGGCTGAACCACGAGGAGGTCGCAACATGAGCTTGCTGAATGTCGTGGATCTTAAAACCAGTTATGGACCGGTCAATGTTCTGGCGGGTGTCAGCTTTACCGTAGAACCTGGCGAAACTTACGCTCTGGTTGGTGAAAGCGGATCGGGTAAGACGACGGTAATCCGCGCGATTGCAGGTCTTGCGCCTGCACAGGACGGTTCGGTCACGTTCGAAGGTCGGGAAATTCGGGGCGCGCCGGAAAGCGTCATGCGCCCGCTGCGTAAAGACATGGCGATGATGTTTCAGGACCCGGTCGGTAGCCTGTCGCCCCGCCTGACAATCCGCAGCCTGATCACCGAACCCTATCGCATTCAGGGTATGAAGGATCGCGATCTGGATGCCGAGGCCAAGCGCCTATTGGAAATGGTGAACCTGCCCGCGCATTTTGCCGATCGCTATCCCTATCAGCTGTCAGGAGGTCAGGCCCGGCGCGTGGGCGTCGCGCGCGCCCTGGCGCTGGAACCCAAGCTGATCCTTGCGGACGAGCCGACTGCCGGTCTTGATGTCTCGGTCCAGGGTGAGTTGCTGAACCTGCTCAACGATCTGCGCGAAAGGCTGGGGCTGGCGATGGTCATCATCACGCACAACCTCAGCGTCGTGCGCCACGTGGCCGACAGAATGGGCATCATGTATCTGGGCCGTTTGGTCGAGGAGGGTACAACCGAAACGATCTTCAACGATCCGCGCCATCCCTACACCCGCTGCCTTCTGAGCGCCAACCCCGAGCCGGACCCGGATGCGCGACTGGAACGGATCGCTCTCAAAGGGGAACCTCCCAGCCTGCTCAGGCGGCCATCTGGCTGTGAGTTTCGCGAGCGTTGCCCCTTTGCCAGAGACATTTGCACCCAAACCCCGGAATGGGAAGTAAAGGGCGGCCATGGGCTGCGTTGTCTGGCCCCGCTGTCGTAACTAGGAAATCCAATGCCAAGCACACTCTACTTCAACGGCACCATCCTGACTATGGATGCGCAGAACTCTTCACCAGAGGCGGTGCTGACTGACGGCAACAGAATTCAGGCAGTGGGGGCCGAGGCTGAGTTGCGCGCCCGCATGCCTTCGGATGCGCACGAGCAAGATCTGAAGGGTCGTACCCTGATGCCCGCCTTTATCGACCCACACGGGCACTTTCCCGATCCCGGCTTTGTCAGGCTGTTCCGTGTCGATCTGTCTTCGCCGCCTTTAGGGGATTGCAGAGACATGTCACAGGCGTTGGACAGGCTTCACGAAAAGGCGAGTGCAACACCCTTGGGTGAATGGGTCATGGGGGTGTCCTTTGACAATACGTCCATTCTGGAAGGTCGAATGCCCACACGGGCCGAACTGGACGGCGTGTCACAACGCCATCCAATCTGGGTCATTCACGCGTCGGGTCATAATGGCGTGGCAAATTCTCTCGCGTTGGAAAGACGCGGGATAACCCGTGAAACTCCTGATCCAGAGGGGGGCCGTTATGGCCGCGATCCGGAAACCGGAGCGCTGACCGGATTGATGGAAGGGCTGTCGGCCATGGGTGAAATGGGCGACACTGATTTCCTGATTGACCGCGACCGGTTTTGGCGGGGTTTTGACGCCTGCCGCAGCGAATACCTGGCCCATGGTGTGACCTATGCCCAAAATGCCTGGGCATCGCAGCCCATGCTGGACCACTTCGCCAGCCTGCCTGCGGATCAGGATCCGGGAATTGACATCGAGCTTTTGCCCGTCGGAGATCTGGAGCCAGTGTTATCTTCGCGTTGGATTGGAACGAGCTGGCCGGGCAACCCGCATTTTTCGCTGGGTCCGCGCAAACTGTTTACGGACGGGGCGTTTCAGTTACAGACCGCGTATTTGTCCGCTCCATATTTCAAACCTGCCAGCCCTGATAATCCTTGTGGAATGACCTATACCTCGCAAGAGCAGCTGGTTGCGGATGTAGAAAAGCTCCACAGTCAGGGCTTGCAGATTCACTGCCACTGTAATGGCGATGCCGGTGCCGAGATGTTCATAGATGCGGTGGAAAAGGCGCTTGTTGCACACCCGCGCCAGGATCATCGACACACCATTATCCATGGCCAGGTTCTGAGGGATGACCAATTGGAGCGTATGGCCCGGCTTGGTCTGACCGTCAGCTTCTTTCCCGCCCATGTCTTCTTTTGGGGGGATCGTCATTACGATACTTTCCTGGGACCCGAGCGAGCCGAACGGATATCGCCAGCGGCGTCAGCCGAACGGTATGGCGTGCGATACACGATCCACAACGACGCCTCGGTCACACCGACGCGTCCAATCCATCTTGCCCATTGCGCGGTGAACCGAAAATCCGCTTCTGGCCGTGTGCTTGGCGAGGATCAGAAGATCAGCGTTATTTCAGCCCTGCGGGCCCAAACCATCGAAGCCGCGTGGCAGGTGTTCAAGGAAGATCAACGCGGATCCATAGAAACGGGTAAAATTGCAGATTTTGTTGTTCTTTCGCGCAATCCACTGCACGACCCGGACCGCTTGTCAGACACTGTCGTGCTTGAAACCATCCGCTATGGCGAAAGGGTTTTTTCCGCTGTGTGTACTGAACAAGAGTTTGAGCACGCATAATGGCGACCAAGCGTATTGTGATTGCGGGGTTTCAACATGAAACCAACTGTTTCGGTGTAACGAAAGCTGGGATGCCTGAGTTTGAGATGGCGGATTCCTGGCCGGGAATGCTGCATGGTTCACAGGTTGTTCTGGAAACCGAAGGCATGAACCTTCCGATCGCGGGTTTCACCGCCGCGGCACAGGCAGCGGGATTTGATGTCATTCCCGTTTTGTGGTGCTCTGCCGAACCGTCCGCCCATGTCACCGATCATGCATTCGAAACGATCTGCGGGATGCTGTTGGACGGAATATGGGGCGCAGGCCAGATTGACGGTGTCTATCTTGATCTGCACGGAGCTATGGTCTCCGAAAGCCTTGCTGACGGTGAAGGAGAGCTTTTGCGTCGCGTTCGTGAAACTGTGGGTCCAGACGTTCCAGTGGTTGCAAGTTTGGACCTTCACGCCAACATTTCCACCGAAATGGTCGAACACTCAGATTACCTGTCGATTTTTCGCACTTACCCACATTTGGATATGGCGGAAGCGGGTGCACGATGCGTTCCAGTCTTGCGTCGCCTGCTGGCGGGTGAAACCCTATACAAAACGTTCCAACCGGTGCCTTACCTGATCCCCCTGCATGCGCAACACACGGGTTCTGCGCCGATCAGTGATATCTATCAATTGCCTGTCAGGTTTGAACAGCAAGGCATTCTGGCAGAGATCGCTCTTGGTTTTACGGCGGCGGATTTTCCTGACACCGGTCCATCCTGCCTTGCTTATGCCTTGACTGCTGAAAAAGCGGCTGCCGCTGCCAAAGAGATTGTCAGCATGTTCCTGTCCCGTGAGGCCAATCTTGAATGTAAGATGTTGTCTTTGGAAGAGGCCGTTTCTACATGTCGTCAAAGGCGCGAAAAACCCATCGTTCTAGCCGATGTTCAGGACAATCCGGGCGCAGGCGGAACGTCAGATACAACGGGGCTGCTGGCCGCTTTGATTGAGGGCGGGGTAAAAAACGTTCTGATGGGTCTGTTCCATGATCCGGAAAGTGCCATTCAGGCCCATGCGGCAGGGGAGGGCGCACGGATCATTTTGGCTATCGGCGCAAAGTCGAACCTGGCCGGACATGTTCCATTCAGGGCAGAGTTTGAAGTGCTTTCCTTAAGTGATGGCACATGCCGCTATACCGGTGAAATGTATGGCGGCGGAACAGCTACGCTTGGCAAGACAGCTGCGCTTCGCTTGGTTGGACACGACGCCGAGATCGACCTTGTCGTCACAAGCATACGAAACCAATGCCTGGATCGCGCACATTTCACACATATCGGGTTAAACCCTCTGAGTTATTCGGTGATCTGCGTCAAAAGCACAGCGCATTTCCGGGCGGATTTCGAACCAATTGCAAGCCATGTATATGCGGTCGCTGCGCCTGGGGTTTTCCTCTGCGACCTTGGAAAGGTCCCTTATTCTTGTATCAACAGAAGGTTGGCCAACTGTCGCCATACCTCCTTTGACGTGACGTGAAACGAAAGTTTGTTGACGTGCGATACGCCCCAATGGATTCAAATATCTCAACCCCGAAGAGTCAGCCTTGAGCCGTCCACATAAACCTGACCCCAATTGGATCTTGAATACGATTCCCTGAGGCCAGTTGACCCAAGTCTTTCTCAGAGCCTGTTACAACGCAAAGGCAACTTGCACGTCACTGAATCGTTTCTTCGGCATAGATACACTTCTTTCGCACCAGAAATGTATCCGAGGCAATCGCAGCGCGATCAGCATCTCCTACAGAGCGGGGTCAACATTACCAAAAGAAGCTGTCATCCTCCATCAAGGATGCAATTGTCAGGTTGGCATCCTCTTCTGACACATTGTCTGTGGCTTCATGCCACACAGCTTCCAGGATGGTTGTCGAAGGCCCGTAAATGTTGTTTTTCACGCAAGAGACAACCAATCCATAGATATCTTCCTCATTCTGGAAGGTGGGCAAGTCTGGCACGAATTCCAGATAGTCGACATCTTCGTCCCATTCGGAGGCACCGGACTCCTCGGCCACCGTCACGGTATTGTTTTCGGGTGCCAACAAAGCGCTCAGTTTTGGTTGAGCAGGACCGATGGTCCCATTTCCATCAATATCGTGACTGTAGAAGATTTCGACATCCACAACATTGGCGATGCTAACACCGCCTTGGTATTGCCCCGAAGCATCCGTGGTCCATTCAGCATATGACCCGTTCGCATTTTGCCACAGCACCTTGTAGCCACCGCCCGAAGCTTCGGCCTGAAGCGCCTGCC
>NZ_JBQERC010000030.1:0-19751 GCF_056534665.1 Ruegeria sp. P8
AATCTCTTCGGGCTTCGGTCGCTTGTTTGCCATTCGTGGTCCTCCGTTTCCTAAACATAGCGGTGGACCAGTTCAGTTGGGGAGGCTCAGTATCAGACAGGAACCTTTGGCGTTCGAGGGGGCTCAGCACCGCCCGCCACTTCTCGGCACGATCAATACATTCCCAGCCAGCCTAGCTGTTGCGCTGGGTCCGAAGCTTGGCGAAGTAATCGAGGCGCTTTTTCAGCTCACGCTCGAACCCACGCTCGACCGGTTGATACAGAACCGGGCGTTTCATCGTTTCAGGGAAATAGTTCTGACCGGAAAACCCGTCTTCGGCGTCATGGTCATACGCATAGCCGGCACCATATCCCTGATCCTTCATCATTGATGTAGGGGCATTCAGGATATGTTTGGGCGGTGGCTCGCTGCCCGATTGCTTGGCCAGCCGCATCGCTGCCTTATAGCCGACATAAGCACCGTTGGATTTCGGGGCCAGGGCCAGATAGACCAGCGCCTGCGCCAGCGCCAGCTCACCTTCGGGAGAGCCGAGCCGCTCATACGTTTCCCAGGATTGCAGGCAAATGGCCTGTGCCTGCGGATCGGCCAGGCCGATATCCTCGACCGCCATCCGTGTGATCCGACGCGCCAGATAGCGCGGGTCTTCGCCCCCTGTCAGCATTCGCGCGAACCAGTACAGCGCCGCGTCCGGGTCGGACCCGCGTACCGATTTGTGCAGGGCTGAAATCAAGTTGTAATGTTCATCGCCCGACTTGTCATATTTCGCCGCCCGCCGCATCAGCCGCGTCGACAGCGCGTCCGTGTCCAGTGGCGCATCCACCTTCCAGGCCGAGACCTGTTCGATCAGGTTCAGCAACGCCCGCCCGTCACCATCGGCCATTTCCTGCAACGCATCGCGGGCTGCGGGTGTCAACGGCAGCGCGCGGTCCAGCTCTTTTTCGGCGCGCTGGGTCAGGCGTTCAAGATCGGAAAGGCCAAGCCGTTCCAGCACCAGAACCTGCGACCGGCTGAGAACCGCGGCGTTCAGCTCAAAGGACGGGTTCTCGGTCGTTGCCCCGACCAGAAGGATCGTGCCGTCCTCCATATGCGGCAGAAACCCGTCCTGTTGCGCCTTGTTGAAGCGGTGTATCTCGTCCACGAACAGCAAGGTCCCCTGCCCGTTCTGGCGCCTGATCTTGGCCGCTTCGAATACCTTCTTCAAATCCGGAACACCGGTGAAAATCGCACTGATCTGAACGAATTGCAGATCGGTTTCCTGCGCCAGCAACCGCGCGATCGTCGTCTTGCCGACACCGGGCGGCCCCCAGAAGATCAGGCTGGACAGACTGCCAGACGCCAGCATGACCCCCAGCGGTGCATCCGGGCCAAGAACCTGTTCCTGACCGATGACCTCGGCCAGTGACTGCGGGCGCAACCGGTCCGCCAGGGGACGGTGTGGCGCAGAGGTGGGTTCCGTTGGCCCGGTATCGAACAGATCGCTCACGGGTTACAGCCGGAACCGCAATGAGACTGACCGGCCACCGCGCAGAAGACCCATCTGCACACGACGACCCGGATCTGTCAGCGCATTCTCCACATCCCCAGGACGTTCGATGTCATTGGAATTGATGCTTTCAAGAATATCCCCCGATCGCAAACCCGCGCGGCCACCATAGGGGCCGGGATCAACAACAACGACACCTGTCTGGGACAGTGGCAAGCCCATATCGGAGATCACCGCAGGATTGACGCGGGACACCACCAGCCCCGGCAGGACAGTGTCTTCATCCAATGTCGTCTTTTCAGCGGCGGGGGTTTCCGGCGCTTTGATCAGTGCCACCTCAACCTCTTCGCTCTGGGTGCCGCGCAGCCGTGTCAGAACCGATGTTCCCCCCACCCCCGCTACGGACATGCGAAACTTCATCTCGGCTGGCGAGTTCACTTCGTCCCAGTCCACATGGGTCACGACGTCCCCCACCTTAAGCCCCGCCTCGCGCAGCGGGCTAAGGTCATGCAGGTCCGAGATGACAACACCCAGCGGGATGGCAAGACCAAGGGATTCAGCAATATCCGCGCTCATATGCTGACCGGTCATGCCTGCCCAGGGGCTGATAAAACTCTCATTGCCCTGCTGGGCCTGTTTCAGAAACTCGGCCACAAGATTTGCGGGGATGGCAAAACCGATGCCATTCGACCCGCCCGAGCGTGTCAGAATTGACGTGTTGATCCCGATCAGGTCCCCGTTCACATCAATCAGCGCACCACCGGAGTTGCCCGGGTTGATCGCTGCATCTGTCTGAATGAAATACCCGCGTGCATTGCCTGTCGCCGTACCTGTGCGCGCCAAGCCCGAAATGATACCAGAGGACACCGTCTGCCCCACCCCGAACGGGTTGCCGATGGCAAGGGTCAGTTCGCCAACCTCGACCTGATCGGAATCGCGCAGGGTCAGGTAGGGCAGGTCTTGCGCCTGTCCCAGACGCAGGATCGCTATATCGCTTTCTTCGTGCCCCAGTACGACTGTGGCAGAAAACTCGCGCCGGTCGGTTGTCACGACCCTGATTTCGGTCGCCGAGCCCACAACATGGTAGTTGGACACAACGTAGCCATCTTCAGACAGGATGACCCCGGAGCCCAACGAGTTCTGAACCCGCTGCTGCGGCGCTCCCAGGCTGCCGCCAAAGAAATCCCGAAAGAACGGGTCCGAGTAAAACGGGCTGGCCCGCCCCTGCCGCACGATCTTGGCGTAGATATTCACCACCGCAGGCGAGGCCTTTTTGACCACCGGAGCAAAGCCCAGAGAGATTTCGGACTGCGATTGCGGGACGCGGGTTTCGGCAAATGCTGGCAGGGCCATGACAAGCATAAGAGAGATAAAGGATGCGCGGATCATGGGGGCTCCGGATTTGATTATCTTTGGGATATGCGGGGCAAAGGCAATAAATGCAAGCCGCGCGCTCAGCTTCGGCGGCGCAGGAACTTGAGCCCGGACCAATCGGCGTCAATCGCGCAAACCTTCACGTCGACCCAGCCCAGCGGCAGGATTTCACTGCGCAGCATATCCTCGGTCACACCTGCGTGCAGGGGCGAAGATTTCTTGGCCCAGGAGACCCACAGCATTCCTCCGCTCCGTATGTGGGCGATTTGCTCAGCGGCCAATTCGGCGATCTGGTCCGGATGGTTCAGGAACATGTGAACCGCATCCGCAGGATCGGCTGCAGGGTCGAACAGAACACCGTCGGCACCTGCAGTCAGGTTGGGATAATGGGCAGGAGCGTTGAGCGTACGGACCGCATATCCGGGTTTGAAACCCAGTTTCGACCAGAGCGGTTTGCCTGAGTATCCTGCTGCGGGTTCACTTGCCATAACAGCCTGAACTTATGGCGCAAATCGAATGAAGGCAATTGGTTAGCTGAGGCACAAAAAAGCCCGCCCGATTGCTCGGGCAGGCGCATTAGGTCGATGACCTTAGTGCTTATTCTTCGGCTGCGGCTTCTTCAGCAGCAGTACGGGCTTTGTCCGCGGCGCCTTTGGCATCAACATCGCGATCGACGAATTCGATGATCGCCATCGGAGCCATGTCACCATAGCGGAAGCCTGCTTTCAGGATACGGACATAACCGCCCTGACGCTCGGCATAGCGGGGGCCCAGAACTTCGAACAGCTTGGTGACATCTTTGTCTTCTTTCAGCTGTGCTGCGGCCTGACGGCGGGCGTGCAGGTCGCCGCGCTTGCCCAGGGTGACCAGCTTTTCGATGATCGGGCGCAGTTCTTTTGCCTTGGGCAGAGTTGTCTTGATCTGCTCATGTTCGATGAGCGAGCCAGCCATGTTTGCAAACAGAGCCTTGCGGTGCTCATGAGTACGGTTCAGGCGGCGGTAACCACGTGCGTGACGCATTTTTCAATTCCTTCTTTCGCGTTTTGCTTTGTCCGGCTTCCGATGCGTGTCAGAAGCTCACCTTGGGGCGGGATTGCCCGGATTGTACGTTTTGTACCGACTTTCGGACCCGATTGGTCCAAAATGTACAAAACCTGCGACGGCAGGTTGGCCCCGCCGCCGCAGTCGAAGATGCTTAGAACGCGTCTTCGAATTTCTTTGCCAGATCTTCGATGTTGTCGGGCGGCCAGTCCTCGACATCCATGCCGAGGTGCAGACCCATGCCGGACAGCACTTCCTTGATCTCGTTCAGCGACTTGCGGCCGAAGTTCGGGGTGCGCAGCATCTCGGCTTCGGTCTTCTGGATCAGGTCGCCGATATAGACGATGTTGTCGTTCTTCAGGCAGTTTGCCGAACGGACCGACAGTTCCAGCTCGTCCACTTTCTTAAGCAGCAGCGGGTTGAACTCCAGACCATCATCTTCGTCCTGGCGACCAGCCGATTCCGGCTCGTCGAAGTTGACGAAGATCGACAGCTGATCCTGCAGGATGCGCGCGGCGTAGGCCAGTGCGTCATCGGGGGTGATCGAACCGTCGGTGTCGATCTTCAGGGTCAGCTTGTCATAGTCCAGAACCTGGCCTTCGCGGGTCGGCTGCACGTCATAGGCGACTTTCTTGACCGGCGAATAGATCGCGTCGATCGGGATCAGGCCGATGGGCGCATCTTCCGGCTTGTTCTTTTCAGCCGAAACGTAACCCTTACCGGTGTTGACGGTCAGCTCCATGAACAGGTCGGCGCCGTCATCCAGGTGACAGATGACGTGATCGCGGTTCAGAACCTCGATACCTGCGCTTTCGCTGATGTCACCTGCGGTAACGATTGCCGGACCTTTGGCATTGATCGACAGGCGCTTGGGGCCTTCGACTTCCATGCGCAGGGCAACCTGCTTGAGGTTCAGGATGATGTCGGTGACGTCTTCACGCACGCCCGCAACCGAGGAGAACTCGTGAAGGACGTTGTCGATCTGGACGCTGGTGATGGCCGCGCCTTGCAGCGAGCTCATCAGGACGCGACGCAGGGCGTTGCCCAGGGTCAGACCAAAACCACGCTCCAGCGGTTCGGCAACCAGGGTCGCCTGACGCGCAGGGTCGTTGCCCGGCTTGGCTTCCAGCTGGGTCGGCTTGATCAATTCTGCCCAATTCTTGTGGATCATGTAATCCCTCCATTCCTGCCCGCGCCCCATGACCAACAAGGTGCAGACGCCCGAGGTTCAAAATGACGTGCTGGGGCCGTGTAAAAACACAGCCCCAGCTTAATTTCAGATCGCTTAGACGCGACGACGCTTCGGCGGACGGCAGCCGTTGTGAGCAATCGGTGTCACGTCGCGGATCGACGTGATGTTGAAGCCCACGGCAGCCAGCGCGCGCAGAGCCGATTCACGGCCCGAACCGGGGCCCTGAACTTCGACTTCCAGCGTCTTGACGCCATGTTCCTGCGCTTTCTTGCCTGCGTCTTCCGCAGCCATCTGCGCGGCATACGGAGTAGATTTCCGCGATCCCTTGAAGCCCATGGTACCGGCAGACGACCACGAGATGGCGTTGCCCTGTACGTCCGAGATCAGGATCTTGGTGTTGTTGAAGGTCGAGTTCACATGGGCAACGCCCGATGCGATGTTCTTGCGCTCTTTGCGCTTGATGCGAGTCTTATCGCGTGCCATCGGTCAGACCCTCCCTTATTTCTTCTTACCGGCAATGGCCTTTGCGGGGCCTTTGCGAGTACGAGCGTTGGTGTGGGTACGCTGACCGCGAACCGGCAGGTTGCGGCGGTGACGCAGACCGCGATAGCAGCCCAGGTCCATCAGACGCTTGACGTTCATCTGAACTTCGCGACGCAGGTCACCTTCGACGGTGTAGTTGGCGTCGATATGTTCACGGATGGCCAGAACTTCGGCATCCGACAGTTCATTGACGCGGCGGTGCGCTTCAATGCCCACGGCTTCGCAGATTGCGTTGGCCGAGGTGTTGCCGATACCGGTGATATATGTGAGGGCGATTGGAACCCGCTTTGCAGTCGGGATGTTTACGCCGGCAATACGTGCCACGTGTCACTTTCCTTTTTGTTGCGGTTCCGTAACTCCGGAACCTTTTTTCACAACACTTTACCGTGGCAGTGACGCCAGAGGGTCCAGTATTATTCGAGGTGGTCGGGGCAATTGGGACGAATCCCGCATGCGGTCTTGATTCCCTTTAGGGATGGGGGTGCGTAGAGAGTTTTTCAAAGGTCGTCAAGGCAATTAGATGATCTGACCGGGAACGATTTTCAATACATCAACTCGAAGCCCCGGATCATGGCAGATGTGCAGGCCACGGCGTCGAAACAGGTTAGAAATTTCGAAACGCTCCCGTTCAAGTTTTCTCCTCTTTAGATCAAGCGGAACCGCAAACAAAAAAGGAGCCCCAAACTGAAAAAAATAGAAGAGTGAATTAGCCGCATTTGGCCATATCGCAGGCAACACCCAAAGCGAAACGACTAATGATACAGGAGCCCCAACCAGGAGCACTAACAACATGCACTTATAAAACAGCGGGCTCTCAGCTCGAATTATTTCGCCGTAACGCTCAAACGCACCGACCAATTCCTCTGGAACCACAACTGTGGTGCCTTGGCTCAACCCAGTATCGCCTCGATCGACGCCGTCACTTCCTTGATATCCGCCAGCCCGTTCACGGGGCGCAGATCGCCCTTGGCGTAGTAATAGCCAATCAGCGGAGACGTCTTCTTGTAGTATTCCATCAGGCGCGTGCGCAGGCTGTCTTCGTTGTCATCGGCGCGGCGCTGGAAGTCATTTTCCTTGCCGCAATTGGTGCATTTGCCATCCGCCGGGATCGGCTTGGTGTTGTCGTTATAGACCTCGCCACATCCGCCGCAGGTTGACCGCGCCGTGATCCGGCCCACCAGCGCGTCGTCATCAACGCGCATCTCGATCACGGTGTGCAGCGACTGGCCCAGCTTGGCCAGCAAAGCGGCCAGAGCATCGGCCTGCGCCAGCGTGCGGGGAAAGCCGTCAAAGATGAAACCGGCGCCTGTTTCGGTGGTCAGTTTCTCTTCGATCAGGCCGATCACGATTTCATCGGTGACCAGCTTGCCCGCGTCCATGATCGCCGCAACCTTCCGGCCCATCTCGGTGCCCGAGGTCTTGGCTTCGCGCAGCATGTCGCCCGTGCTGAGCTGCACCATGCCGCGTGTTTCAACCAGATGACGCGCCTGCGTTCCTTTCCCTGCCCCCGGGGGGCCCAACAGAATGATATTCATCGACGAGAGGGTCCCTTCCTGCCGCGTTTCTTGCTTTTGCCGCGCAGTTGAGACTTTTCGATAAGCCCTTCGTATTGGTGCGCCAGAAGATGGCTCTGAACCTGCTGGATCGTATCCATGGTTACGGAGACGATAATCAGAACCGAGGTGCCGCCGAAATAGAACGGGATGGCAAATTGGCCCCGCAGGATTTCAGGCAGCAGACAGACGGCAGCCAGATAGGCCGACCCCAGCACCAGCACGCGGTTGACCACGTATTCCAGATACTCGGCGGTTTTCTTGCCGGGGCGGATACCGGGCACGAACCCGTTCTGCTTTTTCAGGTTGTCCGCCACATCGTCCGGTTTGAACGACACGTTGAACGTGTAGAAATACGCAAAGAACACGATCATCGACGCGAAGAACAGCAGATACAGCGGCTGTCCGGGGCCGAAATTGGCCAGCAGCCACGACATGACCGGCCCGTTTGCAGCGCCCGACGAGAAGGTCGAGATCGTCACCGGCAGCAGCAGCAGCGAGCTGGCAAAGATCGCCGGGATCACGCCCGCGGGGTTGACCTTGACCGGCAGGTGGCTGGAGCCACCTTCGTAGATTTTCATCCCGGCCTGACGGCGCGGGTACTGGATATGGATCTTTCGCAGCGCCCGTTCCATGAAGACCACGAACATGATGACGGCAATCACCATCACGATCACGCCAACAATCACGGCGGGGCTGATTGCGCCCGAACGGCCCGACGCGAAGAACTGCGCCAGGGCGGCGGGGACCTCGGCGATGATGCCGACGAAAATGATCAGAGAAATACCGTTGCCGATGCCGCGCGCGGTGATCTGCTCACCCAGCCACATCAGGAACATGGTGCCGCCGACCAGCGTGATCATGGTCGACATGCGGAAGAACAGGCCCGGATCGGTCGCCAGATCGCCCGATTCCAGCGACACAGCCAGACCGTAGGCCTGCACGGTGGCCAGTGCCACGGTGCCGAAACGGGTGTATTGGTTGATCTTCTTGCGGCCCTGCTCGCCCTCTTTCTTGAGCTGTTCGAGCGCGGGAACCATCGATGTCAGCAGCTGCACGATGATCGAGGCCGAGATATAGGGCATGATGCCAAGGGCAAAGATGCCCATTCGGCCAAGCGCCCCGCCCGTAAACATCGAAACCATGCCGCCGATGCCCTGCCCCGCCTGTTCCATGAACTCGCGCAATGCTGCTCCGTCGATCCCCGGCACCGGAATGAAGGTGCCCAGACGATAGACGATCAGCAAACCCAGCGTGAACAGGATGCGGTTGCGCAGATCGGTGGCCTTGCCAAGGGCAGCCCAGCTTGTGTTGGCTGCCATTTGTTCTGCTGCTGATACCATAAAGTCGGTCTCTCTTATGCAAACGCCGCCCGGAACCGTTTTCCGGCTCGGACGGCGTCTTGGAAAACTCTGAAGTCTATGTAAGCGGGTCTTTGCCCGCTCACAAGCGCTTACTCTGCCGCAGCGGCTTTTGTGACTTTCAGTGAACCGCCCGCTTTTTCAACTGCCTCGACGGCAGCTTTCGACGCACCGGTCACTTCCAGATTCACCTTGGCGCTGATCTCGCCTTTGGCCAGAACGCGGATACCGTCCAGCTTGCGGCGGACCAGACCGGACGCAACCAGAGCGTCTTCGGTGATCGCAGCCTTGGCGTCCAGCTTGCCGGTTTCGACGAATTTCTGGATCAGGCCCAGGTTGATGACGGCGAATGCCTTGCGGTTGGGCTTGTTGAAGCCACGTTTGGGCAGACGCTGGTACAAAGGCATCTGACCGCCTTCATAGCCATTGATGGCCACACCCGAGCGGGATTTCTGGCCTTTGATACCACGGCCACCCATTTTACCTTTGCCGGAACCCGGACCACGGCCAACGCGGGTGCGTTTTGGGGCGGCGCCAGGATTGTCGCGCAATTCGTTCAGTTTCATTTCGCTTCTCCTAAGCCGGATATGACCCCCGAAGCGTGATGGGCCAAACACGGCATTTCTTGGTTTTGATTCTCGCGGCCAAAAAGCCACCGCAGGCGTATAGGCCCGATGATCCCCCTTGGCAAGCCTGTAGATCGCCAGCCGCTCGGCCTGACCGGCCAAAGCCCCGGGACCAGCCCCGCAAGGTGAACCCAAAAGGACACCTTCACCGGGGTCTGACCGAAAATTGAGCACGAAATATGGCGATTTTGGCAAATATCGCTTGCCATGACCGGGCGGTAGTCTATCCGGATTGCCACAAACAAGAACTTGGCAGGCGCATGACTGAAACCACTCTTTCGACCCGGACACAGCCTGGGACTATCGCTGCACGTGACTGGGTCACAACGCTTGCCAAATATCGCGAACCCGATCAGCTGCGCAGCGCGTTTGAACTGGGCGTCAGTATCATCCCCTTCTTCGCGCTTTGGGCCTTGTCCTGGATGTCGCTGTCGGTCAGCTATTGGCTGGCTTTTGCGATTTCCGTTCTCAACGCGGCCTTTCTGTTGCGCCTGTTTGCCATCCAGCATGATTGCGGGCACGGCGCGTTCTTCAAGAACCGCACGGTCAGCGACTGGGTTGGACGCACGATCGGAGTTCTGACGCTGACACCGTATGATGTCTGGCGCCGCACGCATTCCACACATCACAACAGTTCCGGCAATCTGGGCAAGCGCGGGATGGGCGATATCCACACCCTGACCGTGGCCGAATATCAGGCAAAAACCCCGATGAACCGGTTCTGGTATCGCGTGTATCGAAACCCGATCACCCTGTTCGTCTTTGGCCCCGGTTATCTGTTCCTGTTTCAGAACCGCCTTCCACTGGGCCTGACCGACAGCGTCCGGTTCTGGGTCAGCGCGATGGCCACCAATCTTGCCATTCTGGTTGCGCTTGTGGCCATTTACTATTTTGGCGGGCTGATGCCGATGGTTCTGATCTTCCTGCCCTCGACCCTGATTGCCGCCACCGCCGGGGTATGGCTTTTCTATGTGCAACACCAGTTCGAGGACACGCATTGGGACGCCGATGAAGACTGGCAGTTGCACGAAGCGGCGCTGCACGGAAGCTCTCATTATATATTGCCGTCCGTGTTGCAGTGGTTCACCGCCAATATCGGCATCCACCACGTGCATCATTTGTACAGCCGCATTCCGTTCTATCGCCTGACCGAAGTGCTGCGCGACCATGATGAGCTGGCCAACAGCAACCGGATGACCATCCGCGAAAGCCTCGCCAACGCGCGCCTGCACCTGTGGGATGAGCAAAGCCGCCGACTGCTGTCCTTCGCCGAGGCCCGCGCGCTTTACGGGTGAGGGGACACGCTGTCCCTGATCTGACCCGCCCGAGCAACACGATGAGCCGCGACAGCGACTGCCCGTGGGATGGCGCCGTGACGGTTGATCAGTGCGCTTTATGGCGCCAAATACATCTGAACTCACCCCAAGGCGCAAACGTCCCCAAAGCGCCAGCCCGCCGGGACGGGCAGTCGCTGGCGCGGCGGCCTTCGGCCTTGTCCCGCGCTTGGGGCAACGTACTACTTGTTCATTTTGCTGTCTGACTTTTCACTTCATTCGCGCTGAAAACAAATTGCAGTGGGTGAAATTTGTTTGAACTGAAAGACTTTTGCCCTTTTGATAACTATTGAGAAGGCCTTTGTTACAGTAAATTCAAAGTTGTTAATCGATTATGCCCTATATAAAAAACCTATCTGAGTACATCGAACAGATCTCCGAGCGAAACTCTGAATGGAACAGCGGTGAGCTACTGTACAGAGGTCATGAAGACAGGGCCTATAAAGCTGAACCGTCAGTTTTGCGATCTGAAGATTGGAAACAGCGCGAACACGAGATGATCCGTGAATTGTTGGCCGAGCATCCAGAAGATTTCTCTCGTGATCTAAGTACCTTTGAGTGGCTGGCTCGAGCGCAACATTACGGCCTCCCCACACGATTGCTAGACGTTACCAAAAATCCTTTGGTCGCTTTGTATTTTGCGTGTCGTAGCGTTTCCAGCTCTTCTTCCGAGACCCTTCCCAGGCGTCCAGCGGGCGAAGTTATAGTCTTCAACCCCATTTCGCTAAGAAAGCGCTTCTTTGATAGCGAGAGCGTGGCCGTCCTTTGCAACTTAGCATATTTGCCGTTCGAAAAGAAAAACTCATTAAGAAAACACTTGTTGCGGTGCCGTGAGGATGCGCTGCGAGAAACAACGGACGGGTCGGAAGAAGATTTCAACAAAGCCTATGTCGCTAAATTCAATGCAAATTCAGAAATTAGAGAAATCTTGAGATTGGCTAACCGGGACAACCCAAGTGTAGGTGATACTCTCCATCCCGATGATCTTTCTCAGATAGTAGCGGTTTTGCCAAGAAAGCTAGATGTGCGTATCGCCTCGCAAAGTGGTGCATTCCTAATATTCGGTTTGTTCAACCCAGAAAGAGAGGGTATTTTTGCAGAACGTAAACGTAGTCGTTTGCCAACGCGTCATTTCCTTAAGAATTTTGATACGTATGAAATATACGTCGCACCAAAAAACAAAAATGGTATTTTGAGTGAGCTAGATAGTTTGGGTATTAATGAAGAGGCGCTCTTCCCAAGCTTGGAGATAACAGCCGCAAAGATAAAAAGACGAGGTGCCTGAAACGCACTAACCCCCCTTGCCACCCACCGCCAACACTGCTAAACGCACCCAATCTTGCGGCCTCGGATTCGTTCCGGGGCCTTAGATATTTTGCAACCGGGGACCTTCGGGGCCCTATACCTTTGGCACCTACGGGGGCCTATCACATAGCGGGGGACCTCCCCTGCACTTGCTAAACGGAAGACAGAAAGCATGGCACTCAAGTCGTACAAGCCGACGACGCCGGGCCAGCGCGGGCTGGTGCTGATCGACCGTTCGGAGCTTTGGAAAGGACGTCCGGTCAAGTCTCTCACAGAGGGTTTGACCAAATCGGGCGGCCGGAACAACACCGGACGGATCACTTCACGCCGCCGCGGCGGTGGCGCAAAGCGTCTCTACCGGATCGTTGACTTCAAACGGAACAAATTTGATGTCGCGGCAACCGTCGAGCGGATCGAATATGACCCGAACCGGACCGCGTTCATCGCACTGGTAAAATACGAAGACGGCGAGCAGGCGTATATCCTGGCTCCGCAGCGTCTGGCTGTTGGTGACAAGGTCATCGCGTCGGCAAAGGCCGATATCAAGCCGGGCAACGCAATGCCGTTCTCTGGCATGCCCATCGGTACCATCGTCCACAACATCGAGATGAAGCCTGGCAAAGGCGGTCAGATCGCACGTGCGGCCGGTACTTACGCGCAATTCGTGGGCCGCGATGGCGGTTACGCTCAGATCCGTCTGAGCTCGGGCGAGCTGCGCATGGTCCGTCAGGAATGCATGGCCACCATCGGTGCCGTGTCCAACCCCGACAACAGCAACCAGAACCTCGGTAAAGCCGGTCGTATGCGCCACAAGGGCGTGCGTCCGTCGGTTCGTGGTGTTGCTATGAACCCGATCGATCACCCGCATGGTGGTGGTGAGGGTCGTACCTCGGGTGGCCGTACGCCGGTTACGCCGTGGGGTAAGGACACCAAGGGTAAGCGTACCCGCAACAAGAACAAAGCGTCCCAGAAGCTGATCATCCGCTCGCGGCACGCCAAGAAGAAGGGACGTTAATCCATGTCTCGCTCTGTTTGGAAGGGTCCTTTCGTCGATGCTTACGTGCTGAAAAAAGCCGAAGCAGCGCGCGAGTCGGGCCGCAACGAAGTCATCAAGATCTGGTCGCGTCGTTCCACCATCCTGCCCCAGTTCGTGGGTCTGACCTTTGGTGTGTACAACGGCCAGAAGCATATCCCGGTAAACGTCTCGGAAGACATGATCGGTCAGAAGTTCGGTGAATATTCGCCGACACGGACCTATTATGGCCACGCCGCAGACAAAAAAGCGAAGCGGAAGTAAGTCATGGGCAAGGAAAAGAACCCCCGCCGCGTGGCTGAAAACGAAGCAATGGCGAAAACGCGCATGCTTCGCACCAGCCCGCAGAAACTGAACCTGGTAGCAGCTATGATCCGCGGCAAGAAAGTCGAGAAGGCCCTGACCGACCTGACTTTCTCGAACAAGCGCGTCGCGCAGGACGTCAAGAAGTGCCTGCAGTCCGCAATCGCGAATGCCGAAAACAACCACAACCTGGACGTTGACGAGCTGATCGTCGCCGAAGCCTGGGTTGGCAAGAACCTGGTCATGAAGCGCGGTCGCCCGCGTGCCCGTGGCCGTTTCGGCAAGATCATGAAGCCGTTCTCGGAGATCACCATCAAGGTGCGTCAAGTTGAGGAGCAAGCCTAATGGGACATAAAGTCAATCCGATCGGCATGCGCCTTCAGGTCAACCGCACCTGGGACAGCCGCTGGTACGCAGATACCAAGGACTACGGTGATCTTCTTCTGGAAGACCTCAAGATCCGTGAGTTCATTCAGAAAGAGTGCAAGCAGGCCGGTGTTGCCCGTGTGATCATCGAACGTCCGCACAAGAAGTGCCGCGTTACGATCCACACCGCACGTCCGGGTGTCATCATCGGCAAGAAAGGTGCAGACATCGAAGTTCTGCGCAAGAAGCTGGCCGCGATGACCGACAGCGAACTGCACCTGAACATCGTCGAAGTGCGCAAGCCCGAGCTTGACGGTCAGCTGGTTGCCGAGTCGATCGCTCAGCAGCTGGAACGCCGTGTTTCGTTCCGCCGCGCGATGAAGCGTGCCGTACAGAACGCCATGCGCATGGGCGCCCTGGGTATCCGGGTGAACGTCGCTGGCCGTCTGGGTGGTGCCGAAATCGCACGGACCGAATGGTACCGCGAAGGCCGTGTGCCGCTGCATACGCTGCGCGCCGACATCGATTACGCACATGCCGAAGCGATGACCCCCTACGGGATCATCGGGATCAAGGTCTGGATCTTCAAAGGGGAGATCATGGAGCACGATCCGCAGGCACGTGACCGTAAAGCACAGGAACTCCAGGACGGCCCTGCACCTCGTGGTGCTGGTGGCGGTCGTCGCTAAGGAGGGAAAGATATGCTTCAACCAAAGCGTACAAAATTCCGCAAGTTGCACAAAGGCCGGATCAAGGGCGAAGCCAAGGGCGGCTCTGATCTGAACTTTGGCACCTACGGCCTGAAAGCGATCGAGCCTGAGCGTGTAACCGCACGCCAGATCGAAGCTGCACGTCGTGCCATGACGCGTCACATGAAGCGTCAGGGCCGTGTCTGGATCCGCATCTTCCCCGACACTCCGGTCACTGCAAAGCCGATCGAAGTTCGTATGGGTAAAGGTAAGGGTTCGGTCGACCGCTGGGTTTGCAAGGTCAAGCCCGGTCGCGTGATGTTCGAGATCGACGGCGTCAATGACGACATCGCCCGCGAGGCCCTGCGCCTGGCTGCGATGAAGCTGCCGATCAAGACCCGCGTCGTGGTTCGCGAAGACTGGTAAGCGATCCGGGGGCACCCCCGCTCGTGGCAAGATTGACCCCCGTCGGAACACCGGCGGGGGTTTTTCTATAGGGGGCTCTGCCCCCGTCGCGCGTGCCGCGCGCCTCCCCCGGGATATTTTGGGCCAGATGAAGCAGGGGATCCGTTCTTCATCTGGCTGCAAATATCCCGGAGCGCGAGGCAGAGCCTCGCAAAACAGCCATCGCCTTCACCGCGCGGCTGGTTTAAGACAGCGCCATGCCACAGATTGAATCACTCTTCGTCACCCGCCTATATCGTGCCTCTTTGTCCGAGTTTGGTCCCCCGATCGATGCGGAGGAGTTGGAAAGCTCGTGCCTTGTCGTCGCCGAGGATGACGAGGCCGGTCAGGACTGGTGCGAAGAAAACGGCTATCCCGGTTACACCAGCTATGCCTCGCTGACCGACCTGCCCTGGCGGTTTCCGATATTCGCCGATCTGGTCAAGGCGCTGGACAGCCATGTGGCGGCTTTTGCCAAGGATCTGGAGTTTGATCTGGGTGAGGGTGAGCTGAAGCTGGAAGACCTGTGGATCAACATCCTGCCCGAGGGTGGCATGCATTCCAGCCATCTGCACCCGCACAGTGTGATTTCCGGCACCACCTATGTGGCGATGCCTGAAGGCGCGAGTGCGCTGAAACTGGAAGACCCGCGCTCAGGCCGTATGATGGCCGCGCCGACGCGGCTGAAAGGCGGGCGACGCGATTTGCAGCCCTTCATCTATATGAAGCCGCAGGTGGGCGATGTGCTGCTATGGGAAAGCTGGCTGCGCCACGAGGTGCCGATGAACATGGCCGAGGAAGAGCGGATTTCGGTGAGTTTCAACTATAAGTGGGACTGACCGTTTCTGGCAGGGCTGACTTCTGCACCTGTTTGATTGATCGGGATCAAGCACACTTAAGCCTGCTCGTTGTAGACTCCGCTCCAATGCGTCGGTCTGCCTGATGAGTCGGACCGGAGTGCCGCGTATCTGGTTTGATCGGACGCACCGTGCTGAGATTTGTCACATTGATCATAGGGCTACTGGTCTCAAGCGCGACTGGCGTAGTGGGACAGGAGGTCGACCCGCACCGCATCTACGAAAACAGCTGTTCCGGATGCCACGCCCCCCATTCCGGTGATTTCGTTTGGGATGAGCTTAATGTGTCAGATGGCGTGCTGGTCGGAGCCCGGTCCGGACGGGCGGTCGAAATTTACCTGCGCTCCGGTCATGGCGGGGTGACTCCGGACAAGGCCGAGGTTCTGCTTGCTCATTTCCGAATTATCCGGGACTCGGGCGGGATCTTCATCGAGAAATGCCGTATTTGCCATGTGACCGCCGTGGAGCTCGTGCGAAACAATCTGATCCTTGAGGAAGGGAAGCTGACGGGGCGATATACCGGGCGTGACATCGGAGCGTTCCTGGACGGTCATGGCCGTCTTTCACCGGAAGAGGTTTCCGAGATGCTGTCCGTATTGACCAGAGTGGCAAATAGCCAGGGTCTGACACGGTGACACACGCGAGTTTTTGATTTTGGGAATTTCCCTGTTCCCGCATGGCAAACTTTCCCTTGCCACCCCACCCCTAACCCCCTATAGAGCGGCATCTTGCGGTCTCCCGGCGTTGTCGGGCGATTCGTATGTCTATCATTCATCCACCAGGTCAAAGGTGACCCGTGTACGGGGCCTTCTGGTGTTTTGAGCAAAGGAAAAAGGCGATGAACGCCCAAGAACTGCGTGACAAGACCCCTGATCAGCTCCGCGAGGAACTGGTCAACCTGAAGAAAGAAAGCTTTAACCTGCGCTTTCAACAGGCAACCGGTCAGCTGGAAAACACTGCTGGCATCAAAGCGGCCCGCCGCAACGCTGCCCGCGTCAAAACCATCCTGAACGAAAAGGCCGCTGCCGCGGCATCCGAGGAGTAATCAGATGCCCAAGCGTATCCTGCAAGGCACCGTGACCAGCGACGCCAACGAACAGACCATCACCGTGCTGGTCGAGCGCCGTTTCAAGCACCCGCTGCTGCACAAAACCGTTCGTAAGTCCAAGAAATACCGGGCTCATGACGAAAAGAACGCCTTCAAGGTCGGCGACTCTGTACGCATCATCGAATGCGCGCCGAAATCGAAGACGAAACGTTGGGAAGTTCTGGAAGCGTAAGCTTCCGGGATTTTTCATTTGTCGAAACCCTGGGGGATTTAATCAGACCAGCCCCCACAGGTCGGGAGAAACCACATGATCCAGATGCAGACCAATCTGGATGTCGCTGACAACTCTGGCGCACGCCGAGTTCAGTGCATCAAGGTCCTGGGTGGTTCCAAGCGTAAATACGCCTCCGTTGGCGACATCATTGTCGTCTCGGTGAAGGAAGCCATCCCGCGCGGCCGCGTAAAGAAAGGTGACGTCCGCAAGGCCGTCGTCGTACGCACCGCCAAGGAAGTCCGTCGCGAAGACGGCACCGCGATCCGTTTCGATCGCAACGCCGCCGTCATCCTGAACAACAACAACGAGCCCGTAGGTACCCGTATCTTTGGCCCCGTTGTTCGTGAACTGCGCGCGAAGAACTTCATGAAAATCATCTCGCTGGCTCCGGAGGTGCTGTAATCATGGCTGCTAAACTCCGCAAAGGCGACAAGGTCGTCGTGCTGGCCGGCAAGGACAAGGGCAAAGAGGGAACTATCACCTCGGTTGACCCCAAAGCCGGTAAAGCTGTTGTCGATGGCATCAACATCGCCATCCGCCACACCCGCCAGTCGCAAACCTCGCAAGGTGGTCGCCTGCCTCAGGCAAACCCGATCGAGCTGTCGAACCTGGCACTGCTGGACAAGAACGGCAAAGCAACCCGCGTTGGCTTCCGCATGGAAGGTGACAAGAAGGTGCGTTTCGCCAAGACCACAGGGGACGTGATCGATGCTTGATAACGCAACCTACACCCCGCGCCTGAAAGCGCAATACGCCGAGACCATCCGTGCCGCTCTGAAAGAAGAGTTCGGCTACAAGAACGACATGCAGCTGCCCAAGCTGGAAAAAATCGTTCTGAACATCGGTTGTGGTGCTGAGGCTGTCAAAGACTCGAAGAAAGCGAAAGCTGCTGTCGAGGATCTGACTGCGATTGCCGGTCAACAGGCCGTTGCAACCAAGGCGAAGAAATCGATCGCGGGTTTCCGCGTCCGGGAAGACATGCCGCTGGGTGCGAAAGTGACCCTGCGCGGTGACCGGATGTACGAATTCCTGGATCGTCTGATCACGATCGCAATGCCGCGCATTCGTGACTTCCGCGGTGTTAAGCCCTCTTTCGATGGTCGTGGCAACTTTGCCATGGGCATGAAAGAGCACATCGTGTTCCCGGAAATCGACTTCGACAAGGTCGACGAGGTCTGGGGCCTGGATATCGTAATTGCCACCACAGCGAAAACCGACGCTGAAGCAAAGGCACTGTTGAAAGCATTCAACATGCCGTTCAACGCGTAAGCGCCGGGAGGATTGAGACATGGCTAAAAAAGCAATGATCGAACGCGAGAAGAAGCGCGAACGCCTGGTGGCCAAATATGCCGCAAAGCGTGCCGAGCTGAAAGAAATCGCGAATGACGAGAGCAAGCCGATGGAAGAGCGTTTCAAAGCGCGTCTGAAACTGGCGAAACTGCCGCGCAACAGCTCGGCTACCCGTCTGCACAACCGTTGTCAGCTGACCGGTCGTCCCCACGCTTACTACCGTAAGCTGAAGGTCAGCCGTATCATGCTGCGCGAGCTGGGTTCTGCTGGTCAGATCCCCGGCATGGTGAAATCGAGCTGGTAAGGGAGACATAGATATGAATGATCCTATCGGCGATATGCTCACCCGTATCCGCAACGCGCAAATGCGCGGCAAGTCCACCGTTTCCACTCCGGCGTCGAAGCTGCGTGTTTGGGTTCTGGACGTGCTGGCGGACGAAGGCTACATCCGTGGCTATGAAAAGACGACCGGTGAAAACGGTCATCCGGCCATCGAAATCAGCCTGAAATACTACGAAGGCACCCCTGTCATTCGCGAACTGAAGCGGGTTTCGAAACCCGGTCGCCGCGTATACATGGGCGTCAATGACATCCCGCAGGTCCGTCAGGGTCTGGGCGTGTCGATTGTCAGCACTCCGAAAGGTGTGATGTCGGACGCAAACGCTCGCTCCAACAATGTTGGCGGCGAAGTGCTCTGCACCGTCTTCTAAGGAGGTCTGCAATGTCTCGTATTGGTAAAAAACCGGTCGAGCTGCCCAGCGGCGTAACCGCCTCTGTGTCGGGTCAGACCATCGAAGTCAAAGGTCCGAAAGGCACCCGCAGCTTCACCGCCACCGACGACGTAACGCTGTCGGTTGAAGACAACGTGGTCAAGATCGACCCTCGTGGCATGTCCAAGCGTGCCCGCCAGCAGTGGGGCATGAGCCGCACCATGGTTGCCAACCTGGTAACCGGTGTGACCACAGGCTTCAAAAAAGAGCTGGAGATCCAGGGTGTTGGTTACCGGGCGCAGATGCAGGGCAACACCCTGAAGCTGAACCTGGGCTATAGCCACGATGTTGATTTCACAGCCCCGGAAGGTGTCACCATCACCGCACCGAAGCAGACCGAGATCGTTGTGGAAGGTATCGACCAGCAGCTGGTGGGCGAAACCGCGGCCAAAATCCGCGAGTGGCGCCGCCCCGAGCCGTACAAAGGCAAGGGCATCCGCTATAAGGGCGAGTTCATCTTCCGCAAGGAAGGCAAGAAGAAGTAAGGACGCAGACAATGGCAAACAGCAAAAGAACCCTGTTTCTGAAGCGCCGCCTGCGCGTTCGGAACAAACTTCGCAAGGTCAACGCGGGTCGTCCGCGCCTGTCCGTACACCGTTCGAACAAGAACATCTCTGTTCAGCTGATCGACGACGTACGTGGCGTGACCCTGGCCTCGGCCTCGACCCTGGAAAAAGACCTGGGTGTTGTTGGCAAGAACAACGTCGAAGCGGCCACCAAAGTGGGCGCGGCCATCGCCGAGCGTGCCAAGAAGGCGGGCGTCGAAGAGGCCTATTTCGATCGTGGCGGCTTCCTGTTCCACGGCAAAGTGAAGGCTGTCGCCGACGCTGCGCGTGAAGGTGGCCTGAAGATCTGATGGTGTGCC
>NZ_JBQERC010000031.1:0-15869 GCF_056534665.1 Ruegeria sp. P8
TCGGCCTTAGGCTGGAAAAGCCCCGTCGCTTTCGAAAGGAAAGTGGCTTAAACGAGCACTTGGAGCGGCACGAATACGTGACAGGTCCAATTTGCGTGTCTTCGATCCGGAGCTTGCCAAACGCAAGTTAGGGATAACCGGGGATCGACGGCTACACTCAAAAATCGTCAGCTCGCCAAAAGGTGCCGTCGCCGGATCCGCAAACTTTTCCTACTCAGGGCTCTACAGAAACATCGAGTATGCCGATGACCTGGATGCGGGCACTCATGAACTTCAGGTCGAACGCACAGAAGCCGCTGAGCAGGCTTGGGATGTGTCTGTCGATTGGAATACCGAAGCGCTGGAGATACTAGAAAAGCTTATCAAACCGGTGACCGCCGAAGACGCGATGGCGCGTACGATCTCGGAGCAAAAGGGGTTTGAACCCTGGCTCACCGGTGATCGAAAAGAGATCACGGGCCATACCCTGTTTGGGTATCAACAGGACCTGACCTATGAGGCGTGTTCCATCGTCTATGACCATGGGATCGCCTTTGTAGAAGCGCCAACCGGTTCAGGAAAGACAGAGATCGGCTGTCACCTGGCCGAAGCGTTGTCAGAAACGTTCTCAGAAGTCGTGCCCCGCTCCCCGGTCCATGGCGTCGCGCGAAAAAATGCAGCCGTAATTGCCCCACCCAAAGTCATTCCCAGTTGGCGCAAGTACTCGACAAACTCGCTCCAACCTGTCGCAAACAGCAAACTTGCCAAACAACACCTCCGCGGCGCTGGCGATGAAGAAAAATCTGGGCTCAGGCTCGATCAGTTTGGCATTCTGATAATCGATGAGAGCCATACTGTGACACCGGGCTTTGAACAAGCATCTCAAATGGCCTCAGCTATTGAGCTCGCCCCGCCAAGCTGGAACGTCTGCCTGTCGGCGACTCTGCTCGGGAACCGCGATGTCGACTGGTTGACCCATATGCAGGAAAAGCGAGCGTCCATTTTCATGACTCCGCATTTCATTCAGGCCATGGGTGAATTGTTCGAGCGCGAAACCCAAGTTCCTAAGGATATCTTCAACCAGGATGCGCAACTGGCCGTCCTATCAGAACCTGACACGACGCTCACGCGAGAGGCTCGCAACGCACTCGCTCAGTTGGTTTCGCCGTTTTTGACACGCAGACAACGGAAATGCATTGGCGAGGACGAAGATCCGACCAAGCACAGTTACCCAAGACTAGAAAACCACGGGCGCCCGAAAAAACTTAAGGTGACAAAGCCTCAGCAAACGCGCCTGGATGAGATTGTTGCTCTCTGCAAAGAACTTGCGCCTGGCGGTAGGGTGACCGCAGTCGAGAAAAGCCGCTTCGGACACGTCAGCACGCAACAAAGCACGCAGGATCAGCTCTACATCCGAAACCTTTTGAACATTCTGCGCGTGAGTGCCGCCCAAGCCCATTGGGAGATGTCTCATGGAGCTATTGGAAAATCGCTTCGCGACTTCGAGCGTGGTGGAAAATCGAAGAAAAAGGTATCCCACCGCGACCAGTCCGACATGTTCGCAGCACTGGGAATAGAAGCGCCTGAACCCACAAAGAAATGCGACGCTTTAAACCAAAAACTGGGTCTCAGTGTTCTCAAGGAGCTTGATGAGAAGCGGTATGAGGCGTGCCTTAGAATACAAAATGAAAAAGACAGGGTCGTCTTTCTCGCAGAACGGACGGACACACTCGAGATTTTTGCAGAAGCGCTTTCGCGCAGAGGCCACCACACCAACTATGTCGTGGGAAACCAAACCAAAGGTGAAGATCGCGCCGTGAAGGCGATCTTTGGAGATGGCCCTGACAGCTTCAAGCGGATCAAACAGGGCAAGTCCGTTGAGTCTTTTTTCCGGCCTGGAGGTAAGAACGAACCTAAAGGCCCTGCATCGGTTTTTATGACTTACAAAATGGCGGAAGGTATCAACCTTCAGTCGTCAGACACGCTGGTGTTGCTTGGCCTGACCTCGAACCTGAAAGAGCTCATCCAAGGTCTGGGAAGGATCGACAGGATCGATAGTGAGTTCGGGGTCGTCAACTACCACCTTGTTGATGTGCCAGTAGGTCAGTTTGCATCTGACGAAAAAATCTCCCAGCGCATAGAGAACTATAAAACTTTGGCCGGGGAGGCGCTTATCGACGCCGTCTTAGAAGAAAGCACTGAAGACGCGGAACTGATCCTCGAAAGTGTTGTTGAATATTTGCGATCCCCGCGACATCTTCGCGACAACAACTTTCACGACGTTCTGGAACGCACCAAGCAAACAATCCCCGAAGACCGCTACAAACTGTTCGACAAAGCCAAAATCCAGGGAACCTGGGGCGCCGAGTTGGCGCTCCTATCGGCCCGTGAGAAATTCACGGCGCTACATCTCAAAGGACTTAGCAAGAGCAACAGCTTCTTTCCGCCTCGCCTGCTGCTTCTTAAGGATACTGCGCCAGGCCTGATATTGGAACGCGACCAGCTGGCCTGCGTCCAAACTCTGGAGACTGCATACCAACGGACCAGAAGCCTTGGCATGGAACACGCCCACATGTCACTGGAAGGTCTCTCTGAAGCGCTAGAGACGATTTCAGAGCAGATTGGCAAGCTGACCGAGTGGGACTTACGCCCCGCTCGCGTTGAGAGCCTCATGAAAGCTTGCGCCGAGTTCATGGGACGCAAAGGTGGTGTCGAACTCAGTGATCAAGAACTGTTTGGCCATCTTTCACTACCGGCCGTGGAAATGGTGTGCGAGGCGTGGAGCCGTGAGCTTGATCCCTTCTGGGAACAAGCGAAACACGAAGTGCGTGACAGCTTCGCCTATGAGGGTCTTCCCAAGGGGTACATCGCGCTTCAGGTTATCCTGGAAAAGCTCGAAAGCGATCATCAGGCGTCCGCAGAGATCCATGAAAAGATGGTCCGGGTCATCGAAGAAGCTGAACAGGTTTCACGCGACCACGAACCCGCAATTGGACAGCGCATTTCAGTGGTGTTCTTTTCGGATGGTGCAGGCGAGCACTAGGCGGCCTCAGACAGCAGCGAAGCCAAATCACTCAATTTTACCAAGTGTCCTCGCGTCGTCTTACCATCCCTTTGCGCGCTACGTGTCTCAATCCCTTTGTTCTCAAAATCGGACAGAAGCTTTCGGGGCGTTGTACCTCTTGACCTCGCCAGTGTCGCAAGGGGCATGTACTCGCTTTGGAAAATCGCAAGCTGCTGCGGTCTGACTAAGTAAGACTCGCCTGTGCCATGTGGAACTGTGCGCGAACCGAGCAGTCCCAACTTGCACCAGTGTGTCACAGCCTGAGCCTTCCAGCCCGTTAACTTCACGACGACATTTGCAGTCCAGTCCAACGACTGCCGTTCTGATCTGAGTAGTTCTTCAACAGTAGAGTTTTTGAAACTAAAATCACCGAGTTTGAAATCCTGATCTTCCAATGCACTGGTAACAGAACCGTCACAAATGAGATGAATGAGCTTCTTGAGCGCCGTCTTATCGACTGAAAAATCTCAACGGACATGGTTCAGTTCTCAGGGGTTTCATCACTATCCTAGTGAAGCAGAAGGATTACCCAAGCCAAACCTAATGCTCTTCCCGTTCGCCGTCTCTGTCCTCGATTCGATCAAGATTGGAGCTCAAGTACATGGAACTTTTGATCGGGTTTTGCGGCGAAAAAGTTCCACAATGCGCGTGGAACTTTTTGAAGTGGAAGTATCTCGGTTCGATGCATTGATTGTTTTTAAGGGGATTGCACTGATAAATACAACGATAAATCGATTTTAGTTGGTATAACGAGTCCCTGTGCGGCCGCGAAAATGCCGACCCCAAGGACGTGTTTCACGCGCTGGTCCGGCGGTACTTCCACGGTGTTCTCAAGCCCCCCTTCAACGAAGAAAAACGGGCCGAAGCCGGGTTGCCCCCCGATTTCTACTGGCCCCTGACCGAAGACCTGCCCGCGCCCGGAGACCTCTCGAACTGACACTTCTGCGTTATTTTCGGCAAAATCTCGCCGATCTTTGCGGGATTTCAGCGCCATTTGCACCTGATTGGTCAACAAACTTGCCCGAACGCCCCTGCCGCTTTATGCAATCGGCGCAAGGGACGGCAGGCACTCACGACCGGTTCCGATCTTGGGGATGAAAGGTAGGGCGCGTGCGAACACGTCTGGCAATAAAACTGCACTCACTGCTTGAGAGGCATTTCCCGGAACGCCGGGTCTTTCTGAAATCCGACACAGACACAAAATTTATCCGGCTCAGTTCGGAAACTCAGGTCGTCGCAGTGGCCGGCGTTGCCGTCATGGTCGGATGGACAGCGGTTGCGACAGCCATATTGTTGATGGACAGCATCGGGGCCGGGAATTTCCGGGAACAGGCAAAGCGCGATCAGGCCATCTATCAGGAACGCCTGAACACCCTGTCGGCAGAACGCGATTCCCGTGCGCATGAGGCACTGGCCGCTCAGGACCGATTCAATGCCGCGCTGGACCAGATTTCCGCGATGCAGTCGGAACTGCTGGCCTCGGAAAACCGTCGCCGCGAGCTTGAGACAGGTATCGAAGTCATTCAGACGACATTGCGCACCACGATGAAACAGCGCGAAGAGGCGCGCTCAGAGCTGGCCCAATTGAAACAGGACACCAGCGGATCCGATATGTATGCCGCGGTTTCCAGCGCCCCGGTGCAGATGGCCTTTATGACGGACGCCTTGGCGCGAACCGCCAAAGAACGCGACCTGATCGCCACCAACGCGCAGGACGCGTTGGAACAGCGGGACGACCTGGAACTGGAAATCCGTCTGATGCAGGAACGCAGCGACGAGATTTTCCGCCAGTTGGAAGAGGCGATGGTCATCTCGGTCGAACCTCTGGACAAGATGTTCCGAGAGGCCGGAATGCCGACAGATCGCATCATCGAAGAGGTCCGGCGCGGATATAGCGGTATGGGCGGTCCGCTGACCCCTTTATCCCTTAGCACACGCGGCGAAGAAGACGAGCTTTCGCCCGAAGAAGTCCGCGCAAACACGTTGCTGCGCCAGATGGACCAGCTGAACCTGTACCGGATTGCGGCGGAAAAGGCCCCCTTCGCCAGCCCGGTCAAAAGCGCGTTTCGCTTTACCAGCGGATATGGTCGCCGCCGCGACCCAAAAACCGGCGGTAGCCGGATGCACAACGGCACGGATTTTGCCGCAGCGACTGGCACCGATATCTTTGCGACCGCTGATGGCGTGGTCACGCATGCCGGTTGGCAATCAGGCTTCGGACGCCTTGTGAAAATCAAGCACGCGTTCGGAATTGAGACACTTTATGCTCATAACACCAAGATCAACGTAAAGGTCGGCCAAAGGGTCTCGCGCGGGGATCATATTGCTGATATGGGTAACACCGGACGGTCCACCGGCACGCATCTGCACTACGAGGTGCGCGTGAACGGAAATCCCGTAAACCCAATGACTTACATCAAGGCTGCGAAAAATGTTTTCTAAAAGCAAAATCAACGAGCCCGCACCCAAAGCACCCGAGGCGGCCAAACCTGCCGCTCCGGCGACCCCAGCGGCTCCTGCTCCGGCTGACGCGAAACCTGCAATGGCACCCAAACCCAAGCCGCCGGCCTCGGTTCTGTCCTCGGATCTGCACATCACCGGCAACATCAAGACCAGCGGCGACATTCAGGTGGAAGGCACTGTCGAAGGCGACATCCGCGCCCATCTGCTGACCATTGGTGAATCGGCAACGATCAAGGGCGAAGTCACTGCAGATGACGTTGTGATCAACGGTCGCATCGTTGGCCGCGTGCGTGGTCTCAAGGTTCGCCTGACCTCGACCGCCCGCGTAGAAGGTGACATCATCCACAAGACCATCGCCATTGAAAGCGGCGCGCATTTCGAAGGCTCGGTTCAGCGTCAGGACGACCCCCTGAACCCCGGCCGCAGCGCCAAAGCCGGATCGAACCCGGCGGCAGAAGTCAAACAGTAAGCAGACTGCATTTCTTGTCAGGACGCCGTGGGGAAACCCGTGGCGTCTTTTCTTTTGCGTGCCCGGTTGATCCGGGTTTCCCGTTTTCGTCTCTATCTGATCACGCTACAGTCGATCCATGTTGCTTTTTCTGACGGTTGTCGCGCTGATCGCTGGCGCTGCGGCCTTTCACTTCTGGGCGAAAAGACAATCCCGCCTGACCTTGCTGGCCACGTCGCTGTCCCGGCACCAGCGCGATATTGTGAACGCTCAGGTACCAATTATCCGGAAACTGCCCAAAGACCTGCGCGGGGCGCTGGAAGGAAAGATCAACCTGTTTCTTGATCAGGTCGATTTCGTCGGCTGCGACGGGCTGGACGTCACCGAAGACATGCAGGTGTCGATTGCCGCGCAAGCCTGTCTGCTCGTGGTGAATACGGACCAGTGGTATGACAACCTGACGACCATTCTGGTTTACCCCGGTGCCTTCAAGTCAAAACAGCGTCGCCACAGTGGCTATGTCGTCACCGAACAGGAAATCATCCGCAGCGGGGAAAGCTGGAACCGCGGCCCCGTGATCCTGTCCTGGGCCCACAGCCAGCGCGGAGCCCTGAATGATCACGATGGCCGGAACGTCGTCTTTCACGAGTTCGCGCACCAGCTTGATGACCTCTCGGGCGCAACCAATGGTGTTCCCGTGCTCAGCAATGGACAAAGTTTTGGCGAATGGGAAACCGCCTTTCTGAACGGTTACAAGACACATGTTCTTGCCGTGGAAAACGGAAAACCTACAGTGATCGATCCCTACGGCGCGGAAGGTCACGAAGAGTTCTTTGCCGTTTCGGTCGAAGTGTTCTTTGAACGTCCACATGCACTGAAATCCTCTGACCCGGCAATCTATGAACAGCTGTCAAAGCTTTTTCATCTTGATCCCGCTCAATGGCACAGCGGTCCGTTCTGACCCGATTGAGGAAGCGTCGAAAAAAATTCCCCGTTCGCAACAATTTAACATAAGCTAATTCTTGAATTACGGTTAACCTCATTATTGGGCGGAGGATTTTCTATGTCATCGAAACTACTTGCCGAGTTCTTCGGCACGTTCTGGTTGGTTCTGGGGGGCTGCGGCAGTGCCGTTCTGGCGGCTGGTGTGGCAGATGTCGGCATCGGCTGGCTTGGTGTTTCCTTTGCCTTTGGCCTTACCGTTTTGACGATGGCTTACACGGTCGGCCCAATCTCGGGCGGGCATTTCAACCCGGCGGTCAGTTTGGGCCTGATGATTGGAGGGCGGTTTCCGGCCAAAGACCTTCTGCCCTATTGGGTTGCACAGGTCATTGGCGCAATTGCCGCCGCAGTGGTTCTGTACCTGATCGTCAGTGGCGCACCCGATTTCGCTGGTGTCGGTGGGTTCGCGTCAAACGGGTATGGTGAGGCCTCGCCACAGGGATATTCGTTGATGTCGGCTTTGATCATCGAAATCGTGATGACGGCTTTCTTCATTCTGATCATTCTGGGCGCGACGTCGGACAAGGCACCTGCAGGGTTCGCTCCGATTGCCATCGGTCTGGCGCTGACCCTGATCCACCTGATCTCAATCCCGGTGACAAATACCTCCGTCAACCCGGCGCGCTCGACCGGCGTTGCCCTGTTTGCCGACGGCCCTGCTTTGGCTCAGCTCTGGCTGTTCTGGGTGGCCCCCCTGATTGGCGGCGCAATCGGCGCTTTGATCTGGAAGGCAATGTCCTCGGATGACTGATCCGCGCGGGAAAGGTAATTATCCCGTTTTCTGAAAAACACGGTATCCTTCCGTCAAATCTGGCTAGGTCACGGCCTTTGGTTCAACGGGAGGATACAATGAAGATATTTACCACAGCACTTTTCCTAAGCTGCGCCGCGACGGCAGGCTGGGCCGAAGACAAATGGCTGAGCATCCCGCAAGCCCCCCAGATGCCCGCCGCCACCGAAGCGGGCACGGTAGAGATCAACGGCATAGACATGTATTACGCCACGTATGGCGAGGCGGGCGGCACCCCGGTTCTGATGATCCACGGTGGGCTTGCCCATGGCGATGTCTGGGCCGCGCAGGTTGCCAACCTGTCGCAGGATCACAGGGTAATCGTGGCGGATACGCGCGGGCACGGACGATCCACCAACGATGGCAGCCCCTATTCCTACGCGTTGTTGTCGCAGGATTATCTGGCGCTGCTGGATCATCTGGGTGTCGATCAGGTGCATCTGGTCGGCTGGTCCGACGGGGCAAATATCGGGTATTCAATCTCGACCACCAACCCGGATCGGCTGGCCAGTCACTTTGCCCATGCAGGCAATGTCACACTGGATGGGATCGATCCTTCGGTGGAAACCAACGAGGTGTTCGGCACTTATGTAGGCATGATGGCCCAAGATTATGCGGCCATGTCCCCGACTCCTGACGGGTTCGAAGCATTTCTTGGCGGCGTTGCCGCCATGTGGGGCACCGAAAAACCCGGTGGGCTCGGGGCGCTGTCATCGATCACCGTCCCGACACTCGTGGTTCAAAGCGTACATGACGAGGCCATTCTGATGGCGCATTCACAAGCAATTGCTGACGCGATTCCGGGCGCTAAGTTGCTTGTTCTGGAAGATGTCAGCCACTTCGCATCTTTTCAGGATCCCGGTGCCTATACCCGTGCCATCCGCGACTTCATCGACCAATAGACCAATAGACCAATAGACCAAAGAAAAAGCCCGGCGCTTGAGCCGGGCTAAATCATCTTATTCGGTAACGGTGACTTTTTTCATCACATCCGGTGCACCGATGATCGCACCGTTCTGGCCTTCGCCCCGCTTGATCGCGTCAACCACATCCATACCGTCTGTCACCTGACCAACCACGGTATACTGGCCGTCCAGAAACGGGCCGGGGGCGAACATGATGAAGAACTGCGAATTGGCCGAATCCGGATCGCTGGACCGGGCCATGCCGACAACGCCCCTGTCAAAACTCACGTCCGAGAACTCGGCCGGCAGGTCCGCGCGATCAGACCCGCCGCGCCCGGCATAGCGCATGTCGAAGCCGTCCGCGCCCGAGTTGCCGTATTGCACGTCGCCGGTTTGCGCCATGAAGCCATCGATCACGCGGTGAAACACGACGCCATCGTACTGACCTTCAGCAGCCAGCGCGGTGATCTGTTCCACATGCTGGGGTGCCACATCTTCGAACAGGTCGATCGAGATTGTGCCATTGGCCCCTTCCCCTTCGACCTCGATCTGCAAACCGCTGGCCAGCGCCGGGCTTGCCAGCAAGGCAAAAGCCGCAGCCAGTTTATGCATCTGCGGCCACCTTGACGCTGATCATGCGGTCCGGGCTTGCAGGCGGCTCACCGCGTACGATGGCGTCCACATGCTCCATCCCGTCGATAACCCGGCCATAGACCGTGTACTGACCGTTCAGGAAGTGATTGTCCTTGAAGTTGATGAAGAACTGCGAATTGGCCGAATCCGGGTTCTGAGAGCGCGCCGCGCCCAGCGTGCCGCGATCATGGGGCAGCTTGGAAAATTCTGCCGGAACATTCGGCAGCGACGAACCGCCGGTGCCCGCCATGCGCAGGTTGAACCCGTCTTCCATATCGCCATGCTGCACGTCGCCGGTTTGCGCCATGAAACCGTCGATCACACGGTGAAACGCCACGTTGTCATATTCACCGCCACGGGCCAGTTCCTTCATCCGCGCACTGTGCAAAGGCGCTACATCCGGCAGCAGCTCGATGACGACATTGCCGCCTTTCAGCTCGATGATGATTGTGTTTTCGGGGTCTTTGATCTCGGCCATGAGGCCCTCCTGTCGTTTATCTTGCGCAAATACCTATGACGCACGCGTGCGAATGCCAAGTGACGCATTGACCTGAGGGCAAAATGCAGGAAAAGAACCGCCTAAATCGGTTGCCAATGACAAGGATCGCACAATGGGCTGGAAAACACTGGACGATATGGACCTGAACGGCAAACGCGTGCTGGTGCGTGTGGACATCAACGTGCCCGTGGTTGACGGTGTTGTGACCGACGCCACCCGCATTCAAAGGATCGTCCCCTCGGTGCGCGATATTCTGGCCGCTGGCGGCAAACCGATCCTTCTGGCTCATTTTGGCCGTCCCGGTGGCGAACGGCGTGAAAGCCTGTCACTGAAACAACTGGTTCCGACATTGGAAAGCGCTTTTGGCGCCAAGGTTCTGTTTGCTGCCGATTGCGTCGGGGCCGAGGCGGAACTGGCCGCTGGTGCCTTGCAGCCCGGCCAGGTCCTGCTGCTGGAAAACACGCGCTTTCACGCGGCCGAAACCAAGAACGACGCCGGTCTGGCCGCTGGCATGGCCAAGCTGGGGGATGTCTATTGCAACGATGCGTTTTCAGCCGCGCACCGCGCCCACAGCTCGACCGAGGCCATTGCCCGTCTGCTGCCCGCCTGTGCGGGCCGTCTGATGCAGGCCGAGTTGCAGGCGCTGGAAAGCGCGCTGGGTGCGCCCAAGCGCCCGGTAACGGCGGTTGTCGGCGGCGCCAAGGTCTCGACCAAGCTGGAACTGCTGGGCAATCTGATCGACAAGGTCGATTATCTGGTGATCGGTGGTGGCATGGCGAACACATTCCTTGTCGCCCAAGGCATCAGCGTTGGCAAATCACTGGCTGAAACCGCAATGAAGTATACCGCAGCCGAAATTCTGGCCAAAGCCGAAAGCTCGGGCTGCCAGATCGTCCTGCCGCGTGACATTGTGGTGGCCGAGAAATTCGAAGCCAACGCACCCCACAAGGTTCTGCCAGCCGACCAGTGCCCCGAGGATGGCATGATCCTGGACGCGGGCCCTGAAAGCGTCGCCGCGATTACCGCGATTTTCGACAAAAGCCAGACCCTGATCTGGAACGGCCCGCTGGGCGCGTTCGAGCTGGAGCCGTTCGACGCGGCCACCAATGCCGCGGCCCTGAAAGCCGCGGCCCTCAGCCGGTCGGGTCAGCTGATTTCGGTCGCAGGTGGCGGTGACACGGTTGCGGCGCTGAACGCGTCGGGGGCGGCCAAGGATTTCACCTATATCTCGACCGCAGGCGGTGCGTTCCTTGAATGGATGGAAGGCAAAACCCTGCCCGGTGTCGCTGCGCTGGAACAATAAGTGACGCTGACCGCATTTGGCCGCTTGTCAGGGTTCATGGTATTATCCCCTATTTGAATGGGGGATTATACCATGAGGTCATTATACCTGCTCGTCCTTCTCGCGATGCCGTGGCCTGCAACAGCACAATCCAGCTGCGGTGGCCAGACACAGCTTGACGCAAATTTCTGTGCCAAGGAACAATGGGAAGCCGTTGACCGCGACCTCAACCGGTTATGGAAACAGATCAAGCCGGTCGCTGATGCACGTGGAAACGGCAATGCCCTTCTGGCGGAACAACGTGCGTGGCTAAAGGCGCGGGACGCCACCTGCGACAAGGAACTGTCCGGCGGCGGCAGCGCTGCGCCGATGTTCTACTGGACCTGTATGAAAGAGCAGACGCTTGCAAGAAATCAGCAGCTTCAGTCCTGGCGCTGAGCTTTGACCGGGTCGCACACGAAATACTGATGAAAAAACCGAATCAGGGGATTCACAACCCGAATCGCCTGTGACATAGTGCGACCAGAGGCTCGGAAAGAGCCCGTTATTGAGGCAAGTTTTCATACGGCGGTAAACAGAGTGTCCCGTTCCCATCGGCCCGGTTTGGGTGCAGTTCTCTTCTTCTCGGTGGCTTTCATGCTGGGTGTGTATTTCACCTTTGCCGCCGTTCAGGGCGATTACGGCCTGTTTCGGCGGGTCGAAATTGCGGCGGAACGGGACGCTCTGTCACGCAGTCTGGAAAAACTGAATGTCGAAATCGCCGAGATGGAAAACCTGACACGGCGTCTGTCCGACACCTATCTGGATCTGGACCTGCTGGACCAGCAGGCGCGCTCGGTTCTGGGCATGATCCGGTCGGACGAAATTGTGATCCGCTGATCAAGGACCCTTTTCAGAAAAAGCAACTCAGGCCCGGCGTTTCGGCCAGGATGCGCCGCGCCGAACGCTGCGTCACATTTCCCCTCGCCAGAAAGCTCCAAATGCTTTATGAGATAGTTTAACGCTAAACTATCTGTCCGAAAGGGGGAGATCGCCACGATGGCTGCGCGAAAAACCACAAAGAAACCAAATGTTTCTGCGGAAGAACTCCAGACATACTACCGCGAGATGCTGCTGATCCGCCGATTCGAAGAAAAGTCCGGTCAGCTTTATGGCATGGGCCTGATCGGCGGGTTCTGCCACCTTTATATCGGACAAGAGGCCGTTGTTGTCGGGCTTGAGGCCGCTGCAGAGGAAGGCGACAAGCGCATCACCTCGTATCGCGACCACGGTCACATGCTGGCCTGCGGCATGGATCCGGGCGGCGTGATGGCCGAACTGACCGGGCGCATCGGTGGCCTGTCCAAAGGCAAGGGCGGCTCGATGCACATGTTCTCGAAAGAAAAACACTTCTACGGCGGGCACGGTATCGTCGGCGCGCAGGTTCCGCTGGGCGCGGGGCTGGCTTTTGCCGACAAGTACAAGGAAAACGGCCGCGTGACCTTCACCTATTTCGGGGACGGTGCCGCGAACCAGGGTCAGGTGTATGAGACCTTCAACATGGCGGCCATCTGGGGCTTGCCGGTGATTTTCGTGATCGAGAACAACCAATACGCCATGGGCACCGCACAGTCCCGCTCGACCTCGACCAAGGACATCTTCCATCGCGGCGAGGCGTTCGGCATTCCGGGCGAGATCGTCAACGGCATGGATGTGCTGGCGGTCAAGGAAGCGGGTGAAAAAGCTGTCGCGCACTGTCGCGCAGGCAAAGGCCCCTATATCCTGGAAATCAAGACCTACCGCTATCGCGGCCACTCGATGTCTGACCCGGCCAAGTACCGTACCCGCGAAGAGGTTCAGAAGGTCCGCGAACAAAGCGACCCGATCGAACATGTGCGTGAGCTGCTGCTGACCGGCAAGCACGCGACCGAGGATGACCTGAAAGCGATCGACAAGGAAATCAAGGAGATCGTCAATCAGGCCGCCGAATTCTCGAAAGAAAGCCCCGAGCCTTCGGTCGAAGAGCTCTGGACTGACATTTACGCCTGAGAGGACGAATAAGACATGGCAACCGAAATTCTCATGCCCGCCCTTTCCCCCACGATGGAAGAGGGTACGCTGGCCAAATGGCTGGTCAAGGAAGGCGACACCGTATCCTCGGGCGACATCATGGCCGAGATCGAGACCGACAAGGCAACGATGGAGTTCGAGGCCGTCGATGAAGGCATCGTCGGCAAGATCCTGATCGCCGAGGGCACCGAAGGGGTCAAGGTGAACACCCCTATCGCAGTGCTGGTCGAAGAAGGCGAAGACGCCTCGGCCCTGCCCGCAGCAGCCCCCGCAGCCGCAGCGGCGCCCGAGGCCGCCCCCACAGCAGCCCCGGCCCCGGCTCCTGCCGCAGCGGCCCCCGCTGCTCCAGCGGTGGACCTGTCACCCGACTGGCCCGCGGATGCCGAGATGAAGTCCGAAACCGTGCGCGAAGCCTTGCGCGATGCAATGGCCGAGGAAATGCGCAGTGATGAAAACGTCTATCTGATGGGAGAGGAAGTCGCTGAATATCAGGGGGCCTATAAGATATCGCAGGGTCTGCTGGATGAATTTGGCTCCAAGCGCGTGATCGACACCCCGATCACCGAACACGGGTTTGCCGGTATCGCGGTGGGTTCGGCCTTTGGCGGTCTGAAACCGATTGTCGAATTCATGACCTTCAACTTCGCCATGCAGGCGATCGACCAGATCATCAACTCTGCGGCCAAAACGCTTTATATGTCCGGTGGTCAGATGGGGTGCCCCATCGTGTTCCGGGGGCCCAACGGGGCCGCGGCCCGCGTGGCCGCACAGCACAGCCAGGACTATGCCGCGTGGTACATGCAGATCCCCGGTCTGAAGGTCGTCATGCCTTATTCGGCTGCTGATGCCAAAGGTCTGCTGAAATCGGCCATCCGCGACCCCAACCCGGTTGTGTTCCTGGAAAACGAAATCCTCTACGGCCGCTCTTTCGAAGTGCCGCAGGTGGATAACCTCACCATTCCGCTGGGCAAGGCCCGCATCTGGCGCGAAGGCTCGGACGTGACCATCGTCAGCTTTGGCATCGGCATGCAATACGCGCTGGAAGCTGCTGACAAGCTGGCCGAAGACGGCATCAGCGCCGAAGTGATCGACCTGCGCACCATCCGCCCGATGGACACTGGCGCCATCATCAATTCGGTGATGAAGACCAACCGGCTGGTGACAGTGGAAGAAGGCTGGCCGCAGGGGTCCGTCGGCAGCTATATCAGTTCGGTCGTGATGCAGGAGGCGTTTGATTACCTCGACGCACCGGTCATCAACTGCACCGGCAAGGACGTTCCGATGCCCTATGCCGCGAACCTCGAAAAGCTGGCCCTGATCACCACCGATGAGGTGATCACCGCTGTCAAACAAGTGACCTACCGGTAAGGAGCGACAGACAGATGCCTACAGAAATTCTGATGCCCGCCCTGTCCCCGACGATGGAGGAAGGCACGCTCGCCAAATGGCTGGTCAAGGAAGGCGATACCGTCTCCTCCGGTGACCTGCTGGCCGAGATCGAAACCGACAAGGCCACGATGGAGTTCGAGGCCGTTGACGACGGCACCATCGGCAAGATCCTGATCCCCGAGGGCACCGAAGGGGTCAAGGTCAACACCGCCATCGCGGTTCTGCTGGAAGACGGCGAAAGCGCTGATGACATTGGCACGGCTCCGGCTGCTGCGCCGGCGGCTGCCCCCGCAGCCGTCGCGGGCAACGAGGCTGCCGCGCCAGCGGCACCCGAGGCGCCCGCCCCTGCCCCGGCCGCTCCGGCCAAGGCTGATGGTGGTCGGATTTTTGCCTCGCCTCTGGCCCGCCGGATTGCTGCGCAAAAAGGTCTCGACCTGACGCAGATTGCCGGTTCCGGCCCGCATGGTCGCATCGTCAAGGTTGATGTCGAAGGCGCAACTGCCACCGCTCCGGCAGCAGCTCCTGCCACTGCTCCGGCCGCCGCCGCGCCCGCAGCTGCCCCTGCAGCTCCGTCTGGTCCATCGGCGGATATGGTCGCGCGGATGTACGAAGGCCGCCCGTACGAGGAAATCAAGCTCGACGGTATGCGCAAAACCATTGCTGCACGCCTGGGCGAGGCCAAACAGACCATTCCGCATTTCTACCTGCGCCGCGATATCAAGCTGGATGCGCTGTTGAAATTCCGTGGTCAGCTGAACAAGCAACTCGAAGGCCGTGGCGTCAAGCTCAGCGTCAATGACTTCATCATCAAAGCCGTCGCCAATGCGCTGCAACAGGTTCCGGCCTGTAATGCCGTCTGGGCAGGTGACCGGGTGCTGCAACTGAAACCGTCAGATGTGGCTGTTGCGGTCGCAATCGAAGGCGGGTTGTTCACGCCGGTCCTGCAAGACGCTGACATGAAATCCCTGTCAGCCCTTTCGACCGAGATGAAAGACCTTGCAGCCCGCGCCCGCGAGCGCAAGCTGGCTCCGCATGAATATCAGGGCGGCACTTTTGCCATCTCGAACCTGGGTATGTTCGGCATCGACAATTTCGATGCCATCGTGAACCCGCCCCATGCCGGAATTCTGGCCGTCGGCACCGGCGTCAAGAAACCGGTTGTCGGGGATGATGGCGAGCTGACCGTGGCAACGGTGATGTCTGTCACCATGTCGGTTGACCACCGGGTCATCGACGGCGCGCTGGGGGCCGAGCTGCTCAAGGCCATTGTCGACAATCTGGAAAACCCGATGGTCATGCTGGCGTAAGCCATACCGAGCTCGCAAAAAAAAGGGCGGCCCCAATTATCAGGGGGTGTTTTTTGTTT
>NZ_JBQERC010000032.1:0-15771 GCF_056534665.1 Ruegeria sp. P8
GAATTCGTCCGTCCGTTTCAGTCCCATAGTTCGTCTCCTTTGTTGCAATAAATGCTATCAAAGGAGCGGCATCAAACCGCGACACGTCCACTAAATGGAAAAGTCTCATCATATTCGAAGACTACGTCGATATTACTGCCGAGCTCCTCGAACCCAGAACAACTCAAACGTATTCGTTTTTGCTGAGCATCTTCGGTATTTGCAGATGGAACTAGAACAACTTCTGGGCTCTTTTCTAGCGCAGCATATGGGTATGCGATGATCCTACCGTCTTCATCGAATGGGTTTTCCCCAAAATGGTACGGCGTTTCGACACACCCGCGGTAATCATCAGGAACGCTTAAGGTTAACCCGTTGTCAGCAACGGCAGGTGAGGTCAAAAAGCTTGCTAGGCCTAAGCTCATTGCTAACAGGGATGTTCTCGTAAGGATTTGATTCACCTAAATGCTTCCAATTCCAAGTTGCCTCAACTTTGTGCCGCGTCTTGGAACTGACATCAACCTCAGCTCTGCAGTCGAAAGCATGCTTATCAAGGTCGGCTTTGTCCGCATAGATGCCCAGTCCCCTGCCGTCGGACCAAGCGATTCACGTATCTTTCCGCGTTTGATGTGCAAAACCATTGCAGAACGGAACCCTTCACGATTTTCTGGGAACACTACAACTTAATCACCGACAGGACTCCGAATTGGACTGGCGCGATCACGGCATCCTACTGACCTCTCGCCGCCACGGCGAAACCTCGGCGATTATCGAGGTCTTTACCGAATCCCACGGGCGTCATGCCGGTGTGGTGCGGGGCGGGACCAGCCGCAAGATCGCACCCATCCTGCAACCCGGCGCGCAGCTGGATGTGCTGTGGCGCGCGCGGCTGGAAGAACATATCGGCACCTTTCAGGTCGAACCCCTGCGCTCGCGCGCGGCGGCGGCGTTTTCCGGGCGGCTGGCCCTGTCCGGGCTGAACGCCGTCGTGTCGCTTTTGTCCTTCTGCCTGCCCGAACGAGAGGCGCACCCGGCGCTCTATACCCGGACCGAGCGGTTGATGGACCTGTTGGGACAGGATGAGATCTGGCCGCTGGCCTACCTGCGATGGGAACTGGCGTTGCTGGACGAGCTTGGCTTTGGCCTTGATCTGACCGCCTGCGCCGCGACCGGCACAACCGAGGAGCTGGTCTATGTGTCGCCCAAGACCGGGCGCGCCGTCAGTGTCAAAGGGGCGGGGGAATGGGCAGACAAGCTGTTGCCGCTGCCGCCCTGCCTGCGGGGCGAAGGCACCGCGCCGGATGCCGAGATTGCGCAGGCTTTGCGCACAACCGGATATTTCCTGAACCATCGCGTCGCCCCCGCGCTGGGGCATAACCCACTGCCCGAGGCGCGCGCGCGGTTTGTGGATCAGGTCACTCGGCGGCTGTGAACACCATCTCGTGCCCGTCCTCATTTCGCAGGATCAGCACATCGCCCGACACTTCGGATTGGGTCATGGCCAAAAGGGCGGCGAAATAGACCCCTTCGGCCTCAAGCCCGGCGCAGGCGGCCCGCGTTGCTCTCAGGTCCTGAATTTCGAACCACGGGTAGGGCGCGTTCAGCGTGCCGTCATAGCCGTTGCAGGGGGCATTTCCGGCGATCCTGCCCTCTTCGGGGAACCGCAGCAGGGCGCTGGCGGCAAAGGGCTGTCCGTCGATCTCCTGCAACGCCCATGTCCGGTCTGCCGCGCCATAAGCGGCAACGGATTCATCCCTGTCGCATTGAAACAGGGCCATCAAAGGCAGGGTCAGGATCAGGCGTGTCATGGCAGGGTTCTAGCGTATCAGCCCTGTCGGCGAAACCGGGTCAGTAGGGCAAAGACCCATTCAGAAGTCGCTCGCGCACTTCCAGCCGGGGTGCCCAGTTGTATCGCGTATCCTCGCGCACCGGCGCCCAGAACAAGGCACCGCTGTTGCGCCAGGGGTCCAGGATAATGCCATCATACATCGTGTCCCCCTTGGCGCTGATCGATGCCGAATGGTGGATGATGCGCAGCGGGGTCGGCGGCGACGTGGCCCAATGCAAATCCAGCGTCCGGAAATTTTCCTGCCGCAGGCGTTTGGTCATCGCTTCGGCCCAGTCATTGCACAGGCCCTTTTCGCGGAACCCGTTGATGATCTTGGCGTTGTGGATGATCGCCGGGTCGGTGACATTCCAGTCCTGCTTCAGCTGCTGCGAATAGGCATAGGCAATCGTGGCCGCTTGCTGTGCCTCGGCCGGATCGACCTCCGCCCCAAGCCCCCGGATCGATTGCGCCAGCGCGTCCACATCACTCCGGCTCACCGTCGGCTGCGAGGTGGTGCAAGCCGCCAGAGCAAGAGCCGCAAGAACAGCACACATAGCAAGGAAAGGTCGGGTCATGCGTTATCCCAAAAGTTAATTGCGACGTCTCGTGTTCGGCTGATGCTCTACCGGTGAAAGGGGTGGGATCAAAGGGGAAGTTTTGAAACACGTGGGTCATTTGTGACCGTTACGCGGGCCACGAGGGGCGATGGTTTGCTTTGTACAAAACGTACTCTGCATGGTTCGGACCGCGTACAGATTGTACAAAACAGGAAAAAGACCCGGCGCAAGCGCCGGGCCAGTCGGGGAAACAGGACTGCCGGAATGGGTCACCCGAGCAGACGTCGTGCGATGACCTGTGCCTGAATTTCAGCAGCCCCTTCGAAAATGTTAAGGATACGCGCGTCACACAGAACGCGGCTGATCTTGTATTCCAGCGCAAAGCCGTTGCCGCCATGAATCTGCAACCCGTTGTCCGCCGCAGCCCAGGCCACACGCGCACCAAGCAGCTTGGCCATACCGGCCTCAAGGTCACAGCGCTGGCCGTGATCTTTTTCCCATGCGCTGAAATAGGTCAGCTGACGCGCGATCATGATTTCGACCGCCATCATCGCCAGCTTGCCGGACACGCGCGGGAAGTTGATCAGCGATTTTCCGAACTGCTTGCGGTCGATCGCATATTGCATGGCGATGTCCAGCGCACACTGTGCGACGCCGATGGCGCGGGCGGCGGTCTGGATGCGCGCGCTTTCGAAGGTTTCCATCAACTGCTTGAAACCTTTACCTTCTTCGCCGCCCAGCAGGTTCTCACCCTTGACGTGGAAGCCGTCAAAACCCAGCTCGTATTCCTTCATGCCGCGATAGCCCAGCACCTCGATCTCGCCACCGGTCATGCCGGGTGTGGGAAAGGGGTTCTCGTCAGTGCCCGGTGTCTTTTCCGCCAGGAACATGGACAGGCCGCGGTGGTCGGTGCTGTCGGGGTTGGTCCGCGCCAGCAGGGTCATCACATGGGTCCGCGCGGCGTGGGTGATCCAGGTCTTGTTGCCGGTTATCTTGTAATCGCCATTCGCGTCCTTGACCGCGCGCGTGCGCAGGCTGCCAAGGTCTGAACCGGTGTTAGGTTCCGTGAAAACGGCGGTCGGCAGGATCTCGGCACTGGCGATCTTTGGCAACCACTGTGCCTTTTGCGCGTCGGTGCCGCCCGCGATGATCAACTCGGCCGCAATCTCGGATCGGGTACCCAGCGAACCCACGCCGATATAGCCACGCGACAGTTCCTCGGACACCACGCACATCGACGCTTTGGACAGGCCAAACCCACCGAACTCCTCGGGGATGGTCAGACCAAAAACGCCCATTTCCGCCAGTTCTTCAATGATTTCCAACGGAATCAGTTCATCCTTCAGGTGCCAGTCATGCGCGTTTGGTTCGACCTTTTCCTGCGCGTAGCGGCGGAACTGGTCCCGGATCATCTCAAGCTCTTCATCCAGACCGGACGCGCCGAACATCGTAGCTCCGGCCTGATCCTGCATCAGCGCAACCAGACGGCTACGTGCGGCCTGAGAATTGGCCCGTGCCATCAGGGTCTGCACTTCGGTCGACTGAAAGCCCGACAGCGCGTCCCAGCCAAGACCCATATCCTGAAGACGCACCACCTCGCCCTGGTTCATCGGAATTCCGCCCGCGACCTGGTGCAGATATTCGCCAAAGGCTATCTGGTGCAGCAACTGCTCGATCTCGCCAAATTTACCATCGGCTTGCAGCGCTTCTGCCCAGCGCTGCATCTGTTGCAGCGACTGCGAATATGTCGCCAGCCAGGCCAGACCATGCGCGGCGGTCTGATTTGCTTCGATCAATGCGCCAGAAACCCGGCCCTCAGCAGTCACCATGCCACGCACGGATGCGCGGGCTTTTTCAAAAACGGCGTCCACAGCAGGCACGGCGGCCCGCGTTAAATCCAGAAGATCGGGCAAAACAGCATCAGTTGTCATTTGGGTCATATCCTGTCCGTCATGGGCCATGAATCGCGTCCTTTCCTCGGTCGTCTGGTCATATCATGCTGCACGTGCAGCGCAACAAAAATACTCAATTTGCTGCTAGAAAGTTCAAAAATTACCTTATCATTTTTGCAATGCAGAAGAAAATCCAGATGATATCTAGAAGGCATGGACCTGTTTTCCCTTCTGTCGCCGCAAGAGCTGTTACTTGCCATCGCCGTCGCCTTTGCCGCCGGATGGGTCAAGGGCATGGTTGGATTTGCCATGCCCATGGTGTTTGTATCTGGCCTGAATTCGTTTCTGCCACCGGATCTGACCCTGGCAGGGCTTATTCTGCCGACCCTTGTCACCAACGGCGTTCAGGCTTTTCGCGGGGGCGCTAGCGCCGCACTCAGCTCTATTCGACGATTTCGGGTGTTCCTGGTCGTTGGCGGTATTTTTCTGGTGCTGAGCGCACAGCTGGTTACGCTGGTGCCCGGCTCGGTCTTCCTGCTGCTGATCGGTGCATTCGTGTCCTTCTTCGCCCTTGTGCAGGTTCTGGGCGTCAGGCTGGTGCTACATCATCCATCAACCGGTGTTGAGGCTATTGTTGGCGGCGTCGCCGGGTTCGTGGGTGGCATGTCGGGCATCTGGGGTCCCCCCACAGTTGCTTATCTGACGGCTTTGAATACCCCGAAGGCCGAGCAGATCCGAATTCAGGGCGTCATCTATGGATTGGGGGCGGTCATGTTACTGGCCGCGCATGTCTGGTCCGGTTTTCTGCGGGTGCAAACGGTTCCGTTTTCAGTAATACTGATCTTTCCTGCCATGCTTGGCATGTGGGTTGGTTTGAAATTGCAGGATCGCATCGATCAGGCCAGCTTTCGCAAGGCGACGCTGTTCGTTTTACTGGTAGCGGGATTGAACCTGCTGCGGCGTGGCCTGATGGGCTGAGGTGCTAGCCCGGTCGCCTGTCTGCAAACCGGAACGCGAAATACAGACCCAGCATCAGAAAGAACAGGCCCGAGATGTCGCCGATAAGGAAGGCGATGTACTCAACCGTTGCACTGCCAAAGACCAGATTGGTCAGGCCAGAGACCAGAATGGATGTGGCTATGCCCACGCCCATAACGCAAATCCAGCAGGGTTTGCGGTTCGGGTTGGGGAACAGGTCCCATCCGACGGCCTTGAGCAGATAGAAAACCGCAGGAACTGTCAGAACCGCGACAGCAATTGCCAGCAGGCGGGTGGGCAGGAAAACATCCGTTCCCGCCAGATAAGCAAAGACGATGAACACACCCGGCAGCAACGCAAATACCGCACGCCACCCCAGCAGCCAGGCCGACAGGACCCGCACGCCATGCGGCAAAAACAGCAGGCTCGCCCGGCTTGGGTATTCCGGAAAAAACACGTTCTGCATTGGCATCAGCACGGCGAAGGTCAGTATCGACGCCAGCACATAAGCCAGTGAAGCCGCAAGGGTGTCAGTCGCCCAGCCGCGCATTGCGATCACATCACCGTGCGCGCACGGGGCGCGTCATCTGGGGGCATGAACGATGTACCGCCCGCGATTGGCGCTGCCGCTTTGCGAAAGATAGCCTTTTTCGACCAGCGATTTCAGCGCGCGGAAAAAAGTTGGGCGTGAAATGCTTTGGACCAAAGTATGCTCGATCAAACCGAACGTACGCACTTCCTGAGTGGATTTTGAAAGCTCTTCCGCGGCGTAATAGATGTCGCGCTCAACCGGAGATAGTTTTTCCAGCCCAAGCGTCCGCTCCATGCTTTGCATCAATTTGCGTAGTTCGGTGAGTTTCGAGATTTCCGTCATGGTGTTACCTGTAGTTTTCTGTGCCAACCGCCGCCTGTCCGCGACCATTTGAACCACGCTGATCGCAATACTAACCAACCAGTCCCATGTTGACACTCATCCCCGTTTACTTAGACTAGAAGCCTGATTAGGTTGCTCAATCCAGCGTTGTGAGTGTGCGCATATGAGCTTCCATAAAGTCCTTTCAGTCAGTGCCCGGCGCGAATGTGCCGGGCTTTTTCGTCTCAACAGTAAATATGCCTAGCGCAGATCGCACTTTGAAACAACGCACTTGTGTGTGCTTTTAACGACATACAACTATAAGATGAGTATTCGGCGGACAGCAAAAAAGCTACGGATCGGCAAAAAGAAAGGGGCCTGACGGCCCCTTTTTCGTTTATCCGATTGCGACGGCTTTGATGTCGTCGTCAATGAACGGCAGATACTGCTCAAAGTTCTCGGCAAACATCTGCACCAGTTTCTCGGCCTGCTTGTCGAATGCGGCCTGATCATCCCAGGTCCGACGCGGGTCAAGCAGAACTTCGGGGACGCCCGGAACAGAGACGGGAACGTCAAAGCCGAAATTGGCGTCCTTGCGGAACTCGGCGTCGCGCAGTGAACCATCCAGCGCTGCGGTCAGCAGGGCGCGGGTGGCCTTAATCGGCATCCGGCTGCCGACACCATAGGCGCCACCGGTCCAGCCTGTATTGACCAGCCAGCAGGTCGCGCCGTGCTGGGCGATCTTGTCGCGCAGCAGGTTGCCGTAGACTTCCGGGCGACGCGGCATGAACGGCGCACCAAAGCAGGTCGAGAAGGTGGGTTGCGGTTCTGTAACGCCACGCTCGGTCCCCGCCACCTTTGACGTGAAGCCCGACAGGAAGTGATACATTGCCTGTGCAGGCGTCAGCCGCGCGATCGGAGGCAGTACACCAAAGGCATCGCAGGTCAGCATGATGATGTTCTTCGGATGACCACCCAGCGCGCTTTTCGAGGCGTTCGAGATATACTCAAGCGGATAGGCGCAACGCATGTTCGCTGTCAGCGAGTCGTCGTCGAAATCCAGTTTCTTGGTCTCGGGGTCAAAGACCATGTTTTCGATCACGGTGCCGAATTTCGAGGTGGTCGCATAAATTTCCGGCTCGGCTTCGGCGTTCAGGTTGATGGTCTTGGCATAGCAGCCGCCTTCGAAGTTGAAGGTGCCCCGATCCGACCAGCCGTGCTCGTCATCTCCGATCAGCGTGCGCGAAGGATCAGCGGACAGGGTTGTCTTGCCGGTGCCGGACAGACCAAAGAACACGGCGGTATCGACCGCGTTTCCGACAGCATGGTTGGCCGAGCAGTGCATCGGCATCACGCCTTTTTCCGGCAGCATGTAGTTCAGCAGGGTAAAGACGGATTTCTTGTTCTCGCCCGCATATTCGGTGCCGCCGATCAGAATCAGCTTGCGGTCGAAGTTCAGCGCAATAACCGTCTCGCTACGGCAGTTATGTTTGGCCGGGTCAGCCTGAAAGCTGGGGCAGTTGATGATGGTGAAGTCCGCGGTGAACTCGTCCAGATCCTCGCGATCCGGGCGACGCAGCAGGTGACGGATGAACAGGTTGTGCCAGGCAAGCTCGGTCACCATGCGCACGTTGATCGCGTAGGTCGGATCGGCACCACCGACGAGATCCTGCACGAAATAGTCGCGGCCTTTCATATGGGCCAGCATGTCTTGGTAGAGGGCGTCAAATCCCTCGGGGGTCATCTCGGCATTGTTTTCCCACCAGACAGTGTCAGCCACGCTGCTGGTTTTGACGACGTGCTTGTCCTTGGGCGATCGACCGGTGAACTTGCCAGTGGTGACCAGAAAGGCACCGCCATTCCCAAGTGTACCTTCGCCGCGCTTCAGCGCTTCTTCGATCAGCGCCGGTTCCATGAAGTTATAATAGACATTGCCCAGACCCTCGATGCCCTGATCCTCGAGGCGGAATTGCGGGTTAACCCGTCCAGATGTCATGTGTATCTTCTCCTGTGGCGGCGCGGAGGCTTTGGGCCCTGAGGCGCCTTTGGGGCAGTGTACCGGCAAAACCGGCGGTTGGGCGCGTCTTACCACGGTCGTTCAGGACATGAACAGGCGGGTTTGACGCAGTTAGCGCAACCAAGTTCGGGTTTAGCGCCATCACAAATTCAATGACCGAGAACCGGGCATATTTTTGCGGGCATAAAGGCAAATTTGCCGCAGACCTGCCGCAACAAAGGCACGATTCGCAGTTACGGATTGATTCGGCGTCTTAAAACCGCCAACAATGCCTTACAAATAAGCGAATTATTGCGCGAGTGAGCAGGAATAGGGGTGAGCCCGATGTCAAAGATTGCACTTGTGGATGACGATAGAAACATTCTGACGTCTGTATCCATGACACTCGAAGCCGAAGGTTTCGAGGTTGAAACTTATAATGATGGCCAGGCCGCGTTGGATGCGTTCAACAAAAAGCTGCCTGATATGGCCGTACTCGATATAAAGATGCCGCGAATGGATGGCATGGATCTGCTGCAACGGCTGCGTCAGAAAACGCAGATGCCGGTGATTTTTCTGACCTCGAAAGATGATGAAATCGACGAGGTTCTGGGTCTGCGCATGGGCGCGGATGACTATGTGAAAAAGCCCTTCTCGCAACGGTTGCTGGTTGAGCGCATCCGCGCTCTGCTGCGTCGGCAAGAAGCAACAAGCGGCGACGCGATTGCGGCCAATAGCAACGACACAAAGGTTATGGAACGCGGCGACTTGCGGATGGACCCGCTGCGCCATGCGGTCAGCTGGAAAGGGAATGATGTATCCCTGACCGTGACCGAATTCCTGCTTCTTCAGGCACTTGCCCAGCGTCCGGGTTTCGTCAAAAGCCGCGACCAGCTGATGGATGTGGCCTATGATGATCAGGTTTATGTGGATGACCGGACGATCGACAGCCACATCAAGCGTCTGCGCAAGAAGATGCGCGCGGCTGATCCCGAGTTTTCGGCGATCGAAACCCTTTATGGTATCGGTTATCGGTACAACGAAGAATAGGCGCCACGCCAGCAAGGGGTAATGGGCTCTCGTGCGCGACACCGAAGCAGCCAGCGAACTACGTGACGGTGACGTCGTACTCGGGGATGACTGGGTCATTCCCGACGATACCGAGTCAGCGGAACTGAGGGAAAAGCGGTCCCAGAGAAACCTGTTTTCTCTGCGAGGCTCGCCTTTGGCGCGCAAGATCATCACCTTCAACCTGATCGCGCTGGTGATCCTGGTTACAGGATTGCTGTATCTGGACGATTCGCGGAAAGAGACGGTTCAGCAGACGGCGCGCAATCTGCTTGGCGATGCGCAGCTGGTCAGCAACGTCTTTGAAACCCAGCTGCGCCAGGGTGCGCAGCACACCGCGCAGGATGCTGGCAACCTCGACGTCAGAGATACGCTGTCAGGTTTGACACTTCCTGAAGGCGGGGAAGTCTTTGTCTATGACGCCAGTGGCACCCTGATTGGCTGGACACGCGGTGCCCCGCAAGTGTCGGCCATGCCGGTTCTTCTGCAAACCAATTCCGAGGTGCAAACCGGCAGCACGGTGATCAGCGACACGTTGAACGCGGTCTGGATCGGTGTGTCGAACCTTCTCAACTGGTCGACCGAGGTCGAGGCACCGACTCTGGCACAGCGGGTGCAGGGAATTATCCCACAGGCGCTGGCAGGTCAAAGGCAGGTTCAGGCAGTTCAGGACGCCGCAGGTGAGACCGTGATCGTAGCCGCTGCTCCGATTCTTTACGAGGATACCCCTGCCGGAGCAGTTGCCATCACAGGCCCCGCCGGTGAGATCGACGCACTGGCCCGCCGTGAGCAGGAGCGCATTCTGCAAATGTTCGTGGTGGCTTTGCTGGTTTCGGTGGGCCTGAGCCTTGTGCTGGCTTCGACCATCGCCAACCCATTGGCGGACCTGGCCGCAGCGGCCGAAATGGGTAAGGATCGGGGCACAGGGGTCAATCCGGGGCGCATTCGCATCCCTGATCTAAGCGCCCGTCCGGATGAAATCGGTCGCCTCAGCCGCGCTTTACGGGGCATGGTGACTGCTCTGTATAATCGGATCGACGCAAACGAACAGTTCGCCGCTGATGTCGCCCATGAAATCAAGAACCCCTTGGCCAGCCTGCAATCCGCTGTTGGCACGCTTCGCATGGTCAAGCGCGAAGATCAGCGCGACAAGCTGCTGGGTGTAATCGAACATGACGTTCGGCGCCTGGACCGGCTGGTCAGCGACATCTCGAACGCGTCACGTCTTGATGCGGAACTGGTTAAGGAAGAAGAGCAGCCCTTTGATCTGCTCAAGCTGATTGGCAATATCGGTCAATATCTGGGTGAGGACGCGCGGTCCAAGGGGATTGACTATATCACCGATCTGCCATCCGAACCGATTGTCATTAACGGGCTTGAGGCACGGCTGGCGCAGGTATTCGTCAATCTGATCACCAATGCCATTTCCTTCTGTGAAGAAAATGACGCGATCAGGGTCTGGGTGCGTCAGCGCGACAACCGTGTTCTTGTCGTGGTCGAAGACACCGGGCCGGGTATTCCGGAACAGGCCTTGACCAAAGTGTTCAAGCGATTCTATTCGCAACGCCCACCCGAGCATTTCGGCAACAATTCGGGGCTCGGTTTGGCCATCTCGAAACAGATTGTCGAAGCCCATGGCGGCGTAATCTGGGCTGAGAATATCCGCCCGACAGAGGCTGATATCACGTCAGACCCGCTGGGCGCGCGTTTTGTGGTGGGGTTGCCCGTTTAAACCATGCAAGCAGGTTCTCTGTCAGACGCCAAAGACCGGGACAGCGCTTGTGTTCATGCCTCATGTATAACAGTGGCCGGGCGCGGGCTGTTGATTGTCGGTGCCTCGGGCGCGGGAAAATCGGCATTGGCATTGCAGATGATGACCTATGGGGCAGGGCTGGTTGCGGATGATCGGGTCGAACTGTCAAGGCGGGGCCATCAGGTCATTGCCGCCGCCGTGCCGCAGATACAGGGTTTGATCGAGGCCCGTCACATTGGTTTGATCAAAGCGGATGCATTCGGACCGGTCCCTTTGGACTATGTTATGGACCTGGATCAAAACGAGCCGCAGAGGTTGCCTGCCGAGGCGACAATCGTGCTGCTGGGGCAAACTGTTCCCTTGCTTCGCGGGGCAGGCGTGCCCAACTTGGCCGCAGCGTTGATGCAGCTTCTGAAATATGGGCGTGTACACCCGGAATGGCCGAACAAATGACAGAGCAACGGCGGATCGTGTTGGTTACAGGCCCATCAGGGGCCGGAAGATCCACAGCCATTCATGTCCTGGAAGACCTGGGCTTTGAGGCTATCGACAACTTGCCGATGGGCCTGTTGCTGCGCCTACTGGACAGTGCGGACAGCGACCGCCCAATGGCGCTGGGCATTGACGCCCGCAATCGCGATTTCTCGACAATCGGGTTTATCGAACTGGCCGAAAGCCTGGGTCGCATGGCGCGGGTGGATTTGACCGTTCTGTATCTGGATTGCAGCGACGACGTGTTGGTGCGCCGGTTTTCGGAAACCCGCAGGCGGCACCCCGTTGCCAAGAATGCCAGCCCTGAGACCGGCGTTCAGCGTGAAAAAGAGCTGCTGGCCCCCATACGCGAGATTGCAGATACCCTGATCGATACAAGCCATCTGAACGTGCATCAGCTGCGGGAAGAAGTTGAAAACTGGTTTGCGCCCCAAGGGGGGCGACATCTGGCAGTTTCTATCGAGTCGTTTTCGTACAAGCGGGGCCTTCCGCGCGGGCTGGACATGGTCTTTGATTGCCGGTTTCTGGCAAACCCGTATTGGCGCCCCGAGTTGCGGGCGGCGGACGGGCGGCACTCGGACGTTGCGCGCTTTGTTCAATCGGATATGAATTACGCACCCTTTCTTGAACGTGTTATGGATTTGCTTACTTTGTTGCTGCCGGCCTTTCGGGCCGAAGGAAAAGCACATCTGTCGGTGGCTTTTGGATGCACGGGTGGGCAACACAGATCCGTCGCAATGGCAGAAGCTGTTGCAAAGGCCCTTGCAGAGGACGGGCAGCAGGTGGCAATTAGACATCGCGAGATGGAACGTCGGTCGTTGAGTGTGAGGTCGGATTGATCGGAATAGTGATCGTTGCGCATGGCGGTTTGGCCCAGGAATACCTGGCCGCCACACAGCATGTGGTCGGACCGCAGCCCGGCCTTGTGGCCATTGCGATCGAACCCGACCACGATAGGGATGAAAAACAGGCGGAAATCTGTCGTGCGGCTGACGAAGTGGATATGGGCGACGGTGTTGTCGTTGTAACCGACCTGTTCGGTGGCAGCCCTTCAAATCTCAGCCTGCGGGCCTGTGCGCCTCAGGATCGGCGGATATTGTATGGGGCAAACCTGCCAATGCTCATTAAATTGGCCAAAAGCCGCCACTTACCCGTTGGTGATGCTGTCCGTCAGGCAATGGAAGCTGGACGGAAATACATCAATGCGCAAAATGTGACATTGGACTAAAACCGGATTGATGAATATGACCACCCGAAGCCTGAAAATTATCAATGAAAAAGGTCTGCATGCCCGCGCATCGGCGAAGCTGGTCGAGGTTGTGGAAGGTTTCGACGCGCATGCCGAGGTGTCGAAGGACGGAATTTCTGCGTCAGGTGACAGTATTATGGGCCTTTTGATGTTGGCAGCATCACGCGGAACAACTATTGACGTCGAGACCTCCGGACCGGATGCTGAAGCATTGGCAGAAGCTCTGGAAGCGCTTGTGAACGACAAGTTCGGAGAGGGGTTCTAAGCTGCCCTTGCCGGGACAGGAAGAACGGGAAGACCAGGAATTGGCGGAAACGACGCACGAGACCAAGACACGCCCGGTGGTGGATGGGACCGCAGATCAGGGCGAGATCTACGACCGTAGAACTCTGACCTATGCGAACTCGTTCGACGATGCCTGGACTTCGACGGCCATTCGCGCCATCGAATGGTGCACGGGCAAGCTGACCATTCTGCGGATGGTCAACAAATTCGAGAAAAAGAACGAATTTTACCGGGGCCAGCGGTTCTGGGGCGGCGCGCTTGAGGTGATGGGGATTGACCTGACCACACCGCAAGAACAGATTGCCCGTATTCCAAAATCCGGCCCCGTCGTTGTCGTTGCCAACCACCCTCACGGAATGGTGGACGGTATGATTCTGGCCGAGTTGATAGGGCGGATCCGCAGTGATTATCGCATTCTGACCCGCTCGGTCCTGACGGGTCTTGATGAGGCCGCGACGTCTTTCATGATCCCGGTTCCGTTTCCGCATGACCCCGAAGCGCAGGCCAAGATGCTGGAAATGCGTGGCAAGGCGATGGACCATCTGAAAGACGGCGGTGTCGTGGCGCTGTTCCCGTCCGGTGTCGTCATGTCTTCGGATGACTGGTTTGGCCCCGCGGTCGAGCGCGAGTGGAATGTGTTCACCGCAAAAATGATCCGCCGTTCAGGCGCGCGTGTGGTGCCGATTTTCTTTCCCGGCAGCAACTCGCGCTGGTACCAGATCGCCAACAAACTGTCGCCGATCCTGCGGCAAGGCTTGTTGCTGCATGAAATCGTCCGCTCGTGCAAAAAACCGCAATCGCCGGTCATTGGCGATCCGATCTCGGATCAGGACATGGAACAGTTGGAGAGAGACCCGCGTGGTTTCATGACCTGGCTCAGAAACCATACACTGTCGCTGGGCAAGTCAGGCAAGTCCTGACCCGTGTTTTCATCTGACCGGTACCGTACCGGGCACGGGCGGTTTACTTAACGTGTCGGAACCGGCACCTCGCCGCGATAGTCATAGAAACCGCGTTGCGTCTTGCGCCCCAGCCATCCGGCCTCGACATATTTGGTCAATAGCGGGCAGGGGCGATACTTTGTATCAGCCAGACCATCATGCAAGACGTTCATGATGGCAAGACATGTGTCCAGCCCGATGAAATCCGCCAGTTCCAACGGCCCCATGGGGTGATTCGCACCCAGTTTCATCGATTGGTCGATGGATTGGACGCTTCCGACACCTTCATACAGCGTATAAACGGCTTCGTTGATCATCGGCATCAGGATGCGGTTAACGATGAAAGCCGGGAAATCTTCGGCGCTGGCAGCTGTTTTGCCCAACCGGTCCACGACCGCCTTGCAGGCTTTGAAGGTTTCCTCATCTGTTGCGATACCGCGGATCAGTTCCACCAATTGCATGATCGGAACCGGGTTCATGAAGTGGAAACCCATGAAACGTTCGGGCCGGTCGGTACGGCTGGCCAGACGCGTGATGGAAATGGACGACGTATTCGACGTCAGGATCGTATGCGGCAGGAGGTGCGGTTGCAGATCTTCGAAAATGGCCTGTTTGACCGTTTCCCGCTCGGTCGCGGCTTCGATCACCAGATCGGTCTGTCCCAGCTGCGGCAATTCAAGGGTGGTCGTAATACGCTTCAGGGCCGCCTGCATCGCATCGTCAGTGATCTTGCCACGTGATGCCTGACGCGCCATGTTGCCTTCGATCGTGGCCATTGCGCTGTTCAACGCATCCTGACTGACATCATTCAGCAAGACATCGTATTCCGCCAAAGCCAGAACATGGGCAATGCCGTTGCCCATCTGACCCGCGCCAATCACCCCGACCGATTTAACTTCCATGTTCAGCTGCCTTTGCCCTGGAGGATACCGGGACAGTATCGGCAGACCGGGGCGGGCGGCAAGGGGATCGAACCGGTCAATTTTGCTTCAAATGCGCGCATTAGGAGATTCTCAATACCTAAGGCCGCAAATTGGCAATTGGGTGAAAAATTTGGGGGGCTTGGTATGAGCTTTCATCGTGTAAGCAACGGCACAGAGGCCGCGTGCCAATATACAGGATCAAATCTGTGGTTTCGGTCGCCGCCCGGAAATCTTGATACGCCTTATGTGGCCTGCCTGGGTGGAGAAGAGACGTTTGGCCGGTTCGTGGAATATCCGTACCCGGCATTGCTAGCAAAAAGGTTGCCGAAACCTTGTATCAATTTTGGTAGCCTTTTTTGCGGGGCTGACGCGTTGCTTGCCGATCCGGGGGTATTAAACCTTGCCAACGGATCGGACCGTTGTGTGCTGCAAGTGCTGGACGTGCCCTGCCAGTCGAACAGGTTCTATCGCGTGCACCCGCGTCGGAATGATCGGTTTCTTGAACCTTCGCGCGATCTGCTGGATCTTTATCCCGAGGTCGATTTCACGGAAATCCACTTTGTCAGGCATTTGCTGGAACGGTTGCGCGCCATAAAGGACGCGCGCTTTGAGGTTGTGGCACAGGAGTTGCGAGAGACTTGGTTGCGCAACACATCCGAGCTGATACGCCGGATCAAGCCGGGGGTTGTTCTTCTCTGGCTGCATATACAGCGACAGGAGGACCGGCATCGCGATCTTGTCCTGCCCGACGCTGACATGATCGAACAGGTTCGACCGCTATGTGCCGATGTTGTGGAATGCTCGGTCAGTGTGTCCTCCTTGTCAGACGAGATCGAGGACGTGTTGTTCGGGACGCTGCAACAGCCTGTTGCCGAGCATATGCTTGGCCCCTCAGCGCATAGGGAGATTGCTTTGAAGCTTGAGGTGGCTTTGAGGGGATTGAATTGAAAAAGGCCCGCTTGGTTGCGGGCCTTTGG
>NZ_JBQERC010000033.1:0-10658 GCF_056534665.1 Ruegeria sp. P8
CCGTTATCACCGCCTCGAGGCAACTAACGCCTGGAATGCTGCCACTCGAGCCGCTTGAATCCCGACCATCAGCATTCCCTCGTCGACCGGAAGTTAACGTGACAATACCCGCGTACATCCTGATGCATAAGCAACTCCTTTGCCCCCGAAATAGGAGGTTAAAGGAAATGTCCCGCGAGTAACGGCATATCTACAGGCGAGTCATTCTGCTCGCCAGATATGCACCCAAGCCACAGCGGAAATGGCTAACCAGACACCCGTGCGCAAGGTCATCGCGCCGACGGTGCGCATCTCATAGGCGTTGCCTTGCAGCACATGAGCGCCGAAGGCCAGAAAAACCAGAACGGTGGCAACCAGAATGACTGTTGATAGCCAGGCCGCTGACCGGTGCCGAAGAAACAGTCCAATGCCGGCCACGACATAGGCGAATCCTGCCAGAAAGTTGAACCACAGCACGAAGGGCACTGCATTACCAACGGCGGCGCGTGCTTCATCGCCACCAAACAAGGCCCGTCCGCCTGAGAAAACAGTCAACGCGCCGAACACTATTGCCACGCTTGCCGCTATGTTCAGGGCGCGGTTGCCAGTGGTTGCATTTTTCATGTCGCGCCCCCTTCCGTTCCATCAAGTCGGCCGTCGCGTAAGTGGAACAGCTTGTCGAACCGGTCGTAGATCTTTTCATCATGCGTCACAGCGATGATGCAGGCGTCTTGCTCAGCTGCGAGCTTGCGCATCAGGTCCATCACGATCCCGGCCCTCTGGCTGTCAAGCGCCGCAGTTGGTTCATCTGCCAGAATGATGCGCGGGCTGTTGGCAAGGGCGCGTGCGATGGCCACGCGCTGCGCCTCACCTCCGGACAGAAGCGCGGGCATCGCATCCCTGCGGTGACCGACCTCCAGATAGTCCAGCAGTTCGACAGCGCGCCTTTGCGCCTCGACCGTCGATTTTCCAGCCAGTTTCAGCACCAGAGCAACGTTATCTTTGGCATCGAGAAATGGCAGAAGATTATGGAACTGAAAGATAAACCCGATCTTGTCGAGCCGTAGCTTACGCAAATCGTTTCGCAGCCATTGCTTGTTGTAAACCACCTCATTGTCCAGCGTAACCTTCCCCGTACTCGGAGCAATGATGCAGCCAATGACATTCAGAAGCGTCGTTTTGCCCGATCCAGACGGGCCGAGTAGTGCCACCACTTCGCCCGCCTCGACTGACAGATCAACACCCTTCAGTGCATCGACACGTGCACCGCCCTCGCCAAAGTGCTTTGAGACATTGGTAACATCTACAATAACGCGGCGCGGATCATTGAGCATGACGTCACCCTCCGATTGCCGTGGCCGGATCGACCTTGAGTGCTGCACGAACGCCAAGGCCGCTGGCGACGATGCAGACAATGAGGATGATCCCTGCCAGCGCGACGGCGTTGATCGGCTCCAACACAACCCGGCGGGGGAAGTAGTCTTTGACAAGCAGGATAAGGATCAGACCGAAACTCCAGCCGACCGCACCAAGTGCAATGGATTGCTGCACGATCAGCCCGATGATCGTGCGGTCGGGGGCGCCGATCAGTTTGAGTGTGGCGATCTGCTTTAGCTTTTCCATGGTCATCGTGTAGATAATCAATGCGATCACAACGGCTGAAACGGACAATAAGATGCCCAGAAACAAACCTATCTGCCGCTTTGCCCGATCCACCACAGACAATAGCAGAATAGACTCCTGATCGGCTTGTGTCAGGGCCCCAAGATGTTTCCATTGGCGCACCGACTGCGCCACTGCTTGCGGGTCTGCAAGCGGTTCAAGCCGTGCGATCACAGCCGCAACGCTGTCCTGACTTTCGAGCAACCCCGCGCCTCGTGCCTCCTGGACGCGTTGAGCCGACGGGGCCAGTTGCGTCTGTAGCACTTGCGCATCGCGCAAGGTGATAAACGCCGCCGGATCACCGGCGGAATTCATCGTATCCTCGACCAACCCGACCACAGTGAAAGGATCGCGGCCCAGTCGGATCACATCGCCGACGGACAGTCCGGATTTGGCATCTGCCACGATCTCGAAATGGGACTGGCTGATCCCACGCCCTACCGAGATTGCTTCGGGTCCACCGGGGTGACCTGGCTCGTATCCGATCACGTACAGGCGTAGCGTTTCGCCGCGAAAGGGCGCTTCGACGGTCTGGTATGTGATGCTGCCCGCTTCGGACACACCATGCAATCGCCCCACGGCATCACGGGTGCCGTCGGGAATTTTCGAGGCTTCTGCAAACGGTCCGCGTGTACCAGATTCAACAATCCAAAGATCTGCTCGCGGTGCTTTGACGATGTTCAGCGCGTCCGCAACCAGCCCATTGTAAATACCAATCATTGCCAGCACGACCGCCATCAGAAGGCTGAGGCCGAGGCAAGTCAGCATGAAGCGGAACAGATTGTGACGCACATCGCGGTAGGCGAGATTCATGGCGCATCCCTCTCGACGACCCGAACCATGCGTCCCTCGGACAGCCCTTTACCGGGTGTCAAGATGACCTGCGAGCCGTCGGGAATACCACCGACCAGTTCGACCCGCGCATCCTCGGTCCGGTGACCGAAGACTGCCGACACCTGATGCGCACGCCCATCCTGCGCGACCCATATAAGACCTTCATGCCCGTCAAAACCGGTTATTGCGATCTCGGGAACCAACATCGCATCGACCAGTTCTGTCACTGTGATCCAAACTTCGGCCTGTTCGCCAAGAAAAACCTGTTCCGGGCACCGATTGCATGCAATCCAGACCCGGCGTTCTTCGTTCACCCGGTCGCTTTCTATACCGATCCGCGCGATCTTGCCTGTGAAGACCTTATGCGGCAAAGACCGCAACCTCACTTCGGCAACTTGTCCGAGTTGCAGGGGCCCGGCCCTCGCTTCATCAATGTAGGTCAAAGCCCAAACAGTGTTCGGGTCCAAAAGGGTAAAGATTGGTTCACCAGCGACAACAACAGTACCTGCTTCGACGTGGCGCTCAACAACGACCGCGTCAAATGGCGCCCGCAACACATGATGATCAAGCAGCACACGCTCGTATTGCAGGGCTGCCTTGGCGTCACTGTGCATGGATTTGGCAACCTCAACATCACTTTCTGCTACGGCCAGATCAGCGGCTGCAACATCGACATCCCGCTGGGCTTCTTCTGCAGCCTGAGTCGAGACGGCATTGCGCCCGGCAAGTTCCTGCTGGCGCGCATTTGTCGACTGCCGTTGCGCAAGAATGGCACGCGCGCGGATCACATTTGCCTCAGCCTTGCCCAAAGTGGCCTCTGCGGCGGCAATCCCGGCTTTGGCGCGCGCGACTTTTGCTTGTTGTTCCGTCGGATGAAGCCGGGCAAGGACTTGCCCCGCTTTGATCGTATCACCACTGTCGACCGAAAGTTCTGTCAGCGTGGCACCAACTTCAAATCCGACATCTGAGACGATCCGGGCCTCGACCGTCCCCAGCCCATAAACACGAACAGGGACATTCTTTTCAATTGCGGCAGTGGAAACATTAACCGGGCGCTCTGTAAGGACAAGCCAGCCAAAGACGGCGAGGCCGACAGCAAGGGTAACACCGAAGATGATACGGCGGTTCATGGCGAAACCCCTGTACTTGCTATTCGGAATAGCCGCATCTGAGCGTCGAGCAATCGGTGCCCTTCGGATTCCAATGCGAAACCGCGTTTCCCTAGAGTCCAGCGGATCGCCAACCCTTGTACCAGTGAGATCAACAGTAGCGCTCCGTCTTCAGGCGGCAGGTTTGTGTCGAACAGGCCCGCTTTCTGTCCGTTGGTCAGCTCGATGGACAGCAATGCGACCAATTCAGTCATCAGCGTAAGAACAGCTTGCCGGAGATCGTCGTTTTCTACCTGTAGCTCGCGCGAGAAAAGAATAGACGGGATGGCCGGCATAGTCTCGATCTGGTGCAATTGAGCCAAAATCAGCGCTTTGATCCGCTCTGCCGGATCGGCAGATGTCCTAAGCGCGTCACCCCACGCGGTTCGGAGGCGTTCAGAAATCTCGTTAGCTACCGCCAACCATAAATCCTGTTTGGTCGCGAAGTGCCGGAAGATTGCGGGCTGCGTCAGCCCGACTGCATCAGCAACCGACTGTGTGGTCAGGCGATCAGGGCCCAACTCGTCCGCGAGGCGCAGCATGGCTTGTACGATCTCGGTCTTGCGTTCATCTGCGGGCTTGCGGGCGGGCATTCGAAACCATTATGTTAGTGAGTAATAACTAACTTATTAAGACGAGATACACTTGACGTCAAGCGCATCTGGATTTGATTACGTTATCAGGGTCGGAAGGGGGTATATGGCACCTTTTGGTAGCGAGAAGATCGACAGGTAAACGGTGGGCAGCACCCGATAACTGCGCGACACCTATAGTCAAACTTTGGGAATAACACGACATCAAGCCGCTTGAGCTCGTCGCTGACTTCAAACGCAACGCAGTCTCCTGTGAGGTTATTTCGCGTCAACGCCGCGTGTCATTTGGAAGGGCATGCCGGATTGCCGGAAAAGGCTTTGACCAAACAGATCGACGCAACCTACCTGAAGGCACATCGGACAGCGATCAGTTTGGGCGTAACAACTGGGGGCGTAGACGCCTGATTGATCGGACCAAGGGTGTCATGAACACAAAGCTGCACGCCGTCTGCGACAGTCAGGGGCGTCCGATCAACCTGTTCGCCACCGCTGGAAAGGTCAGCGCTTACATCGGGGCGAGGGCATTGCTAAGGACTCTACCAAATGTCGAGTGGCTTTCGGAAACCGATGCTATGATGCAGACTGGTTCAGAGAAGCTTTAAAATACTGCAGACTGTAACGCGTTTCATGGGGCTTTTCGTCTCAATAGGTTTGTTCGGCGGCGCTTTTAACAAAAGCGCCACCAAATCTTAGCTTACACCGACCTATTTCTTGAGATTGGTCCAGATCTGGTCATAGACAGCCTGAGTTTCCTCGTCGCAGACTTCGAGGAACACGCCTTGTCCCGCGCCCGCATGAGGGTTCTTTTCAGGCTGCGCTGCCAGTTCCGGATCAAGGAACTCGGTCACCCCATTAACGCCCGCGTTATACTGCGCATAGTTGGTCACTGCGGCAATGTTTTCCGGTTCCAGAAGGAAGTCCATGAATTTCAGGGCATTATCGCGGTTCGGCGCATCTTTCAGCAGAACAACATTGTCCATCCACGCCACGTAGCCCTGAGTAGGGAAGGCATATTCGACGTTGGCACCTTCTTCCCGAGCCTTTGCGGAAAAGCCGTCATAGATCTGACCGACTGCCGCATCACCGGACACCAGCACCTCTTTGGCGGTATCCGAGTTGAACGACACCCAGTGCTGTTTTGCGTTCTGAAGCATATCGTTCAGTGCCTTCAGTTGCTCACGATCGTTCGAACACTGCGGGATACCCAGGTGCAGCGAGGCCATGGCCATCACGTCACCTTGGCTGTCCAGCATGTTGATCTTGCCTGACAGTTCGGCGGGTGGGTTGAACAGGATGTCCGTAGTCTGAATGTCGCCACTGTATACATCGCGGTTCACCGCAAACGAGGTCGAGCCCCACTGATACGGGATCGAATGGGTGCGGCCCGGATCAAAACTTGGGTCGGCCCATTCGGCCGAGATGTTGCCCTTGTTGACCAACTCGCCCTCGGCGATGGTATCCAGCAGCCCTTCGCCAGCCATGATTTTAACCATATAATCGCCGGGCACTGCCACGTCATAGGTGCCGATGCCGCCTGCTTTCAACGTGGCCAGCATCGCTTCGTTCGAGTCGTAGGTGTCCATTGTCACGGCGATACCGGTTTGCTCGGTGAACTTGTCCAGCAGTTCCTGCGGTATGTATTCGAACCAGTGATAGACCACCAGTTCGCCCTCAGCGACGGCCGCATTGGCTGAAACTGCAAGGGCAAAAGCTGCAGCACTGGATTTCAGAAGATGTTTCATGGATTTGCTCCTTGTTGGGTTATTTTGTGTTGTCAGACTTGCTGACGAAATAGCTGATCGTAACCATGATGATCGATACGCTCAGCAACATGGTTGAAATCGCCATGATGTTTGGTTTGATGCCCTGCTTGACCGACCCGAAGATTGCGGTGGGCAATGTTTCGACACCCGCACCTTTGACGAAGTTGGTGATGATGAAGTCGTCAAGCGAGACGATGAAGGCCAGCAGAAAGCCCGAGATGATCCCCGGCATCATTAGCGGCAGCAAAATCTTGGTGAACGCCTGTCGTTTGGTGGCGTAAAGATCAAGCGCTGCCTGCTCGTAGCTGTCCTCGATCCCCTGCATCCGGGCTGAGATCGGCAGGTATGCAAAGGGAATGCAGAAAGAGATATGGGCGACCAGGATCGTTGTGTAGCCGCGGGTGAACCCGATCGAGTTGAAAAAGATCAGTGTGGCAGTAGCAAGCACGATTTCGGGGACCATGATCGGTAGAGAAATCAGCCCAAATGTTGCCGCGCGCAGCTTGAACTTGCCGCCTCGAACCATCGCTGTGGCAGCCAGCGTCGCAATTGTCGTTGCAATGGTGGCCGCGACAATCGCAATGGTAAAACTGTTGAACGCCGCAGCTTTGAATTTGGCGCTTTCAGGACCGGTAAACACATCGGTATACCAGCGCAGCGACAGACCTTCCCAGTTGGTGATCGATTGGGATGCGTTGAAGCTATAGATCGTCACGATGACCAGAGGGGCATATAGGATCACCAGACAAGCCAGAGTGACGGTTTTGAAGCCCTTGTAGGACTTGATGTTTTCATTCACCTGCGCCATGACTTACCCCTTCGCCTTGCTGGCTTTGGCCTGCTGACGGGCCGAGATCACCAGGATGATCAACACCATAGTCAGAAGGATCATCGAGGCGGCCGCACCAAACGGCCAATTCCCGGCGTTGCCCTTAAACTGTTCCTCGATCAAAGAACCGATCATGAAGTTCTTTGCACCGCCCAGCAGGTCAGGTGCTAGGAACGAACCCATAGAAGGCACGAAGACCAGAATACAGCCCGCCATCACACCCGGCTTCACAGCTGGCAACACGATCCGGCGCAGCGTTGTCATTTTGCTTGCATAGAGATCTGCAGCAGCTTCGCTCAGCGAGAAGTTATACCGCTCGACAGCTGCGTAGATCGGCAGAACCATGAAGGGCAAGTAGGAATAGAACAAACCCAACTGAACCGCGAAATTGGTGTTAACGATGGCGATCGGGCTGTCGATCAGGCCGATATTGATCAGAAAGTCGTTCAACGGCCCCTGATCCCTTAACAGGAATTTCATCGACACGGTGCGGATCAGCAGGTTTACCCAATAGGGAATTGTAATCAGGAAGACCCACAGCGGGCGTACGCTTTCCGGACGTGTCGCAATGAAATATGCGGTTGGAAAACCGATCACCAGACTCAGCAGTGTCGCCGCACCTGCTTGCCAGATCGACCGCCAGAAAATAGTGATATAGGTCCACTCGATCTTGGGAGGCTCGTCCCCGAAAAGACCGCGGTCAAAGAAGAACTGATCGTAAGCTGCAAGGCTGAATTCCCAGATCACGCCGCCCCGGAATTCCTTGGTCAGGAAGGAATAGACCAGCATCATCAGAACCGGGGCCAATACGAAGATTGTCAAAACCGTCCAGGCCGGAAGCAAAAGCCAGTTTCTGGCTTCTTTGTACGTGTCGGTTGTTGCGCTGCCGCCGCTTGCTGCACCTGCTGCCATCAGTCCACCAGGAGGCGACCCGCCCCCAGCTCCATGTTGACGAACATGTCCGTGCCAGGCTCAAAGATACGTTTGTTACCACGATCCGAGTTTGACGTGCGCACCACGAAATCCGGGCCATCCTGCAAATCAACGATTGTGCTGATATCGGTGCCGACAAAGATGTTTTCTTTGACGCGACCTTTCAGGCTTTCGGTTTCAACCGGTTTGTCGGACATGTAAAGACGCTCGGGCCGGATCGACATGTGCACCTTGGAGCCGGGATTGATCCCTTCGACCTGATCACAGGTCAGCTCGTGCCCGCCGCCCAGATGGCAGATCGCGCGCCCATTGCGGATCTCATCGACCGAGACCTCCAACAGGTTGGTTTCTCCGATGAAATCCGCCACAAACATGTTGCGTGGACGTTCATAGATATCGGTCGGCGTACCCAGCTGTTGCAGTTCGCCGGCGGACATTACCGCGATCCGGTCTGACATTGTCAGCGCTTCTTCCTGATCGTGCGTGACGAAGATGAAGGTAATCCCGGTCTCGCGCTGCAAATGTTTCAGTTCGATCTGCATCGCCTTGCGCAGCTTCAGGTCCAGCGCCGAGAGAGGTTCGTCCAGAAGTAATACCTTGGGCTGTGGAGCCAGCGCCCGAGCCAGCGCAACGCGTTGCTGCTGACCGCCCGAAAGCTGCGACGGCTTGCGGGCCGCAAATTGAGATAGTTGCACCAGTTCAAGCATCTCGCCCGCACGGCTGCGTGCTGCGCTCTTGGATTTGCCTCGCATCTCCAGGCCGAAAGCCACGTTTTCAAGAATAGTCATATGCGGAAACAGCGCATAGTTCTGGAAAACTGTGTTCACCGGTCGCTGGTTTGGCGGCAGGTTTTCAATCTCTTCTCCGTAAAGGTAGATTGCGCCTTCAGTGACGGATTCAAACCCCGCGATCATTCGTAAAAGGGTTGTCTTGCCGCACCCGGACGGGCCAAGCAACGTGAAGAATTCGTTATCGGCGATCGTGAGTGAGATTGTCTTCAACGCAGTAAAATCGCCATAGCGTTTCACGGCGCTCTGCACATCAATCGCATCTTTTGGGTTGTGTGGCAAAAGGAACCTCCCTTACGCGCATCTGCTTTTTTGAAACGATAGAAAAGCAGTGTTGAGGCGTTAAGAACTGTGTTCCTTAGCGTTCGTTAGCAAATACCTAACCCTTGGGTTCACCTTTTGATTTGTAGATATAACGCTCCTGCATGTTTGCTTTGTGACAAACTAACCAACGCTGTGGAAAGCCTGTCTTTTGATCGACCTGCTGGTTGAGCTAGTCGAAGTGGGCAAACACGGGGAAAATACTGTCTATGCAATCTAGAAGAAGTGAAGCGGATGCGATCGGGTCAATAGACCTGCCCATTGGGGTTCTGTACGGAAATCAGACCGAGCGTGCACGGCAGAACTTTCCGATCACCGGCGTGCCGTTGTCACATTTTTCCTGCATCGTCGTTGCCCTGGCCATGGTCAAACAGGCCGCCGCTCGGGCAAATTCCGAAATTGGTGGCATTGAGACGCAAAAGGCAAAAGCGATAGATGCAGCCTGCCAGGAAATCATCGACGGCAAGCATCACGAACACTTCGTGGTGGACATGATTCAGGGTGGCGCAGGAACTTCGACCAACATGAATGCCAATGAGGTCATTGCAAACCTCGCCCTAACAAAGCTGGGTTATGCCCCCGGAGAGTACGAGCATCTCCACCCCAATGACGATGTGAACCACGGTCAGTCCACAAATGACGTGTATCCGACTGCCGTCCGGCTTGCTGTGCTTTTTCATGTAGAGCCGCTTTGCGCCGCGTTAAAGGGGTTGCAATCTGCATTTGAAGATCGCGCCGGGGCCTTCGCCGACATCGTTAAGGTCGGTCGAACCCAATTGCAGGACGCAGTGCCCATGTCTCTGGGCGCCGAATTCAGAGCTTTTGCCGTCACCGTCGGTGAGGACATTGATCGAATCCGCGAAATTGGGCGATTTCTAACGGAAATCAATCTTGGTGGTACTGCAATTGGCACCGGTGTGAATGCCGAAGTCGGCTATGACACGCGCGCCGTTGCCCACCTGGCAGAGATTTCGGGCTTTGACCTCAAACACACCAGTGACCTGATCGTGGCCTCTTCCGACCTGGGAGGATTCGTCACCTTTTCGGGCATTCTCAAACGTCTGGCTGTAAAACTGTCGAAAATCTGTAATGACTTGCGGTTGCTGTCTTCTGGCCCGCGTGCCGGACTGGGCGAGATCACATTGCCTGCAGTACAGGCCGGGTCTTCCATAATGCCCGGCAAGGTCAACCCAGTCATCCCGGAAGTGGTCAACCAAATTTGCTATCAGACCATAGGAAACGATCTGGTAGTGACGATGGCCTCAGAAGCAGGTCAGCTGCAGCTGAATGCGATGGAGCCCGTCGTTGCCTACAATCTCCTGAAGTCGCTGAAGATTCTGATCAATGGTACGAAAGTCCTGACCGAGAAATGTGTTCTCGGTATCGAAGCGAACGCGGATCGCTGCAAGGATCTGCTGGATAACAGCCTAGTTCTTGCCACCGCACTTGTTCCGTATCTGGGGTACGATGCCACTGCGCGCGTTGCCAAACACGCTTTGGCCACCGGCGCATCAATCCGCGATGTTGTTATCGAAGAAGGGTTGGTCCCTGAGAGCGAATTGGACAAGATTCTATCGCCGGTGGCAATGCTCGACAGGGCGGTGCCCTCATGAACCGGTTCTATCTCTCTCGTATATAGCCATTAGCCCGCAACTTGTTGCCTGGTGCGAAGGGGTATCCGAGGCCCCTCTCGGAGAAAACTAAACGACGTATGAAAAGGAGAAAGCGCTACAATGAAGGTACTGGTACCTGTCAAACGCGTGATTGACTACAATGTGAAGGTCCGCGTGAAAGCGGACGGTAGCGGT
>NZ_JBQERC010000034.1:0-10016 GCF_056534665.1 Ruegeria sp. P8
CAACGCAGCCGCCCGGATCTTTCATCTGATGGCATCAAAAGGCATCCTGGCCCGCACACAGGCCTGGCGCAGCAGGTAATCCACACAAAAACTCAATATCCCCGCAGATCACATATCTGCGGGGAGAGGTCGCCGCGGGGAACCGGACCATTTTTTAAGATGGATCGAATGAAGAGAGAGACAACCCAGAATGGCTCGAGAATGAACCGCTCTCGTGAACTCAAAGCCAAGGTCGCGCTTGAAGCGATCCGTGCGGAAATGACGCTTGCTGAACTGTCGAAGACGCACGGCGGGATGTGTCGCAAACTATCGGTCCGGATTGACGAGCATATATGCAGCGATGTTTGTTGTTTGCGTTTTGCTCTCCAACAGGTTTCCGCATGATTTCCTTGATAGGCTGTCATTTCCCCAAGGATGCAATCTTGTACGCAGTTTACTTCTACCTGCGGTACACTGTTTCCTATCGGAACCTTGAAGAGATCATGGCTGAACGCGGTATGTGAGCTGAGCACGCCACATAGAATAGGTAGATTGCGAAGTACTCGCCGATAGTTGCTGCTCGTACGCAATCAAAGAAGCGTCCAACTCAGAATTTCTGGAGTTTGGACGAAACCTATATTCGCGTGCGCGGGAATTGGAAGATCGCTATCGCGGAGGTGACAAAGCGGTAAACACCCTCGATTTCCTGCTTTTCCGAACGGCGAAATCGTCCAGCAGCGACCAATTTCTTTGCTAAAGCACTGTCGTCAAACGGAATCCCAAACAAAATCGTAATCGACAAGAGCGGTGCCAATGCAGCGGGCATTCGAGAAGTGAACAAAGTCCTTAATCGGTTCGGATGCCCCGCCAAAGTACAGACGATCAGGTCAAAGCATATAAACAATATGATCGAGCAGGATCACAGATTCATCAAACGACGCATGCGGCACTTACGTGGGTTCAAGTCGTTCAGATCGGTTTCAGCCACACTGGTTGGCATTGAGGTAGCCAACATGATCCGGAAGAATCAATTCGCCATTGATACGACCTCTGGCTTCCAGCTATTCGCCGAGATCGCAGAATAGCTGCGTCTGGCATAAAGCTGGCTTTGGTCCATCGAAAAGTTTGCGACACAACCTAGTCGAAATGGGATCTGGTCTTAGCCATAGCCCAAGCAATGCTTAACGAGATCATATTTCTCAGAAGCGTCGTTGATTTCTAAGATTACAAAAAGGATGCGCCCATTTGGGTAGCGACCCTCGAAGTGCCTAATAGAGGATCTCGATATGACGATTGAAACGACGGATACGCTGGTTGTTGGCGGAGGACAGGCCGGTATCGCGGCGAGTGAGCATCTGAGCAACAACAATGTCCCGCATATCGTGCTGGAAAAGAACCGCACGGCCGAAGCGTGGCGCACTGGCCGCTGGGATGCGCTGGTGGCCAACGGCCCCGCTTGGCATGACCGCTTCCCGAACATGCTGTTTGACGGCAACGATCCTGATGAATTTGTCACCAAGGACCGGTTTGCTCAGTACCTGGTTGACTATGCTGCAATGATCAAGGCGCCGATCCGGGAAGGTGTCGAAGTGATGGAAGCAACCCGCCAGCCCGGCAAGGGCAGTTTTCTGGTGAAAACCACCGCGGGTGAGATTGAATGCAACCGCATCGTTGCGGCCACCGGCGCGTTCCAGCATCCGGTTTTTCCGCCAATCGTACCAAGCTCTGAAGACATCGAACAGATCCACTCCTTCAACTACAAGAACCCTGAACAACTGGCCGATGGCGCCGTCATGGTTGTGGGCGCCGGGTCGTCAGGTGCACAGATCGCGGACGAATTGAATCGCGCGGGCCGCAAGGTGTTCCTGTCGGTTGGTCCGCATGATCGCCCGCCACGTCGATACCGCGGCCGTGATTTCGTTTGGTGGTTAGGTGTTCTGGGCCTGTGGGACATGGCGGCACCTGCACCGGGGACTGAACACGTGACCATCTCAGTTAGCGGTGCCTATGGCGGGCGCACCATGGATTTCCGCCGTCTGGGCAACGAAGGCGTGACCCTGGCTGGCCTGACAGAAAGCTATGCCGATGGTATTCTCAGCTTCAAGGGCGACCTGCGGGAAAACGTGGCCAAGGGCGACGCAAACTACATGGAAGTTCTGGACATGGCTGACGCATATGTCGCACGCACCGGTATCGACCTGCCGGAAGAGCCCGAAGCCCGCGCTGCACATCCCGATCCGGACAGCCTTGCGAACCCGCTGAACAGTATTAACCTGGCCGAAGAAGGCGTGAAAACGATCATCTGGGCAACCGGTTTCCGTCAGGATTTCAACTGGCTCAAGGAAGACGCCTTTGACGAGCGTGGCGCGCCGATCCACCAGCGTGGGGTTTCCATGGCACCTGACGTCTATTTCCTGGGTCTGCCCTGGCAATCGCGTCGCGGTTCGTCTTTCCTCTGGGGTGTTTGGCATGACGCCAAATACGTGGCCGACCAGATTGCGATTCAATGCTCTTACGCCAAATATCAGGGCGAAGCTGCCATCATCGCTTCAGCCGCAGAATAAACCAACAAAAGCAGGACACCGAAATGGCGCACACACGCATTCGCAAATTCAACACGTCGGACACGTATCCCGAACAGAATCTGGACAACGACCTGTGTCAAGCTGTCGTCACCCAGGGTGGCAAAACCGTCTATCTGCGCGGTCAGTGCCCGCAGAACCTGGATGACGCCGTCAATATTGACAGCCATGACCCGGCCGAACAGACCCACAAGGTCATGCAAAACATCAAGCAGCTGATCGAAGAAGCCGGCGGCTCGATGGAACATCTGGTAAAAGTTGTCGTCTACATCACCGATGTCCGCCATCGCGAAGCGGTCTACCGCACCATGGGCGAGTATATCAAAGGTGTGCATCCCTGCTCGACCGGCCTTGTCGTGCAAGCTCTGGCACGGCCGGACTGGCTTGTCGAAATAGACGGAACCGCAGTTATTCCCGATTAACTTGGGATGACCGGGCCGCTCTGGCTCCTTTCTCCTCTTGCTCAGAGCGGCCCGGTCTGGGATTTCTTCACAGGAGTCGTTCATGACTTTTTCTCTGGTTGCGCGCTGTCCCGACACCGGAATGTTCGGGTTGGCGATTTCGTCGTCTTCACCGGCCGTCGCCGCCCGCTGCTCGTTCGCGCGCGCAGGTGTTGGCGCTGTTGCCTCGCAGAATGTCACCGATCCCAGCCTTGGCCCGCTCACGCTGGATTTGATGGAACAGGGGTTGTCAGCAGCCGACGCGGTGGCAGAGGTCGTAAAGCGCGGTAAGTTCATCGAATACAGGCAGGTTCTGGCGGTTGACGCAAACGGGACGACAGCGATCCATTCGGGTCCAAACTCGTTGGGCATCTGGACACAGGCGCAGGCTGAAAATGTTGCGTCTGGCGGAAATCTTCTGGCCAATGACACCGTGCCGCAGGCGATTGTCGATGGGTATCTTGCAGCATCGGGTCATATCGGTGATCGCCTGATCGCGGCCATGCGCGCGGCCCTTGCCGCAGGTGGCGAGGCTGGTCCGGTGCATTCCGCAGGCATGAAGATCGTTGACAAGGTCAGTTGGCCGGTGGCGGATCTGCGTTGCGACTGGACCGAAGACTGCCCGATCGAAAACATCGCCACCGCCTGGGACATCTACAAACCGCAGCTTAACGCCTATGTCCAGCGCGCGCTTGATCCGCGCGAAGCACCTTCATACGGCGTGCCGGGCGACGAATAATCAGGGAGTATCCGAATGCCGGACCATTCACACGAAGACTGGAAGACCCGTGCCGCAAACCTGAAAATCAAGGGTCAGGCCTTTATCAACGGCAAATTCGTCGACGCCGCGTCAGGTAGGACATTTGATTGCATCAACCCGGCAACCGACGAAGTTCTGGCGCAGGTTGCCGAAGGGGACGCGGCTGACATCAACCGCGCCGTTGAAGCTGGCCGCGCCGCATTCGAAGACGGGCGCTGGTCGCGTATGGCCCCTGGTGGCCGTAAAGAAATATTGCTGAAACTGGCGAACCTGATCCGCACAAACCTGGAAGAGATGGCGCTGCTGGACAGTCTGGATATGGGCAAGCTGGTCAACGACGCCGTGACCATAGATGCCCCGGGATCGGCGCATTTCTTCCAGTGGTACGCCGAAGCCATCGACAAGATTTATGACGAGGTTGCGCCAACTGCTCCAGGCGATCTGGCGCTGGTCTCTCGTGTGCCTTTGGGGGTTGTCGGCGCGGTGACGCCCTGGAACTTCCCGCTGGACATGGCGACGTGGAAAGGGGCCGCTGCACTGGCTGCGGGCAACTCGGTCGTGTTGAAACCTGCCGAACAATCGCCCCTGTCGGCGTTGCGCCTTGCTGAGCTGGCGGCCGAAGCCGGTGTGCCCGACGGGGTCTTCAACGTGGTACCCGGTTTTGGCGCCACGGCTGGCCGCGCGCTGGGTCTTCATATGGATGTCGATTGCCTGGCCTTCACGGGCTCGACCGCGATCGGCAAGATGTTCATGCAATATTCCGGCCAGTCGAATCTGAAGCAGGTCTGGCCTGAAACCGGCGGCAAAAGCCCCAATCTGGTTTTCGCCGACTGCGAGGATCTGGATACGGCAGCCGACATGGCAGCATTTGGCATCTTTTTTAATCAGGGCGAAGTGTGCTCGGCCAACTCACGCCTGTATGTTGAACGCTCGATCAAGGACGCATTTGTCGAAAAACTGATCGTACGCGCCACCAACATGCAGCCCGGCAACCCGCTGGACCCAGCGTCGAAAATGGGCGCAATCGTGGACAGAAAACAAACGCAGGGGATCATGCGGTTTGTCGAGGAAGGCAAAAAAACCGCCAATCTGGTTGCAGGTGGTGCGCAGGTGACAGTTGCGGGCAAAGGCAACTTTATCCAGCCGACAATCTTTGACGATGTTTCGCACGACAACCCGCTGGCCCGTGACGAGATCTTCGGCCCTGTCCTGTCAGTTATTCCGTTTGACTCAGAAGACGAAGCGGTGGCGATGGCCAACGACTCGATCTATGGCTTGGCGGCCTCGGTGTGGACGGATAACCTGAGCCGCGCGTGCCGGGTATCCGACAAGTTGATGGTGGGTACAGTGTCGGTAAACACTGTCGATGCCCTCTCGGCGCAGACGCCTTTCGGGGGTATGAAACAGTCAGGGTTTGGCCGTGACTTGTCCTTGCATTCTCTTGAAAAGTATACTGCTCTGAAAACGACGTGGATCAAATACAAGGCCTGATCCCGACCATCAAAGGGGCCCGCACTTGCCGATCAGATACACCTTGCGCCAGCTTGAATACTTCGTAGCGGTCGGCGAGGCAGGCTCAATCGCGGTTGCCTCTGAAAAGGTCAACGTTTCGTCGCCGTCGATTTCGGCGGCGATTTCTCAGCTCGAGAAGGAATTCGGACTACCCCTGTTCGTTCGGCAGCATGCACAGGGTTTATCATTGACCCAGGCCGGCCGGGCGATGCTTGACAAGGCACATACCGTTCTGCGCGAAGCGGAAGGTCTGATGGATTTGGCTGGCAATATCGCGGGGGTTGCGCGGGGTCCATTGAATGTCGGATGCCTGTCGACATTTGCTCAGCTGATCCTGCCCAGCATCCGGCGCAAGTTCGAGGATGCCTTCCCCGAGGTGCGCGTTCGTCAGTACGAATTGAACCAGGCCGATATATTCAGCAATATTCGCAGGGCCGAAATTGATATCGCGCTTACGTATAATCTGGATATTCCTGCCGACCTTCGCTTTGTCTCGCTGGCTGAGTTACCGCCCTACGCAATGGTTTGCGAGGGCCATCCGCTTGCCAAGCACCCGTTTGTATCTGTTGAGATGCTGGCCGATTATCCGATGGTGCTGCTCGATCTGCCCTTCAGTGCCGATTATTTCCTGTCCTTCTTCCAGAAGATCGGCAAAAAGCCGTTCATTGCCGAGAAAACAAAGGATATGGCGGTCATGCGCAGTCTGGTTGCGAACGGGTACGGGTTCGGGCTGGCCAATGTCAAACCCCTGAACAACTTATCGCCGGACGGAAAACCGCTGCGCACCATTCCCCTGTTGGGAGATGAGCGCCCGATGCGTCTTGGACTACTGATGGCCACAGATGCCGAGAACACGATTTCGGTCAAATCGTTTATCACCTACTGTACTGACTTTATTAAGGAAAATGCCTTGCCGGGAATCGAAGGCAAAGTGAAGTAAGCGCACCGACAATTAGCCGAAACCTAACCGTTGATTTCGCAAGCCCAACTTTCGGGCGGCGCGATTACCTGTATCTTGCTTGACAAGTCAGGAGCGAAGGAGGCGAAATTGCGCGACCCACGTTACGATATCTTGTTTGAACCGGTGAAAATCGGGCCACTCACGGCAAAAAACCGGTTTTATCAGGTGCCGCACTGCAACGGTGGCGGGTATCGTGACCCGTCCGCTGCGGCTGAGATGCGCGGCATCAAGGCCGAAGGTGGTTGGGGTGTTATCTTCACTGAGCAGTGCGAAATGCACCACACATCGGAAATCACCCCGTTCATCGAACTGCGCCTGTGGGAAGACAAGGACATCCCGCAATTGCGCAAGATGTCCGAGAAAATGAAGACGCATGGCGCGCTCGCCGGTATCCAGCTGGCCTATTCCGGCATCAACGGTCCGAACCTTTACACCAAGGAAGTGCCACTGGCCCCCTCGGCGCTTCCGATCCGAACCTTTACCAATGATCCGGTTCAGGCGCGCGCGCTGTCGAAATCCGATATCCGCGATCTGCGCCGTTGGTTTGTGAATGCGGCGAAACGCTCGAAAGAGGCAGGCTTTGATCTCATCAACCTGTACGGCGCTCACGGCTTTGGCATTTTCCAGCACTTCCTGAGCCGCGCCACCAACCAGCGTTCGGACGAATATGGCGGCAGCCTGGAAAACCGCGCGCGATTCAGCCAGGAAGTGATCGCAGATATCAAGGATGCTGTGGGCGACACGATGGGTATCGCCCTGCGTGTCAGTCTGGACGAGACCATTGGCGAACTTGGTTTCTCAAACGCCGAGGTGCGCGATTATATCGAGATGAACAAAGACCTGCCGGATCTTTGGGATCTGGCGCAAGGCACTTGGGAAGATTGCTCGGGCCCGTCACGGTTCAAGGATGAATCGGCGCAGGAAAACCTGGTGCGCGGCATTCAGGAACTGACCGACAAGCCGATTGTAGGCGTGGGCCGCTTTACCTCGGCCGATACGATGGTCAAGCAGATCAAATCCGGCGTTCTGACCATGATCGGCTGCGCCCGCCCCTCGATCGCCGACCCGTTCCTGCCGAAAAAGATCGAGGAAGGCCGGATCGACGATATCCGCGAATGTATTGGTTGCAACATCTGCATCACCGGCGACATGACCATGTCGATCAGCCGTTGCACCCAGAACCCCACGTTCATGGAAGAATGGCGCAAGGGCTGGCACCCTGAACGGATGAACCAGAAGGGCGATAGTGAAAACGTACTGGTCGTGGGCTCTGGTCCTGCCGGTCTGGAAGCGGCACGCGCCCTGGCCGAACGCGGTTACGACGTGGCGATTGCCGAAGCCACCACCGTTCTGGGTGGTCGCGTCGCGAAAGAGCGCAAGCTGCCGGGCCTCAGCGCCTGGGGCCGCGTTCTGGAATATCGGGAATACCAGATCAGCCAGAAGCCGAATGTCGAAACCTATTTCGAAAGTAAACTGGATGCCGAAAGCATTCTGGAGTTTGGCTTTCAGAACATCTGTCTGGCCACCGGCTCCACATGGCGTTGCGATGGTGTCGCGCGTCAGCACATTGTGCCGATGCCGATCGCCGAAGGGGCCAAGATCTATACCCCGGACGATCTGATGGACGGAACCATTCCCGAAGGCCGTGTCGTGGTTTACGATGACGACCACTATTACATGGGCGGCGTTCTGGCCGAATTGCTGGCCAAGAACCGGGCACAGGTTACGCTGGTGACGCCTTCGGCCTATGTCAGCGACTGGACCAACAACACGCTGGAACAAATCGCGATCCATCCGCGTCTGGTCGAGGCCGGTGTCGACATCGTGCTGAACCAGGGCATCACGGAAATCCACCCCGATCACGTCGTGTCGAATTGTACCTATACCGACCGCACCTGGCGGATCGAGGCGGATGCCGTGGTCATGGTCGCCTCGCGTGTGGGCAACGACCAGAATTTTGAAGACCTGATGGCCCGCGAAGGCGACTGGGCCGATGCGGGGATCAAGACCGTCAAACTGATCGGTGATGCCAATGCGCCAGGGCCCATTGCCTGGGCGACATATGCAGGTCACCGCTATGCGCGTGAACTCGATACGCCGGATATCGGGGATGATTTGCCGTTTCGCCGTGAAATCACGGAACTGGCTGTCGACTGATATGACGCAGACCCTGGATATTCTTGATCGGCTTGTCGGGTTTGACACGGTCAGCGCCAAGTCCAACCTCGAACTGATCGATTATGTCACTGACTATCTGGCGGCGCGTGGGTTTTCCGTGCGCCGCATTGATGATCCAACCGGCACCAAGGCGGGAATATACGCGGAAACCGGCCCGGTGGGTCCGGGCGTGTTGTTGTCCGCCCATACCGATGTCGTGCCGGTCGAGGGCCAGCCATGGACTCGTGATCCGTTCCACCTGACCCGTGAGGGTGACAAGGTTTACGGGCGAGGCACCACCGACATGAAGGGCTATGTCGCGTCGATACTGGCGCTGGCGGACCGCGCGACCCAGGTCAAACTGGGCGAACCTTTGAAAATCGCGCTGTCCTATGACGAAGAGGTGGGCTGCGTTGGCATTCAGCATATGCTGGACCAACTCAAGCCAATGATTGGCCGACCGCGCGCCTGTTTCGTGGGTGAGCCGACAGAAATGCAGGTGGCGGTTGGCCACAAGGGCAAGGCGGCCTTGCGCGCCACCTGCTATGGGCAAAACGGCCATTCCGCGCTGGCACCCCGGTTTGTCAACGCGTTGCATCTTGCATCTGATTTCCTGGCCGAATTGCGCGCGCTTCAGGAAGATTTCGCCTTTAACGGCGCGCGCGACGCAGCTTATGCCATCCCCTATACGACGGTTCATGTTGGCAAACTCTCGGGGGGAATGGCGTTGAATATTGTTCCTGATCGGGCGGAGCTGACATTCGAATACCGCCACTTGGCTGTTGATCGCGCCGAGGACCTGTTCGACCGTATTCAACAAGCAGCGGATCGTGTGGCGAGACCCTATCATGCGGCTTGGCGCGGGGCTCGGATCGAGGTTGAACAGTACAACGCCTATCCCGGACTAGACGTCAGGGACGACGATCCGGTGGTTGCCTATGCCCGAAAACTAGCACAACGCACCACCACCACCAAAGTTGCCTTTGGGACAGAGGCGGGGTTCTTTGAGAAGCTTGGCGTTCCAACCGTGGTGTGCGGACCGGGCTCGATGGAAGGTCAGGGACACAAGCCCGACGAATACCTGTCGCTTCAGCAATTGGCTGAATGTGATGCGATGATGGAGCGTATTTTGAACGACCTGATAACATGAGGACCAATGCACGTCTTATAACCCCCTATCTTCAGAACATGAAACGAGATGTATTGGATTTGTGGGGCAGCCCTGAATCAATTGGTTCGGAGACGATTGAGGGTGAGATCAAATGCGCAGGCAGTTTCGACATAAGTAATCCGGACGCGCCTGTGTTCGGTGGCCAATATAGTGCTACGCGCGGCAAGTACCGGGTCACTTACAGGTTCCACGAACATGCCACTTTGCTGGATGGTGAAGTGGACTGACCAATGGGGCACCGGCGAAACCGTAATCTATGGGCCGGGCGACAGCTGGATCATCGAAAAGGACACGCCGGTTGTGTGGGACATCCGCACGGACGAGGCGCGCAAATCCTACATCGCCGTTACCGTAGACGTTTAAGCCCCTCAGCGCATAGGGAGATTGCTTTGAAGCTTGAGGTGGCTTTGAGGGGATTGAATTGAAAAAGGCCCGCTTGGTTGCGGGCCTTTGG
>NZ_JBQERC010000035.1:0-8177 GCF_056534665.1 Ruegeria sp. P8
CACTGGATATTCCAAGCTTCGCGCCGATCTCCTGGATCGGCTTCTTATTCGCTTCACGCGCAATTTCGATGTCGGATTTATAGCTCATTGGGTTTGGTCTCCCTGCGTGAGATAGTCTGGATTGGTCCGGCCAAAGCGACAAAACGCAGGGCCAGATTCGGTCAAAATTTTCTTTAAGGTAAATAAATATTCCCAAGGGTCAATACGTGAGTTTAAAGTACCCAAGGGATGTTCCCATACATCAAGTTAAGATTCGGGGGTTGCGACCAGGATCAGGCGTATCTTTTTCGACCTGCGCTGAGACCCAGCAACCAATCCTCGACGATGCGCTGTTCCGGGAAAGCTTTTTGAAGCGGCCTTTTCAGCAGGTAGTATCCGGATTGCGTTCGCACCGAAGCGTTCTGGACCGGCCTGACCAACGCGCCGCTCTCAAGCAAGGGGTCAACAAGATGGGCCCAGCCCAATGCAATTCCCAAACCATCGACGGCAGCCTGAACCGACAGTGGATAGGTGTTGAAAGCCACAGCTTGTTCCATCGCTGAGGTGGAAACACCGTTACCGCTGAACCATGTACGCCATGTCATCCACTCCGCATGGCTGCTGGTGACTTCAATAAGGTCCAGTTCCGGCAGCGCGGAAAGAACTGCCGCATTGGGGTTGCTTCTGAGGTACTCGGGGCTGCAAACCGGAAACACTGTTTCTCCGAACAGAAGCTTTGCTTCGTATCCCGGCCACTCGCCATCTCCACGCAGTATTGTCAGGTCCATGGAATCCGAAAGGCACTCTGCGTCACTGTCCGAAGACACCAGCGAAATACGGATACGACCGTTGGATTTGTTGAACTTGTGCAGTTGTGGCATCAACCACAAAGACGCGACAGAGTTCGTCGCAGAAATCGACACCTTGTTGGCCTGATGCTTGGCCAGCATCTCACGGCTGACGTCCCGCATCTGATCCAGAGACTTTTCGACAGTTGCCAACAGAATGGCACCTTGTTGCGTCAGTGACACCGAACGGTGACCCCGGACAAACAATGGCACATCATAATGCTGCTCCAGCAGGCGCACTTTGCGGCTGATCGCGGTTTCCGAGATGTTCAGCACCTTACTGGCCTGCACAAAGCTTTGCGCTTTTGCCGCGGCTTCAAACGCCAACAAATAATCAAGCGGAGGAAGGACTTTCCCTGTGACTGATGTTTTCTTTGGCATTTACAGGACTTTTCCCGATCTGGACGCGGCCACACGCAAAAACATTCATGGGCACCCGTTGCCGTCTGAACGGGCAACCGACTGTTAACATAGTAAAAAGTTGAGTTTGCCTCAAGATTTTATGGTCAACGCCCCTCAAATTTCTTTTCTGCATTATGAGCGATTCTAGGCAAAATGCACAAATTCGCGGGCCGGAAGAGCCCCTTTGACAAAAAACGAACCTCACTCAGGGAGCGAACATGAAACTTACAAACCTCCTTTCCGCAGCAACCTTGGCGGCAGTAGCGGGAACCGGGGCGATTGCCGAAGACAGCAGCGACCCGATTGTCATTCCAATTCACAACTGGTCCAGCCAGATCGTGATGTCCAACGTCGTCGGTCTGATCTTCGAAGAGATGGGCAACAACGTCGAATATGTCACCACCGACAGCCAGGCGGTTTATGAATCGGTCCGCTTGGGCGACGTCGCGCTTGAGATGGAAGTCTGGGAAGGCGCGTTTGGCGCATCCTACCGGGCCGCTCTGGAAAAGGGGGGTTTGCATGACGCGGGCGATCATGATGCCGTCACGCGCGAAGATTGGTGGTACCCGATGTGGACCAAGGAATCCTGCCCGGGCCTGCCTGATTGGAATGCACTGAACGACTGCGCGCACCTGTTTGCCACGGCCGAGACCGGGGATAAGGGTCGGTATCTTGATGGTCCGGTAGACTGGTTGAAACATGGTAAGGAACGCGCCGAAGCGCTTGATCTGAACTTCACCGTGATCAATGCGGGTTCCGCCGCAGCGTTGTGGGCCGAGATTGGTGCCGCCGAGGCCGACAAGACCCCGGTTCTTGTATTCAACTGGACGCCAAACTTTGCCGAAGCCGTCTGGCCCGGTGAGTTTGTGGAGTTCCCTGCATGGGAAGACGGCTGCGACAAGGATCCTGCCAAGGGTCCGAACCCGGACGCGCTGTATGATTGTGGCAACCCGGCAAGTGGATATCTGAAAAAGGCGGCTTGGGATGGCATGAAAGACAAGTGGCCAGCCGCGTATTGCGCCCTGACCCAGATTTCTTTCACCAACCCTCAGATCGCGGAAATGGCAAAGCTGGTCGACACTGATGAGCTTGAGCCGGAAGAAGCGGCAGAGGAATGGCTGGACGCCAACCGTGCCGTTGTTGACCCCTGGATCAATGCCTGCAGTTGATAACGGCTACGTATAATGAATCTGGCGCGGCCTTGATCGTTTTGTGATCCAGGGCCGCGCTCAACAAGAAAGAAAAGCAGCCATGCCCGCCATCGCGCCTGTCATATCAGCCAAGAATGTCTGGAAACTGTTTGGACCCTCGCCCGAGAGCTATCTGAAGTCCATGCCGGCAGGCCGCAGTTTCGACGAGATCCGTGAGGATGGGTATATCGCCGGGGTCAAGGATGTCTCGATCGAGGTTGGCCGTGGCGAGATGCTTGTCATCATGGGGTTGTCAGGATCGGGCAAATCCACGCTGGTGCGGTGCTTTTCGCGTCTGCACAACATCACCGGAGGCACGATCGAAGTAGACGGTCAGGACATCATGAAACTCAGCGAGCGCGATCTGATCGAATTGCGCCGCAACAAGATGGGGATGGTGTTTCAGTCTTTCGGGTTGCTGCCGCACCGCACGGTTCTGGACAATGTCGCCTTCCCGCTGGAAATGCGTGGGCAGGATCGCCACGACCGGCGCGAACGCGCTTTGGAGGTCATCAAGCTGGTGGGCCTTGAAGGACGGGAAGAATACTTCCCACGGGAATTGAGCGGTGGCCAGCAACAACGGGTCGGTATCGCCCGGTCGCTGGCTATCGAACCGGATATCTGGTTTCTGGATGAACCCTTCTCGGCGCTTGATCCGCTGATCCGCCGTGAAATGCAGGATGAATTCCTGCGCCTGCAAGAGATGCTGGGCAAAACCATCGTCTTCATCACCCATGATTTCGACGAGGCGCTGCGTCTGGCTGACCGGATTGCTATAATGCGCAACGGTGCGGTCGAACAATGCGATACTCCGGATCAGATCGTGATGAACCCGGCGACCGAATATGTGGCGAAATTCACCGAGGATATCGACAAGGCCCGCGTGGTGCATGCGAAAGGGCTGGCAAAACCGGTGAACGGCCATACCCTTGAAGGCGCGCCGATCAATGGCGGATCAACCATTCATGAACTGGCCCGGGTTCTGGTCAATGACAAGCGTATCCTGCTGCCGGTTGCGGATGAAACTGGCGTTGTCACCGGTGTTCTGGATCGCGATGCCGCGTTGAACGTTCTGCTCGGAGCCGAATGATGGCGACACTGTCCACCGAATTACCGGACACGGCAGACGGTGCGTGGGGGCGCACCAGAGTCCTTACCGCACTTCTGATCACCGCCTTTGCGCTGATCCTTGCCAAGGCGGTCGGAATTCTCCCTGAATGGTTGAACCGCATTCCCGAGGCAGCAATCCCGCCGACGGCGCAGGTGCTGGATGCGATCTTCAATTTCATCCAAAACGACCTTGGTCTGATCTACGTGACCCGCTTTATCGCCGAAGGCCCGTTGGAATTCCTGTTGGATATGTCGGCCAACCTGCTCGAAGGCAAGCGCCGCTGGCCTTATCTGGGCCCAATCCCGTGGTCAGCAATCGCTGCTGTCGCTGCTGTTGTGGGCTATGCCGTGGGGGGGTGGCGGCTGGCGGCTCTGGGTGCGGGTACGTTCATCTGGACCGCTGCAATCGGCCAGTGGAACATCGCCATGCAGACCATGTCTGTCATTGTAGTGGCGGCACCGCTGGCGTTTGTGCTGGGCCTGGTGCTGGGCATCGCCGCCTGGAAGTATGGCCGGTTCGAGCGGGTGCTGAAACCCATCCTGTCCGTTCTGCAAACCCTGCCATTCTTTACTTATCTCTTGCCAGCGGTGATCTTTTTCAAAGTCGGACCAACCGCGGGGGCCGTGGCAACAATCACCTTTGCCATCCCGCCGATGATCCTGATGACCACACTGGGTCTGAAGAAAGTCAGCCCCGAAGTGATCGAAGCCGGCCAGATGTCTGGATGTACACGCTGGCAAATGCTGCGGCATGTATACGTCCCAGCCGCACGCACCGAAGTACTGGTAGGTGTCAATCAGGTGATCATGCTGTGTCTGGCAATGGTGGTTCTCACCGCCTTTATCGGCATGCCGGGCCTTGGAGCCAAGTTGCTTGCAATGATGGGCAGCTTCAAACTTGGCCGTTCGTTTGAAATCGGCGTGACCATCGTTCTTCTGGCGGTCATGCTTGACCGGATGTCGAAGGCCTGGGTCGTCAAACAGCCCATTCATTTCGAACGCGGAACGCCATGGTGGAAACGGCACCGGATTCCGCTAATCGCAGTGGGTCTGTTCGTCGGGTTCACCCTGTTGTCGCAAGTGTTTCCGATCCTCGCTGAAGTTGGTCGCAAGCAGCATCTGAGTCAGGGAAAGGAAATCGACGATGTGATCAAGTCGGTTTTGGCCTTCGATGTGATCAAAGGGACAACCGAATGGCTGCGCTGGTTCCTGAACGTCAAGGTTCTGATCCCGTTTCGTGATACTTTGCTGGCCATTCCGACACCTGCGTTCATCCTGCTGGTTGTCTCCTTTGCCTATTGGGTCGGAGGCCGCAAACCCGGTATCTATGCTGCGGTGTTTTTTACAATCGTCGCGTTTTCAGGCTGGTGGGATCGCTCGGTCATCACGCTTTATACAGTGATTTCAGCGGTTGTGTTGGCAACTCTGATCGGTATCCCCTTGGGCGTTGTCGCAGCTCGGTCCAACCGCTGGTCCAAGAGTATCCTGCTGGCCTGCGACACTGCGCAAACCTTCCCTAGCTTCATCTATCTGATCCCCGCGATCATGCTGTTCGGCGTCAATGACGTGGCGGTCGTGTTTTCCATCCTGATCTTCGCCGCCGTGCCGCTGATCCGCTATACCATCATCGGTCTGGGAAGCGTGCCGCCGGAAATGACCGAAGCCGCGGATATGTCTGGTTCGACGCGCAGACAAAAACTGATGTCAGTACAGTTTCCACTGGCGCTTCCGACAATGGCCGTCGGGTTCAACCAGGCCATCATGTTCGCGTTCTTCATGGTCATTATTGCCGCGTTCATCGGCACGCAGGATCTGGGGCAGGAATTGCAGCGAACCCTGGCAGGCACCGAATTGGGCAAGAATTTTGTACTGGGTCTGAACGTGTCTCTGATGGCGTTGACCTTTGATATGGCAATCAGCAGTTGGGCCGAAAAGCGCAAGCGCGCTTTGGGGCTGGATTAACCGGAGTTGTCCAGATGAACGTAAAACCCTTGTTTGAGGTACCGTTCGAACGCAGCGGGGTGCTGGCTCCCGGTCTGCCCATCCTGCCTCATGGCACAGAACGCCATCCGGTTCCCGCAATGGGATCGCGCGCCGTTCCGGTGTCCAAAGGGGACACGATCACATTGCTGAATCGCGATGGAATGCAGCTCGCTGAGATGGTATTTTTTGCCCCCGGCCGAAGCTCGGACGCGGCGATGCTCGGCGCGCGGGGACACGGGAGTCCTGACGGGGTGATCGCAACGCTGGCAAACGGTTCCGCTTCGGGCCGGAAGGTTCTGCGCGCGCTCGAGGCTGCGGGGTTTGACATCGGGCAGGGCGACGCAATCCGCGCTTTTGCCGAAGGCTCGCGCCCCGGCGACATGGTGCATTTCGTGGCGGAAAGCGATGGTCTTCTGATCGTCGCCGCACCCGGCGAGGCGATGCGCCCGGAAAACAACAATCCTCCAACGGATATCATCCTCTATATTCAGCGTTCCGCGCCGGGTCTGGAAAAGCCGGGTGTTGGCGCGCCTGAGCCGTTGGCCGACCCTCTCAGGGACATCAACATTCAACCGGGAAACGCCATATCTTATGAGGTCAAAGCTGGAGAATTCATCCAGATCTTGGATATTCGCGGCCGCGAATGTTCGGATTTTCAGGCCTTCAGCCGGCGGGCGCTGGATCAGGGGATCGAGCGCGAAATCGATCCGACGACGACCCGCAGCCTGATGGGTAGCCTGTACCCGCAACCGGGGATATTTTCGAAATACTGGTCCGTCGATCAGGAACCCTTGATCGAAATCGTGCAGGACACTTGCGGTCGTCATGACACGTTTGGCCTTGCTTGTACGGCGCGGTACTACGAAGACCTTGGCTATCCAGGCCACGTAAACTGTTCGGACAATATTAACAAAGATCTGGACCAGTATGGCATCAAGCCGCGCGGCGGCTGGCCTGCGATCAACTTCTTTTTCAACACGATGCTGGATGACGCCAATGCCATTGGCATGGACGATCCCTGGTCGCGACCGGGTGACTTCGTGTTGCTGCGCGCGCTGACCGATCTGGTCTGCATCAGCACGGCATGTCCCTGCGACATTGATCCGGCAAACGGGTGGAACCCGACCGATATTCAGGTGCGAACGTACAAGGCGACCGAGGATTTTCAACGATCCTACGGCTATAGAAAATCTGCGGAGGCGGATGTGGAAGAAACCAAGAAAACTGCTTTTCACGACTGCTTTGCGCGGCATACCCGTGATTTCGTCGAGTATAACGGCTATTGGCTGCCGAACACGATGACCAATCATGGTGCGATTTCTGAATACTGGGCCTGTCGGGACAAGGTTGCCGTCATGGACCTGAGTCCTTTGCGTAAATACGAAGTTGTCGGACCCGATGCAGAAGAGCTGATGCAGCTATGCGTGACCCGCAACATGAAAAAGCTAAGCGTCGGTCAGGTCGTCTATACCGCAATGTGTTATGAGCACGGCGGGATGATTGACGATGGCACCGTCTATCGTCTGGGTGAGACGAACTTCCGCTGGATCGGCGGGAATGACACCAGTGGATTGTGGCTTCAGGAACAAGCGCAAAAACGCAACTTGAATGTCTGGGTTCGCAATTCGACGGATCAGCTGCACAACATCGCGGTTCAAGGGCGGCACAGTCGCGACATTCTCTCCAGAATTTTCTGGACACCCCCACAGCAACCAACGATTGACGAACTTCCATGGTTCAGACTGACCGTTGCACGGGTCGGAGATGTGCGCGGAACATCTGTCGTGATCTCCCGAACAGGGTATTCCGGTGAGCTTGGATATGAAATCTTCTGCCATCCCAAAGATGCAGTGGAAATCTTCGACCGAGTCTGGGAGGCAGGTCTGGATTATGGGATCACGCCGCTGGGCCTTGGGGCACTTGATATGCTGCGGATCGAAGGGGGCCTGATTTTTGCCGGGTCAGAATTCGACGACCAGACGGACCCGTTTGAAGCCGGCATCGGTTTTACCGTGCCGCTGAAATCAAAAACCGACGATTTCATCGGGCGGGCAGCAATCGAAGAACGCAAGGCGCACCCCCACCGAAGGCTGGTTGGTTTTGAAATCGAAGGCGGCGTCGTCCCTTCACCCGGCGACTGCGTCCGCGTCGGAAAGGCGCAGGTTGGAGCGATTACCAGCGCAATGAAATCACCCGTTTTAGGGAAAGTCATCGCTTTGGGTCGGATTTCAGTTACCCACGCGACAATTGGGGCAGACATCGAAATCGGGCAATTGGACGGCCAACAAAAACGGTTGAAAGCCAGGATCGTTCCATTCCCTCATTTTGATCCGACAAAGGAACGTGTGAAAGGGATATACTCAGAAACCACGGTTTCGGACGCAGCAGAGTAGTTGACCAAGAGGGCCGGGCTTGTGATTTGGCCGGGCACCGTAAAGGGTTATGTTGCAAACTTTTGACTATTGACGCGCTCGAATGCAGACGGTGAATGGCCGCCGGTGTATTCACTCGAGAACCAGTCCATGATTTATTTCAAAGGTGCGCAGTATCCGAAACGGTATTGTCACGTTAACGTCCGGTCGACGAGGGAATGCTGATGGTCGGGATTCAAGCGGCTCGAGTGGCAGCATTCCAGGCGTTAGTTGCCTCGAGGCGGTGATAACGG
>NZ_JBQERC010000036.1:0-6541 GCF_056534665.1 Ruegeria sp. P8
CCTGAAGATCTGAGGGTGTGCCGGGCTGAAGCCCGGCCTACCGTATACGACGCCGTAGGGCGGGCTTCAGCCCGGCACCGGCACTTTGAAGGCGGGTCCGCCCGCCTCGATGATCGGGGAGCCCCAGAATGTCATTCAGGGGTTCACTTCGATTGAGCAATTGGCGCCGCAAGCGCCTCTAGAGGAAAAGGGATGCCAAATGGCAGAACGTGAAAACCGTCGGGGCCGTGGCCGCGACCGTGAAGAAACGCCGGAATTTGCAGATCGCCTGGTCGCAATCAACCGCGTGTCGAAAACCGTAAAAGGTGGTAAGCGCTTTGGCTTCGCCGCTCTGGTGGTTGTCGGCGATCAGAAAGGCCGCGTCGGCTTTGGCAAGGGTAAAGCGAAAGAAGTACCTGAAGCCATCCGCAAGGCGACTGAGCAAGCCAAGCGTCAGATGATCCGCGTGCAGCTGCGCGAAGGTCGGACCCTGCACCACGACATCGAGGGCCGTCACGGCGCCGGTAAAGTGGTTATGCGCGCCGCGCCTGAAGGTACCGGTATCATCGCCGGTGGTCCGATGCGTGCCGTGTTCGAAATGCTGGGCGTCAAGGACGTTGTGTCCAAGTCGCTGGGCTCGCAGAACCCCTACAACATGATCCGCGCCACCATCGACGGCCTGCAGAAAGAGCAGAGCCCGCGTTCGGTTGCCGCACGTCGTGGCAAAAAGGTTGCTGACATCCTGCCCAAGCGGGACGACGCACCGGCTGCTGCTGAAGCAGAAGCATAAGGAGAGCACGTCATGGCAAAAACCATCGTCGTCAAACAGGTCGGTTCGCCGATCCGTCGCCCCGCCGAACAGCGCGCAACCCTGATCGGCCTGGGCCTGAACAAGATGCACAAAACCCGTGAGCTGGAGGATACTCCTTCGGTGCGCGGCATGATCCGCAAGATCCCGCATCTGGTTGAGATCGTCGAAGAGCGCGGTTAAGCCGGCAGCTTCGAAGACTTAGAAACGCCTCCGACCTCGGTCGGGGGCTTTTTTTGTTTAATGGCTTGCCTGCCGGTGCCGTGAACTGATCCTCCTTCAATTCACCTTAAGCGCATGCCGCCTATGACTCGACGCATATAGTTCATGAATTGTGCGCGCTCAGGGTCATTCAAGACCTGTAATGCATCGGCATTCACGTTCTGAGCTGCCTCGTAGGCGCTGTTGCGAAGTGCTGCGGCCTTCTCGGTCAACCAAATCAATTGAGCCCTGGCGTCAGCAGGGTTCTTCGTTCGTTTGATCAAGCCATCACGTTCCATACGGTTAAGCGTGTTAGCCAATGTCGCCTGTTCGACGTCAATTTTGGTCAGCAGATCCTTTTGCGTCACACCGTCTTTGAGCCAGAGTTCCAGCAAGATTGGGAATTGTCCGACGACGATGCCAAAGGGCGCAATGCGTTGCTGCAACTCCTTTGCGAACAATCGTGCCATGTGATTAACCAGATACCCGGCCGAGTTTTCTTTTTCGAAGTCCATGTCCTGGATTTACACTTGAATAGCATGCTATGCAATTTTATATAGCTTGCTATATTTCAGAATCGAAGGGAACCGAAATGGCTCGTATCAAAGAGTTGGACACGATCGTCACGCTGGCAGATCAGATGCAGACCGAGGAAGGACCGGTGGTGCTGATCAACCTGTTTACGGTGGACGCCGAAGACGAAAAGGCGCTGCTTCGGGCATGGGCGCATGATGCGGATTTCATGAAATCGCAACCGGGATATATCTCAACCCAGCTCCATCAGGGTATCGCGGGCAGTTCGACCTTTGTGAACTACGCGATCTGGCAGAACGTGCAAAGCTTTCGCGACGCATTCACTCATCCCGAGTTCCAGCGTCGGATCGCGGACTATCCAGCAAGCGCAGTGGCCCGGCCACATCTTCTTCGCAAGCTCGCAGTCGAAAACCACTGCGTCGCCTGACCCTCATTTGGGAGTAGCAACATGTTAAGAACCATCCACCCCATCGCCGGAGTAGTAGGCTTTCTTACGATCCTCGTATTCTGGACATCCACTTTGTACAGTGAGTTATTTGCAAACCATGAGACCGTCGCGGCAGTAAAGTCCATGATCGTCAGCGGGCTCTTTGTTCTGGTGCCTGCAATGGTGATTGTCGGTGCATCCGGGGCGACACTTGGGCGTCGTCGAAAAGATGCCCCTGCGCTCGCCAAAAAGAAACGGATGCCGATCATTGCTATGAACGGGCTCATCGTCCTTGTTCCAGCCGCCGTCTACCTGAGCGCAAAGGCAAACGCGGGCTCGTTTGATACCAGCTTCTATATTGTACAGATCATCGAACTGATTGCCGGGGCGACCAATCTGACACTGATGGGGCTGAGCATACGTGATGGTCGGGCGATGGCCGCCCGCAAAAAAACGCGCGAAAGAAATGAAAGCGGCGTGTAATTGACGTGGCCCACGACATGTATAGCCATTCAACAGATGCATATCGGCTAGACCAAAATCTGCGTTGTTAGCGATAGCAAACGCTCCTATCTCTGCCTTGTCCAATGAAGGAACTCAAAAGGAAACGTCAGGGAATACGCCCTGATACGAGAAAGGAATACAGAGATGACAACTGCGACACTGACCCATACCGGCTTCAACTTCGGCACCCGGATCGCTGACATGATCACACGGATCAAAACAGCCCGCGCACGCGCTGCTGAGTATCAGCGCACCTATACCGAGTTGCAGCGTCTGAGCAACCGTGAGCTGGACGATATCGGCATCCGCCGCTGCGACATCGCAGATATCGCGCACCGGCACGTATATTGCTCGTAACCACTCACACAATTGAAACGACCCAAAGGCGCCTTAGGGCGCCTTTTCTATGCCTGTTGCAGGCCCGGCCCCGCGTGCAGGCCGCTCAGAGGCCGTCAGAGGGTCCGATGGCTGTTTATGCGGCCCAAGTGCTGTTGACGCCAGAATCGCCCTGAGCGACCGCTGGAGGGCGTGTGACCGCACTGCCCTGACGCGCAAACCCAAAGCTTTGACGCCTGAAACGAAATCGGCCCCGGCGGAGTGATCCACCGGGGCCGTAAAGTGTCGCTGTAAGCGTCGGATCAGAGACCGGTGCTTACGTCGATTGTGTTACCCTCTTCCAGGGTCACATATGCTTTCTTGACGTCCTTCCGACGGCCCAGCTGACCGCGGAACCGCTTGACCTTGCCTTTGGTCACGGTGGTGTTCACCGCCTTGACCTTCACACCAAACAGCGCCTCAACGGCCTCTTTGATCTGCGGCTTGTTGCTTTCGATCGCCACTTCAAAGACAACCGCGCCATTTTCGGACGCCATGGTCGACTTTTCGGTGATGATCGGCTTGCGGATCACGTCGTAGTGTTCTGCCTTCGCGCTCATTTCAGACGAGCCTCCAGTGCTTCGACAGCCGCTTTGGTGAGCACCAGGGTGTCACGCTTGAGGATGTCATAAACGTTTGCACCCATCGACGGCAGGATATCCAGACCTTCGATGTTGCGCGACGCCTTCAGGAACCCTTCGTTCACGGTCGCGCCGTCGATGACCAGAGCGCGTTTCCAGCCCAGGTTTGCAACCTGTTTGGCCAGTGCGGCGGTCTTGCCTTCGGCTTCGGCGTTCTCGATCACAACCAGTTCACCTGCTTTGGCTTTGGCCGACAGAGCGTGGCGCAGGCCAAGCTTGCGGAACTTTTTCGGCAGGTCGTGGCCGTGCGAACGAGGGGTCGGGCCTTTGTAAACACCACCCTTGCGGAAGATCGGTGCGTTACGGTCACCATGGCGTGCGCCACCGGTGCCCTTCTGGCGGTAGATCTTCTTGGTCGAGTAGCTGGTTTCCGAGCGGGTCTTGACCTTGTGGGTGCCGGCCTGCGCGTTGTTACGCTGCCAACGGACCACACGGTGCAGGATGTCCGCGCGCGGCTCGAGGCCGAACAGGTCTGCATCCAGCTCGATGTCGCCGGCCTTGCCGCCGTCCAGTTTGATTACATCAAGTTTCATGCTTCACCACCTTCCGCGGATACTTCTTCCGCAGGTGCTTCGGTTGCAGCCGATTTCACAGCAGCCGGGAAAGGCAGGCCTTCCGGTGCTTTCTTCTTCACGGCGTCCTTGACGGTGACCCAGCCCGATTTCGGTCCGGGAACGGCGCCTTTGATGAAGACCAGACCACGGTCGGCGTCGGTTTTGACAACCTCGAGGTTCTGGGTGGTAACACGGGCAGCACCCATGTGACCGGCCATCTTCTTGCCTTTGAACACCTTGCCCGGATCCTGACACTGACCGGTCGAGCCGTGCGAACGGTGGCTGATCGACACACCGTGCGAGGCGCGCAGACCACCGAAGTTGTGGCGCTTCATCGCACCGGCAAAGCCTTTACCGATCGAGGTGCCCGACACGTCAACCTTCTGACCAGCCAAGAAGTGCTCGGCCGAGATTTCGGCACCCACTTCGATCAGGCCATCTTCGGAGACGCGGAACTCGGCCAGCTTGCGCTTGGGCTCGACCTTGGCAGCGGCGTAGTGGCCGCGCATGGCCTTCGAGGTGCGTTTTGCCTTGGCAGCACCGGCGCCCAGCTGAACGGCGGTGTAGCCGTCTTTTTCAGCGGTCCGCTGTGCAACAACCTGCAGGTTGTCCAGGTGAAGAACGGTCACAGGGATCTGCTTGCCGTCTTCCATGAACAGGCGGGTCATGCCAACTTTTTTTGCGATAATACCAGAGCGCATATTCTATACCCTCCGATCTTACGACTGCAGCTTGATCTCGACGTCCACACCAGCAGCCAGGTCGAGCTTCATCAGCGCGTCCACGGTCTGGGGGGTCGGATCAACGATGTCGAGCAGACGCTTGTGCGTGCGGATCTCGAACTGGTCGCGGGATTTCTTGTCAACGTGAGGGCCACGGAGAACCGTGAACTTCTCGATCTTGTTCGGCAGCGGGATCGGGCCGCGCACATTCGCGCCGGTCCGCTTGGCAGTGTTGACGATCTCTTGCGTGCTGGCATCCAGAACGCGATAGTCAAATGCCTTCAGCCGAATACGGATATTTTGGCTTTGCATAATAACAGCCTTTTATCAGGCGTTGGGGTTGAGAGGAGGACAGACGCGCATCGCCAACCCTCATCGAACCCAAAAGGCGGGAATCACCCCGCCTTGACGTTCTTGTTGAGAACTCGCGCGTATTAGTGGGGTTGGCAGGGTTTGGCAAGACTCGTTATCCGTTACCTGGCGAGCATTGCAAAAAAAGATTCCCAAGCTTTACACATCTCACGTGACATGCAAAGTTTTTGGCGATTTCTTTACATGTAGGTCACAATGCTCAAACAAACTTACAATATCCCGAACCTACCACCCGAATTTAACTTCGACACTCTACCGATTCTCAAGGCGCTAACAGCGGCGACTAGGAGATTGGCAGAAGTTAAAGGGCTAGCCCAAGTCATTCCAAACCAGGGCATCTTAATCGACACGCTCTCTCTACAGGAAGCGAAAGACAGTTCGGAAATCGAGAACATCGTGACCACAAACGATGAGCTCTTCAGAGGAGGGTTGGACAGAGATAGAGCACTCAGCGGCCCGTCAAAAGAAGTAGCTATTTATCGCGACGCATTACGTCTTGGGTTTGAACGTCTGTGTGAAACCGGTCTCATAACAAACCGCACGTTGACTGAGATGTTCCAACTTCTAAAAAACCGCGACGACGGCTTTCGAAAAACTCCGGGAACGGCACTTCAGAACAACGCAGGAAAGACAGTTTATGTACCGACGCAAGACGCGCTAGCCATTGAAAAGCAAATGGCTGAACTGGAGGCGTATATAAACACAGATTCGGATCTCGACCCTCTAATTCGAATGGCAATAATCCACCACCAATTCGAGAGCATCCACCCTTATCCGGATGGGAATGGTCGACTAGGGAGAATGCTCAATGTCCTTTATCTAACCAAAGAAGGCCTACTACGAATCCCCATTCTGTATATGAGCAGAGGTATCAACCGCACCAAAGCGGATTACTACCGCTTGCTGCAAGAAGTGCGTGAAACCGGAAACTGGGAAGACTGGATTGTTTATGTTCTAGATGTCGTAACAGAAACTTCGCAGGTCACTCTGGAACTTATTGAAGGTATCCGAGAAACCATGGCCTTCTTCAAGCATCATATTCGAAAAAACCATGACAAATTCTATTCCCAAGACTTGGTCAACAATCTATTCCGACATCCCTACACAAGAATTGAATTCGTTATGAGGGAATTGAATGTCTCGCGCCCAACTGCAACGAGCTATCTTGAGAAACTCACCGCAGATAAAGAATTACCATTAGAGAAAATCGTTGAGGGAAGAAATAATTACTACGTAAACATGGCCTTGGTGCAACTCCTTTCAGGAGACGAAGCCTAATTGAAAAAGGGCGCCCTGAGGGGCGCCCTTTCTGTCTGATCATTCGCTTAGGCGAATTATTCTACGATTTTCGACACGACGCCAGCGCCGACGGTGCGGCCGCCTTCGCGGATGGCGAAGCGCAGGCCGTTTTCCATCGCGATCGG
>NZ_JBQERC010000037.1:2500-6125 GCF_056534665.1 Ruegeria sp. P8
TGGCGCTGATCTCGGTCGTTTCCATCATCTGATGGACGGCACGGTTTGGGTCTAGCCGGCCCTGTCTCGTGTATCGCGACTGAAAAGAACAGAGTTGTCCAAGTCAAATATACTAACCCGAGCGACCTGCGTTGATCAGCTGCACGGCTGGGAGACCATATGGGGTTGCTCAATTGTCCTCGTCCAAGTGGCGGGGGCGGGAAATGTATGTTTTTGGTTCAGAAGAACGATCGCCTTTAGTTACCAGCTGGGTGATCACGATCGACATAGTCGAAGCCTGCAGGCCGAAAGGCCGAAAGGCTTCACGCGCTCAAGTAGCCGAACAGGCGGTAGCGCAACATGTTATGTCTTTCTTTTTCTGGATCAAATCAAGCGCGAGAAGGGCGTTTGGTGAATGCCTTGGCAGCAAGAGGCGATGAAAGACGTGATACTCTGCGATAAGCCATGGGGAGCTGAGAATAAGCTTTGATCCATGGATTTCTGAATGGGGCAACCCACCTGAATGTTTGTTATTGTTGGCGCAGCTGATCAATAATGAGCATGACCAGGTACTTAAGACCTGAATACATAGGGTTTTAAGAGCAAACCCGGGGAACTGAAACATCTAAGTACCCGGAGGAAAGGAAATCAATTGATACTCCCCTAGTAGTGGCGAGCGAACGGGGACCAGCCGAGCCGTGAGTGTGAATAGAACCTGTTGGGAAGCAGGACCATAGAGGGTGACAGTCCCGTATATGAAGCATGATCGGACGTATTAAGTAGGGCGGAACACGTGAAATTCTGTCTGAAGATCGGAGGACCACCTTCGAAGGCTAAGTACTCCTTGCTGACCGATAGCGAACCAGTACCGTGAGGGAAAGGTGAAAAGCACCCCGACGAGGGGAGTGAAACAGTACCTGAAACCGAACGCCTACAATCAGTCGGAGCCTCCTTGCGGGGTGACGGCGTACCTTTTGTATAATGGGTCATCGACTTGGTCTCACGAGCAAGCTTAAGCCGTTAGGTGTAGGCGTAGCGAAAGCGAGTCTTAATAGGGCGAATGAGTTCGTGGGATCAGACCCGAAACCGAGTGATCTAGGCATGGCCAGGTTGAAGGTAAGGTAACACTTACTGGAGGACCGAACCCACATCCGTTGAAAAGGATCGGGATGAGCTGTGCCTAGGGGTGAAAGGCCAATCAAACTCGGAGATAGCTGGTTCTCTGCGAAATCTATTTAGGTAGAGCGTCATCCGAATACCCCGGGGGGTAGAGCACTGGATGGGTAATGGGGCCCCACAGGCTTACTGATCCTAACCAAACTCCGAATACCCGGGAGTACTAGATGGCAGACACACTGCGGATGCTAACGTCCGTAGTGGAGAGGGAAACAACCCTGACCTACAGCTAAGGCCCCCAATTCATGGCTAAGTGGGAAAGCAGGTGGGACGACCAAAACAACCAGGAGGTTGGCTTAGAAGCAGCCATCCTTTAAAGATAGCGTAACAGCTCACTGGTCTAAATAAGTTGTCCTGCGGCGAAGATGTAACGGGGCTCAAGCCATGAGCCGAAGCTTAGGATGCCGTAAGGCATGGTAGCAGAGCGTAGTGTGACATAGAACTCATCCGTATTTGCATCTGTGTTGTGTAACAGCAGCGGGATGTAATGACGGATCGAGTTCTTTCGATGAAGCCGGCCTGTGAGGGATCCGGTGGAGAGATCACTAGTGAGAATGATGACATGAGTAGCGACAAAGAGTGTGAGAGACACTCTCGCCGAAAGTCCAAGGGTTCCTGCTTAAAGCTAATCTGAGCAGGGTAAGCCGGCCCCTAAGCCGAGGCCGAAAGGCGTAGGCGATGGGAACTAGGTTAATATTCCTAGGCCAGGAGGATGTGACGGATCACAGGTGTAGTTCAATCTTATCGGATTGATTGGGCTGCTGAGTGGTTCCTGGAAATAGCCCTCCATCAGACCGTACCCTAAACCGACACAGGTGGACTGGTAGAGCATACCAAGGCGCTTGAGAGAACGATGTTGAAGGAACTCGGCAAAATACCTCCGTAAGTTCGCGAGAAGGAGGCCCGGTTCCTAGGCAACTAGGGGCTGGGGGCACAAACCAGGGGGTGGCGACTGTTTATTAAAAACACAGGGCTCTGCGAAGTCGCAAGACGACGTATAGGGTCTGACGCCTGCCCGGTGCCTGAAGGTTAAAAGGAGAGGTGAGAGCCTTGAATTGAAGCCCAGGTAAACGGCGGCCGTAACTATAACGGTCCTAAGGTAGCGAAATTCCTTGTCGGGTAAGTTCCGACCTGCACGAATGGCGTAACGACTTCCCCGCTGTCTCCAACATCGACTCAGCGAAATTGAATTGCCTGTCAAGATGCAGGCTTCCCGCGGTTAGACGGAAAGACCCCGTGCACCTTTACTACAGCTTCGCACTGGCATCAGGATTGTGATGTGCAGGATAGGTGGTAGGCTTTGAAGCGGAAACGCAAGTATCCGTGGAGCCTCCCTTGAGATACCACCCTTCGCACTCTTGATGTCTAACCGCGGTCCGTTATCCGGATCCGGGACCCTGCGTGGCGGGTAGTTTGACTGGGGCGGTCGCCTCCTAAAGCGTAACGGAGGCGCGCGAAGGTTGGCTCAGAGCGGTCGGAAATCGCTCGTTGAGTGCAATGGCAGAAGCCAGCCTGACTGCAAGACTGACAAGTCGAGCAGAGTCGAAAGACGGCCATAGTGATCCGGTGGTCCCGAGTGGAAGGGCCATCGCTCAACGGATAAAAGGTACGCCGGGGATAACAGGCTGATACTGCCCAAGAGTCCATATCGACGGCAGTGTTTGGCACCTCGATGTCGGCTCATCTCATCCTGGGGCTGGAGCAGGTCCCAAGGGTACGGCTGTTCGCCGTTTAAAGAGGTACGTGAGCTGGGTTTAGAACGTCGTGAGACAGTTCGGTCCCTATCTGCCGTGGGTGTAGGAGACTTGAGAGGAGTTGCCCCTAGTACGAGAGGACCGGGGTGAACGATCCACTGGTGGACCAGTTGTCGTGCCAACGGCAGTGCTGGGTAGCTATGATCGGACAGGATAACCGCTGAAGGCATCTAAGCGGGAAGCCCCCCTCAAAACAAGGTCTCCCTGAGGGCCGTGGAAGACCACCACGTCAATAGGCCGGAGATGTAAGCGCAGTAATGCGTTCAGTTGACCGGTACTAATCGCCCGATAGGCTTGATTTGATCCAGTAATGGAAAGACAAATCACCAAAAGCATACACTGACCTTGAGTTGGACAACGTTGATCTGATTAATACAACCGTGCAGGACCGCGCATCCGCTTCGCGAATACGCTGCCTCCTGCCCGTCGCTTTTTTGCTCCGCAAAAACAGCGACGTGGGGATTTTCCTCGGTTTGGTGGTCATAGCGCAAGTGAAACACCCGGTCCCATCCCGAACCCGGAAGTTAAGCACTGCCGCGCCAATGGTACTTGGGCTTAAGCCCCGGGAGAGTAGGTCACCGCCAAACCTAGCAAAATCCCCAAGTCTCTCTAAAACGATGAAAACAAATCTGACTCTGACGCGGGATGGAGCAGCCCGGTAGCTCGTCAGGCTCATAACCTGAAGGTCGCAGGTTCAAATCCTGCTCCCGCAACCA
>NZ_JBQERC010000038.1:0-6092 GCF_056534665.1 Ruegeria sp. P8
CTGCGGTCAGCGTCGTCTTGCCGTGGTCAACATGCCCAATCGTGCCGATGTTGACGTGCGGCTTATTACGCTCAAACTTTTCCTTTGCCATTCCTCAGGCGCCCTTTTGCGATTTGGGGGACCCTTGGTCCCGGGTTACTATCTGCGCGCGCGAGATATTTGGTTCAAAGGGGAAAATCAAGCACATCCTGAGGGAAATGCGCTTATCCCGCCGGATTTTGCGTCAGCTATCGGAATCCGGCAGTTCGATCAGGTCAGGCCGCTTGTCGAACCAGCCATTCTCTTTGTGTTCCTCAGCCAGCCATTCTTCGATTTCGTCAGCGACTTTCAACGATAGTCCGCTCAACTGCTCTTCCTTGGTTCTGACCCGCCCTGAACCAATAAGGGCTGTTTCTTTCGTAGTATCTTCAAGAACAGTGAACTGTTTTTGCTTAGCCAAGAATTTCTTCGTGTCGTAGTCATAAACATTAACGAGTACGATCGCTGCACTTCTTGGATTGTAAACAACGATACCCGGCGGCCCCAACATATAGCCTTCAAGGCTTATACCAATAATGTAACGCTGTGAGCCCTCATACCGCCCTAATCGAATGTCGATGGCTTGCTCCAAAGCGTCTGTCCATTCTTGCGGAGTAGCATCCCTGGAAATCGGCCCCTGTTTAGCGTTGTCTGCAAACGAAACTATCTTCACGAGGCGAAATTCCCCCAGTGACTCGGGCGGTTCATAAACCTGTGTCTGGGTGCAAGCGCCCATCAGGGCCAATCCGGTGATCAGGGTCAGAATGCGCAACATATCTCGTCTCGATAGGCCTGTTTTTCTTTGGTCTAGCGCACCGATACGGGTTGTGCCAAGCCGTATCGGTGGATTTCTACCGCAACCGGGGCCGGATCACGAAAACTTATAGTCCTTCGGGAAACCATAGGGTGGCTTTTTCCCTACGCTGGCGCGCTTGGACAGCCATTGGGACATATCTGCCTCATGCCGGGTCTTGTCGCCCCCCATGGACCATTTCAGGCCCTCCTCCCAGTTGAAGGTGGTGATGTCTGACAGACCGCCATCCAGTTCCAGCGTCCCCTGCCGCCCGCGAGCCATATTGTATTTTTGCAAACGCACACCCTTGCCGCGGGTCATTTCGGGCAATTCCTCGGTCGGGAAGACAAGGAACTTGCCGTTCTGCGACACGATTGCAACGTGGTCGCCCTCGACCGGTTTGCAGATCACTGCAGTTTCGTCGTCCTTGACGTTCAGCACCTGCTTGCCGTTTCGCGTCTGGGCCAGCACGTCATCTTCGGGCACCATGAACCCGTTGCCCGCATCCGAGGCCACCAGCAGCTTGCGCCCTGGTTTGTGAATCAGGATATCGATGATCCGTGCTTCGTTCGGCAGGTCGACCATGAGGCGCAGGGGTTCACCCATTCCCCGCCCGCCGGGCAGGTTGGCCGCGCTGACTGTATAGAACCGCCCGTTCGAAGCGAAGACCAGCAACCGGTCGGTCGTTTCCGCATGGAAGATAAAGCGCGGCCCGTCGCCATCCTTGAACTTCAATTCACGGGTCAGGTCGATATGACCGGTCATGGCGCGAATCCAGCCCATCTGAGAACAGACGACCGTGATCGGTTCGCGGTCGATCATCGCCTCAAGCGGCACTTCGTCGACCTCGCCCGCTTCGGCGAACCGCGTGCGGCGCGCGCCGCCTTCGTAATCTTTGCCGAAGGTCTTTTTCGTCTCTTTCAACTGCTCGGCAATCCTGGCCCATTGCAGGCCTTCGTCGGCCAGCAGGTCTTCGAGGTTGGCACGTTCCAGCATCAACTCATCGCGTTCGCGGACCAGCTCCATCTCTTCCAGACGACGCAGACTGCGCAGGCGCATGTTGAGGATCGCGTCAACCTGAACCTCAGACAACTCGCCCTCACCCGGTCTGGGTGAGACATAGTCGGCCTCGCTGGTGGCGCGGATATGGTCAATCCCCCAATCCTCGCGCATCAGCGCGGCTTTGGGGTCGTCGTCATAGCGGATGATGTCGATCACACGGTCGAGGTTCAGGAAGGCAACGATAAAGCCCTCCAACACTTCCAGCCTGTGGTCGATCTTGGCCATGCGGTGGCGCGAGCGGCGGATCAGCACCTCTTGCCGGTGGTCCAGGAACGCGCGCAGCACTTCCTTCATCGAGCAGACCTTGGGCGTCACCCCGTCGATCAGCACGTTCATGTTCAGGCTGAACCGCACCTCGAGGTCCGAGTTGCGATACAGCATGCCCATCAGCACCTCAGGGTCCACATTCTTGGAGCGCGGCTCGAGGATCAGACGGATGTCATCGGCGGATTCGTCGCGCACGTCTGCCAAGATCGGGATTTTCTTGGTCTGGATCAGCTCGGCGATCTTCTCGATCAGCTTGGACTTCTGAACCTGATAGGGAATCTCGGTGACGATGATCTGCCACTGACCGCGCCCCAGATCCTCGACCTCGTACTTGCAGCGCAAACGGAACGAACCGCGTCCGGTGCGATAGGCTTGCGCGATATTCTCGGGCGGCTCGACAATCACACCTCCGGTCGGGAAGTCAGGGCCCGGCACGTAGTTCAGCAACGTGTCATCGCGCGCGTCCGGTGTCTTGATCAGGTGCAGACATGCATCGCAGAGTTCCGAGATGTTGTGCGGTGGGATATTCGTCGCCATCCCCACCGCGATACCACTTGCGCCATTGGCCAGCAGATTCGGGAACTGTGCGGGCAGCACGACCGGTTCGGTCAGCGTGCCATCATAGTTGTCGCGGAAATCAACGGCGTCTTCGTTCAACCCTTCCAGCAGCGCTTCGGCCACGATGGTCATCCGCGCCTCGGTATAGCGCGAGGCTGCCGGGTTATCGCCGTCGATATTGCCAAAGTTCCCCTGCCCGTCGACCAGCGGATAGCGGACGTTGAAATCCTGTGCCAGACGCGCCATCGCGTCATAGATCGCGGCGTCGCCATGCGGGTGATAGTTGCCCATCACGTCGCCGGAAATCTTGGCAGACTTCCGGAAACCTCCGGTTGCACTGAGTCGCAACTCTCTCATCGCATAGAGGATTCGGCGGTGAACTGGCTTCAACCCGTCCCGTGCATCGGGCAGCGCCCGGTGCATGATGGTGGACAGCGCATAAGTCAGATACCGCTCACCAATCGCACGGCGCAGCGGTTCCGCCACCTCGCCCCCACCTGTGGGGGCCTGCATGTTGGGGTCATCGATCGTATCGTTCATATATGATGTGATACGACGCAAGTGCGCCTTGGTAAAGCGAGCAGCACATAAATTGCTGAGGAAAAGTCGTGCTTTTTGCAACAGGGGGAGACACCGTGTTGTTTTCCCCCATTTTTCGACTCGTCACCCAAAATATGCTAACATCTCATCAATTGATTTGCTGCCATTTGTTGATGTTACGATTGCTTTGGGGGATGCGCCATGACGCGCCTGATACTTGTTACCTTTGCCGCGCTCGGCTGGACCTTTTACGTGATGAGCGGTGGCCCTGATTTTGAACCGCGCGGCGTGCGCCCTGCCAAACCGGAACGCGTGGCTGTCGTGGCAGAACCGGTTGCCCCGGTCGTTGAACCTGCACCTGTCGAAGATTTGGTCACCCGTGCTGCGGTCAAACCCGCTCTGGTGGCTCCACCTGTTGCCGAGGCGGTAACCCAGTTGGGTGAGACCGAAACAAAGGCCCTCCTCTCGCAGGTCGCGGCTGGCTTGAAGGCCAATCCCTCGCTGTTCCAGGACGAAAGCGTGACCCTGACCCTGGCATCATTGGAACAGGGCGTAAGCGCGCTGGAGCAGGTGGTCACCGACGCCGAGCTGCCGGCAATCGAACTGCCCACGCCAGCCGAGGCCCCGAAGGACATCCGCGAAATCTCGGGCACCCGGGTTAATCTGCGCGATGGGCCCGGTACAATCTATCCCATCATCGGTAAAGCCGCGCTTGGCCAACAGGTCGAGGTCCTGAGCGATTCCGGCACCGGCTGGTTACGCCTGCGCGTGTTGCCCGCGCAACAGGTCGGGTGGATTTCAGCATCACTTGTCCGGAAAACATCAAACTGACGCCCGGACGTCATTGCCCTGCTGCAAACCCCGCCCTAGCTTTTGGCTGGGTTCAGCTTCGGAAGGCACATGCAGAAATCGATTCTTATTACGGGATGCTCGTCGGGCATTGGTCTGGACGCAGCACACGGAATGCGTGCGCGAGGCTGGCGTGTGTTTGCATCCTGCCGACAGCAGCGCGACTGTGACCGCCTGCGCGCGCAAGGGTTTGAAAGCCCCAGAATCGACTATACCGAACCCGACAGCATTTCCTCGGGATTGTCATATGTACTTGAGGCAACGGGCGGAACTTTGGACGCGCTGTTCAACAACGGTGCGCACGGGCTGCCCGGTGCGGTTGAAGACGTCCCGACAGACGCTCTGCGTCATATCTTTGAAACCAATGTCTTTGGATGGCACGAGCTGACCAGACAGGTTATTCCCGTCATGCGCGAGCAGGGCCACGGCCGTATCGTGCAATGTTCCTCGGTACTTGGTCTTGTCGCCTTCCCCTGGCGCGGCGCATATGTGGCCACCAAATACGCCATCGAAGGACTGACCGACACCTTGCGGCTGGAGCTGCGGGATACAGACATTCAGGTCGTTTTGATCGAGCCCGGCCCGATCACCTCAAAGCTCAGGGAAAAGGCAATCCCCGTGTTCGAAAAATACATCGACTGGGAAAACTCGGCCCTGCGGGAAAAATACGAAGGTTCGCTGCTGAAGCGGCTATATGAAAACAGCGCGCCCGACCGGTTCGAACTGCCCGCCTCTGCTGTCACCGACAAGCTGGCCCATGCGGTCGAGGCGCGACGCCCCAAACCACGCTACTATGTGACCACCCCGACATATGTCGCAGGGGTTCTGCGCCGGATTCTGCCCACAAAAGCCACGGATCGCATCCTTTCGGATATCTGAGACGTTATTTCCCGTTCGCTTTTCGTCACCTTGACGCTAGATGGGGATAATCGAAAAAACCGGACGGTGACTTTAAATGGACCCTTTAATGGTCATTCTGCTTCTGGCCATGGCGGCGGTTGTCGTTGTGTTAGCCCTGGGCATCGCGAATTTCGGCAAAAGCGGCATGGAAGCAGCTAAGAAAAGCAACAAGATGATGCGCCTGCGTATCCTCTTTCAGTTCATCGCCGTTATTTTGATCGTGCTATACGTCTATCTACGCGGGCAAGGAGTACAGTAATGGTTGTGCTCAACAAAATCTACACGCGCACCGGCGACGATGGCAAAACCGCTCTGGGCAATGGCGAGCGTGTGGCAAAGTATTCGGGCCGCGTTGCCGCCTACGGAACAGTGGACGAGCTGAATTCTTTTGTTGGCGTGGCCCGTACCGAGGCCGAAGGCAAAGTCGATGCCGCCTTGTCGCGGATTCAGAACGACCTGTTTGATCTTGGCGCGGATTTCTGCCGCCCTGAAATGGAGAAGGATGCCGAAGCGGACTATCCACCGCTGCGAATCGTATCCGCTCAGATCGACCGGCTGGAAGCCGAAATTGACATCATGAACGAAACACTGGAACCGCTGCGCAGCTTCATCCTGCCGGGCGGTTCGCGGCTGGCCGCGCATTTGCACGTGTGCCGCACCGTATCGCGTCGCGCCGAGCGGTTGGCGGTCGAGTTGACGAATATGGAACCGGTTAACGATGTGGCCGTCAAATATCTCAACCGGCTAAGTGACTGGTTTTTCGTCGCGGCCCGGTGCGCAAATAACGATGGCAAGGACGACGTGCTGTGGGTTCCCGGCGCAAACCGCTGAATATTTCCCTGAAAATAAGCGCAATGCGGGCAACAATCTTGCGTGCCTCAAGGTAAAAAACTGCAAAACGCGACGTCCCGACGCGACGACGTGACGATTTTGCTCTGTTTTGCGGGTGCAGCAGACGTTATCAAGTCCGACGAGAGCATTGGTGGAGTCGCCTTCGCGGCTTGCCGTTTTTTGAGGAGAAAGCGCTACAATGAAGGTACTGGTACCTGTCAAACGCGTGATTGACTACAATGTGAAGGTCCGCGTGAAAGCGGACGGTAGCGGT
>NZ_JBQERC010000039.1:0-5313 GCF_056534665.1 Ruegeria sp. P8
GCCCGCCGGCACCTGAAACCATCATCCCGATGGATCACAGGCCGATGATGCACTAACAATCAACTTGGACCAGTCAGATGAGGCTGCTCACGGCCTTCTGAAGTGTGGCGTTTGTGGATCGTCTTTTATTTCCAATGGTGGTGGAAAGTATGTCAAATTTGGCTGTAGCGCGCGTCGAGAGCGCTCTACGTGCTCAAACAGGCGAATGATTTCTCGGTCAATAATCGACAACTGCATACTCTACGCTCTGAGGAAACACTTACTTCGCAGCGATTTGGTGAAAGTTGCCGTAAGGAAATACAACTCAGATTTAAAGAAGTGTTTGGCCACTCTTGATGACACACGCCCGAGACTCCAGAGGAGGCTTAAGCAAATAGCTGATGCACGGCGCAAACTTTTCTTTCTTCTTGAGCGCGGCGTGGAACCAGATGCCATAGAAGTAAGATTGCTGGAACTTGATGAAGAAGAGAGATCAAAGAAGTTACAACTGAGAAACTCTCCCGAACCAATCTCTGTCGATCCTGATGAAGCCGTTTCTAGATATACACGAGTGATCGACAGCTTGTTGGTTAATTCACTTGAGGACAACTACGCTTACAAGAAAGAAATCATGACGGCTGTTCGCGATTTGATCGACGAAATCATCATATACCCCAAGGATGATCCGAAAGGTCGAGATATTGATCTTTATGGGGACTTCGAAAGCCTGTTCAATCCATCAGAAAGGGGAGAAAATCCTCTTGGTATGGAAGTGATGGTGCCCGGGGGCGGAATCGAACCACCGACACGAGGATTTTCAATCCACTGCTCTACCCCTGAGCTACCCGGGCACGGGAACGACGTTTGTCGTTGGGTGGAGGCGTTCTATGACTTGCTACCGGCAGTGTCCAGAGGCTTTTTTACATTTTTTCAGTGCGGTCGCATTGTATTGCGTTCGTCCGCATCGGCCTCGGTCTCAGGGTCGTCTTCGCGCTGAGACGGGACCGCGTAAGAGCCGTTCAGCCACTTGGCCAGATCAATGTCTGCGCAGCGTTTCGAACAGAACGGGCGGAACTTCTTTTGCGTTTCTTCTCCGCAGATCGGACAGCTCATTTCAGGATCTCTGCGACAGGTAACCGGCTGCGTTTGCGCTGCAACTCGAAATGCCCCAGAGGTGTCCATCCCGCCAGTATCGTCTCGTCCGGGTCCGACTTGAAGGCCCCACGCAGGGCGGATTCGAACCCTCGGCGGTCTTTCTTGGGCATCGGAGCCAGATCCAGTGTGATCTGCCCCGCCAGCCCGCGCACACGCAATGCACGTGGCAGAGCTTTGGCACAAGCGAAGTTGGCTTTTGTTCCTGCCGCCAGCGACGTATCCGCGCCTGTGTTCACGTCAACGGCCACCAATGCGCGGGTCGGTTCGATAAAAAGATATCCGCCTCCGGGGAGAGGTTCGGAAATGCCACGGGCGACATCCAGCGCGTCCAGCACACCATGGGTTTCAAAACTGCCGGTTTTCGTCACAACCTCGGCAGGATCGGTCCAGTCGCGCCATGCCAGAATATGCGGGCTGTCACCTTCGCTCAGCAGTTCGACGTCGGACCCTTCGTCCGTCATCACTTGTTCAGCTTGCGCAAGCATGGCCGAAATGTCGTCGGCAATGTCACCGGCATCCGCATCCATGCAGCAGGAGCGGAGGATCAACCCGTAGGGGCTGTCGCCCATTTGTTCATGCGCGATTTCAAGCAGTTGATCCCGCTTGTCTTCATCCTTGATGCTGCGCGAGATGTTCAGGCCCGGTGCGTCGGGTGTGACAATGGCAAAGCGGCTTTTGAACAGGATTCGGTTGGTTACAGGGATGGCCTTGCCGGGCTCGGCATATCCGCCCACCTGCACCAGAAGCGTGGCACCCGGCGCTAACCCTTTGACCTGTCGAAGAAAAGCCGGGCCGTCGGGTGTCGTCAGGAACATGCCGCCCTGCCCCTTGACCGGACGATCGGCGCGGGCGCGATAGATGGTGCCCGGTGCCGGCGCGTCGGCGGCAATCAGGAGATCATCAAGCTTTCCGTCGACCATTAATGCCGCGGCCTCACGGCCTTGGATATGGTCCAGAACGATGGTGCGACCCTTCATGATGCCTCGCGATATAGTGGGTAGCCGATCCCTTGCAGCAAGGCGGCGGTCTCGGACAGGGGCAGCCCCACGATGCCAGTGAACGAGCCCGAAATCCATGGGATGAATGCGCCAGCAGGGCCCTGGATCGCGTAGGCCCCGGCTTTGCCCTGCCAATCACCGGTCGCCAGGTAAGCGTTGATTTCAACGTCCGACAGGCGTTTGACCTTGACCTGCGAGACGACATCGCGTTGCAGGATGCGATCCCCGCGCCGAACGGCGACCGAAGTGATCACCCGGTGGCGGCGACCGGACAGAGCGTACAGGAACTCTGCGGCTTGGCCCTCATCCTCAGGCTTGCCCAGAATACGCCGCCCCAGTGCAACAGTCGTGTCCGCGCAAAGCGTGATGTCGTCGCTATCCGATTGAACTGCCTTTACTTTTTCACGCGTAATACGGCTGCAATACGGAACAGGAAGCTCACCCTTCAGCGGTGTTTCATCGATGTCAGGGGGACGGATGGCGTCGGGCTGCACGCCAAGCTGCGCCAGCAGGTCCAGCCGCCTTGGGCTGCCCGATCCCAGGATAAACGCCATCTCGGCAGACGTTATTTGAAGCGGTAGTTGATCCGACCCTTGGTCAGATCATAGGGGGTCATCTCGACCTGAACCTTGTCGCCGGCCAGAACACGGATGCGGTTCTTGCGCATCTTTCCTGCCGTATGTGCGATGATTTCATGGCCGTTTTCCAGCTCGACCCGAAACGTCGCATTAGGCAGGAGTTCCTTCACGACACCGGGAAATTCGAGCGTATCTTCCTTGGCCATGTTGTCTCCATCATTAGGTTGCGCCCGCAGAATCTGCGGGGGTGTGCGCTTAAATGAGCCTATTTTTCCCTTATTTCAAGGGCGGATTCATCTAAAGAGTGGATAATGTGACCGTTTCGACTCGGGCGTCCTGCTCTGGCCAATGGGTCCGGTTCAGCACATGGCCATCGGCGCGAACCTCTGCGATGGCAGACAGGTCGACATCCGCATAGGTCCAGCCGGGCTGATTCAGAGTGCCCTCGGCCAGCACTCCGGTGGCTGGGAACCCCTTGTCCGGCGGGCCGAAAACGCCGCCCATGCCGGTGTTCATATCCACAGCTTCGGACCAGCCGTTGGCTCCGACCAGCGATGACATGACCGTAACACATTGATTTTCCAAGGCTCTTGACATCGATCCAATGCGAACACGCCAATATCCCGACAGCGCTTCGGTGCAGGACGGAACAAGGATCATATCCGCTTCGCTGAGTGCGCGGCCCAGCAAGGGAAACTCGCTGTCATAACAGATCAGAACACCGATTTTGCCCAGCGCGGTGTCGAACAGCTTGAGCGGACCACCCGGCGCAATGTCCCAGTCCTCGCGTTCAAAGCGGGTCATGATCTGCTTGTCCTGATGGTCGCGGCCACCGTCCGGGGCGTAGAACGCGGCGCGGTTCACCGGGCGGCCGAACCCATCCACAACCGGGGCCGATGCACCCAGAATGTACGTTTTGTACGCGCTTGCGAGGCGCGAGTGCAAATTTTGTACATCCTCGAACCGGTCCGAAACCGCGCGGATCGAGCGTTCCAGATCACCCGCCACCTCGGCCCCATCAAGCGTCGACACCTCCATCGCGCCGTATTCGGGGAACACCAGCAGCCCGGCCCCCTGCCCGGCAGCTTCGGCAACCCATCGGTCCAGCTTGTCCTCGTACTGCGCCCAGCTGTCGAGCCAGTCGAGATCATATGCGGCGGTTGCGACTTTCATTGATGGGATCCTCTGAGCCGATGTGTCGTGGCACTAAACCGTGAGAGCCGCCGCGTGTACAGTTCAATCTGGTTCTGGGGGGGAAGGAGGGGGGTGGAAGAGCTCTAGGCAGCCGATGGTCATTTTCTCCATTCAAGCACTCAGGCTACATTCCACTGTGGAATGTGGGCACTATTTTTGCCCAGCGTTTTCCCCGAAATGGAAACTTATAAAGCTTCGGGTAGAAGCTTCTTCCGCGCAATCGCTCCGCCGAAATTTATCAGATCAGTATTTACGAAGATCTGGAGGGTGCTTGATCCTGACCCTGGGGGGACGGGCGCGATATTCTCAAATCAGGAAAGGATTTTAACCCGAGAATTTCTTGTCCATATACCGGCCCATCATCTAAACCAACCCTTGCGGTTGGGCATTTTTGCTTTTGGGATAGAAGTTGCAAAATACCTGCATTGCGGATAGCGTACCCAGATTATTTTATTGTTTTTTTGGGGGATTACTTTGATGAAATTTCCTAGTCTGATTTGTTTTCTTGCACTTTTTGGTTGTGCGTTTGTCGTTCCAAGATCAAGCAATATTAGCATTAATGACTTTATCGGCTCGGTCGACAAAAACTTGAGTGTTTATCAAAGCGCAATCAATGAGTTGGCGGCGAACCCAGAAATTAAGCCCAACCCAATCGGGGTTTGTCTCGAAAACGTCACTATCAAAATGAGTGCGATAGAATCCAGGAGTGGCAACGCCGAGGGTGGTGCGAGCCTTCCAACTGGGCTTTCTCTGACCACCAAGTTCACGGAAACCAACGTCAACACAAACCTTGTTGTTATCGAGAAAACACCCGATTACAGCAGAGAAATCCAGTCTGACAGCGGATGGAAAGGATTCAACGAAGATGAAATCCCTCTGCAACTGTTCGACATTGGAAATGAGATGGCCCTCTATCTGTTTCTTGTACGTCGAGATGTTATCGCTGCCCGAAGGGTGTTCGATGGCACACCAGCCGCCCTTAGGACAAAGACTGATGGGCTGACGACGGACTTTGAGTTCAAATACATCTATGACGCTCAATTTGGGGGTAGCTTTGAGTTTCCTCCATTTAGTATTGGTGCGGGTACATCCTCGAAGAGCACTTCCATAAACAAAGCAACAATCAAGTTTTCCAAGAAAAACTATAACTCAAAAACAGGTTTTTGTGGCAAGGGCCAAAGTGGAATTCAGCCTAAATCACAGCAAACCCCGTCTACAACGGTTGCGCCTTGGTATCGCGGAGTAGAGGGGACTGCCACGCTGACTGAGGAACCAGATGAATAATTTTAGGTGGGAACCAAGCTTCGGGGAATCCAAAAGTGGACGTGTCGCGGTTTGATGCCGCTCCTTTGATAGCATTTATTGCAACAAAGGAGACGAACTATGGGACTGAAACGGACGGACGAATT
>NZ_JBQERC010000040.1:0-4422 GCF_056534665.1 Ruegeria sp. P8
AATGACCGAGATTAGACGCACGCCGTTGTATGGGCTTCATGTTGAGTTGGGCGGCAAGATGGTTGATTTTGCCGGGTGGGAGATGCCAGTTCAGTATCCGCTGGGGATCATGGGTGAACATAAGCAGTGCCGCGAGAAGGCGGCGTTGTTTGATGTGTCGCATATGGGTCAGGTGATATTGCGGGGCGAGAATGTGGGCGAGAAGCTGGAAGCACTGTGTCCGCAGGCTTATGCGACGCTGAAGGAAGGCAAGGCGCGGTACGGGTTCTTCACCAATGCCGAAGGCGGGATCATGGATGACCTGATCGTGTCGAACGCGGGGGATCATTACTTTGTGGTGGTGAACGCGGCGCTGCGCCATCAGGACATTCCGCATATGCGCGCCAATCTGGACGGGGTTGAGGTGACCGAGATCTTCGACCGCGCGCTGGTTGCGGTGCAAGGCCCCAAGGCCGAGGATGTGGTGGGCGCGCTCTGCCCCGCGGCGCGCGATCTTAAGTTCATGGAAACCACGATTGCCGACATCCTGGGTGTCGAATGCCGCATCTCGCGGCTGGGCTACACGGGCGAGGACGGGTACGAGATCTCGATCCCCGAAGACAAGGCGATCGAGATCACCCGGGCGTTCCTTGCGCATGAGGATTGCGAACCGGCGGGTCTGGGCGCGCGCGATAGCCTGCGGCTTGAAGCCGGTCTGTGCCTTTATGGCAATGACATCGATCAGAGCACCTCGCCGGTCGAGGCCAGCCTTGGCTGGGCGATGCAGAAGCGGCGCAAGGAAGAAGGCGGCTTTCCGGGTGCGGAACGTGTGCAGCGCGAACTGGCCGAGGGGCCTGCGCGCAAGCTGGTGGGCATCAAGCCCGACGGCCGCGCGCCCGCGCGTCAGGGGGTCGAGGTGCAATGCCTTGAGGGCAACACCATCGGTCAGATCACCTCGGGCAGCTTTGGCCCCACGGTCGGCGGCCCGGTTGCGATGGGCTATGTGTCCGCGGGCCATGGCGAGCCGGGCGAGAAGGTCAACCTGATCATCCGGGGCAAGGCGCAACCGGCGCAGATTGTGGCGCTGCCCTTCGTCAAACAGAATTACAAGCGTTGAAGTCAGGAGAGAGAGACATGGCAACCTATTATTCCGAAGAGCATGAATGGCTGGCGGTCGACGGCGACACGGCCACGCTGGGCATCACCAAACACGCGGCCGAGCAGCTGGGTGAGGTGGTCTTTGTCGAGCAGCAGGAGGTGGGCGACGAGTTCGAGAAGGATGGCGAGATCGGCGTGATCGAATCCGTCAAGGCCGCCTCCGAGCTTTACGCGCCGGTTGATGGCGAGATTACGGAAGTGAACGAGGCGCTGGCCGACAATCCCGGCGCGCTGAACGACGACCCCGAGGGCGAGGCCTGGATCTACAAGATCAAGATCGCCGATGCCGCGCAGCTGGAAGATCTGATGGACGAAGCCGGCTACAAGGCCTTCATCGGCTAAATCCGGCCCGGAGCCCCAGAGACCGGGGCTCCCTGCTTCATCTTTTTCCAAATACTCCCGCCGGAGGCTCCTGCCGTCTCCGCCGGGTCTGACCTATCCTTGAGGAGCGCTGCAATGGCCTTCAAACTGACCGATTACGAAGCCTATGACTTCGCCAATCGCCGCCACATCGGCCCGTCGCCCACCGAAATGCGCGACATGCTGCAGGTGATCGGCTTCAAGACGCTGGACCAGCTGATCGACGCCACCGTCCCGCCCGCGATCCGGCAGAAGGAACCGCTGGACTGGGGCCCGGCGATGACGGAACGCGATGCGCTCTTTCACATGAAGCAGGTGGCGGGCAAGAACAAGGTTCTGACCTCGCTGATCGGTCAGGGCTATTACGGCACCACCACCCCGGCGCCGATCCTGCGCAACATCCTGGAAAACCCGGCCTGGTACACCGCCTACACGCCCTATCAGCCCGAGATCAGCCAGGGCCGGCTTGAGGCGCTGCTGAACTTCCAGACCATGGTCAGCGACCTGACCGGGCTCGATGTGGCCAACGCCTCGCTGCTCGACGAAGCCACGGCTGCGGCAGAAGCCATGGCAATGGCCAAGCGCGGCGGCCGGTCCAAGGCCAATAACGCGGCCTTCTTCGTGGATCGCAACTGTCATCCGCAGACCATCGCGGTCATCAAAACCCGCGCCGAACCCTTGGGCATCGACGTGCAGGTGGGCGATCCCGATCAGCTGGATGCAGGTGCCGTCTTTGGCGCGATCTTCCAGTATCCGGGCACCCATGGCCATGTGCGCGACTTCACGACCGAGATCGCGGCGCTGCATGAACATAACGCCATCGCCGTTGTCGCCGCCGATATCCTGTCACTGGCGCTGCTGAAATCCCCCGGCGAGATGGGCGCGGATATCGCCATCGGCTCGACCCAGCGCTTTGGCGTGCCGATGGGCTATGGCGGCCCGCACGCCGCGTATATGGCGACCACCGACAAGCTGAAGCGCTCGATGCCGGGCCGGATCATCGGGGTCAGCATCGACAGCCGCGGCAACAAGGCCTACCGCCTGTCGCTGCAAACCCGCGAGCAGCACATCCGCCGCGAAAAGGCGAACTCGAACGTCTGCACCGCGCAGGCGCTGCTGGCCGTCATTGCCTCGATGTATGCGGTCTATCACGGCCCCGACGGCATCAAGGCGATCGCGCAATCGGTGCACCGCAAGACCTCGCGCCTGGCCGCCGGTCTGGAAGAGGCGGGCTTTGCGGTCGAACCCGAGGTGTTCTTCGACACGATCACGGTCGAGGTCGGTCATCTGCAGAACGTGGTGATGGAGGCCGCCGTGGCCCGTGGCGTCAACCTGCGCAAGGTCGGCGAGACCCGCGTGGGCATCAGCCTGGACGAACAGACCCGGCCCGAGACCATCGAGGCGGTCTGGGGTGCCTTCGGCATCGACCGCAAGGATGACAGCTCGAACAAGCAATACCGCCTGCCGGATTACGCGCTGCGCGAAAGCGCGTACCTGACCCACCCGATCTTCCACAAGAACCGGGCCGAGGCCGAGATCACCCGCTATATGCGCCGTCTGGCCGACCGCGACCTGGCGCTGGACCGGGCGATGATCCCGCTGGGATCCTGCACCATGAAGCTGAACGCCACGGTCGAGATGATCCCGGTCACCTGGCCCGAGTTCGGCAACCTGCATCCTTTCGTGCCCGAAGATCAGGCGCAGGGCTACCATCAGATGATTGCGGATCTGAACGACAAGCTGTGCCAGATCACCGGGTATGACGCGATCTCCCAGCAGCCCAACTCGGGCGCGCAGGGCGAATATGCGGGCCTTCTGACCATCCGCAACTATCACTTCGCCCGCGGCGAAGGGCAGCGCAATGTCTGCCTGATCCCGACCTCGGCCCATGGCACCAACCCGGCCTCGGCGCAGATGGTGGGCTGGCAGGTTGTGCCGGTGAAATCGGATGACAAGGGCAATATCGATCTGAATGATTTCCGCGAAAAGGCGGAAAAGCATTCGGACCATCTGGCCGCCTGCATGATCACCTACCCCTCGACCCATGGCGTGTTCGAGACCACCGTGCAGGAGGTCTGCCAGATCACCCATGATCACGGCGGTCAGGTCTATATCGACGGCGCCAACATGAACGCCATGGTCGGGCTGGCACGTCCGGGTGACATTGGCGGCGATGTCAGCCACCTGAACCTGCACAAGACCTTCTGCATCCCGCATGGCGGTGGCGGCCCCGGCATGGGTCCGATCGGCGTCAAGGCGCATCTGGCCGAGCATCTGCCGGGCCACCCGGAATACGGCACCGCCGTGGGTCCGGTCTCGGCGGCACCCTTCGGCTCGCCCTCGATCCTTCCCGTCTCATGGGCCTATGTGCTGCTGATGGGCGGCGCGGGGCTGACGCAGGCCACCAAAGTGGCGATCCTGAACGCCAACTACATCGCGGCGCGGCTCAAGGACGCCTATCCGATCCTCTACACCTCGGAAACGGGTCGGGTGGCACATGAATGCATCCTCGACACAAGGCCGCTGGACGAGGCGGCGCATGTCACCGTCGACGATGTGGCCAAGCGCCTGGTCGATTCAGGCTTCCACGCCCCCACGATGAGCTGGCCGGTGGCCGGAACCCTGATGGTCGAGCCCACCGAATCCGAACCCAAGGACGAGCTCGACCGCTTCTGCGACGCCATGCTCTCGATCCGCGCGGAAGCGCAGGACATCATCGACGGCAAGATCGACGCGGAAAACAACCCGCTGAAAAACGCCCCCCACACGGTGCGTGATCTGGTCGGCGACTGGGACCGCCCCTACACCCGCGAACAGGCCTGCTTCCCTCCGGGCTCCATGGGCGTCGACAAATACTGGTCCCCCGTCAACCGCGTCGACAACGCATACGGCGACCGAAACCTCGTATGCACATGCCCACCAATG
>NZ_JBQERC010000041.1:0-4392 GCF_056534665.1 Ruegeria sp. P8
CCCGCCGGCACCTGAAACCATCATCCCGATGGATCACAGGCCGATGATGCACTAACAATCAACTTGGACCAGTCAGATGAGGCTGCTCAGGTTGAGGTTGCGCGTCCAACGGGCTCAGCAACGCCTTTTACGCATACTACCCAGTGAAGCCGCTAAATCTCTCATACAGTATCACTGACACTGCGACACGCGGTCTGCTCGTCTTTGCCCTGTGTATTCAAGACCCGGTGTTCGAGACCTCGAAGTGGGTTTTCACCACACCCAACAAGTGCTCAAAATCACCCTGGACGGCGTCCTCCAAAAAGGCCTGGATTCTGGCTTGCTCGGCTCCGGCGCTTTCGGCTGCGGACTGGCAGCGCGCCAGCACTTCAAAGGCGTTTGCGTTTGTTTTGGGTAGGTCGATGGTCGCAAGTTTTTTCATGTCAAATCCTCATTTAGAATACCGGGCAACCATTGCAGGTCGAAATTAATCTCAGGTATAAGAATTTCGGATTTTGCCCCTCATCCAGAGACTGATTGGGATTTAATATAAGTCGCGATTATAGAGTGATTGCGCTTTTGTCAGCCTGCTACCCGCTGCATCCGAACATCGACCAGTCGTGAAACTTCGATAGGTGGCAGCCTTGAGCCCTAAGTTCAAAATGCTTCTTCGCACTCAAAGGTCTGCGATGCACAGAAAGCCAACTTTGCAAATCCGCTGGCACAGCCCAAAGCGGTCACTCAACTGAACAACTAGTTGCTGCGGTCGCAGCCCTCTTTCCGGACATTCGCCGCGGAAGCGAAATCCACCAAGGTGTGAAGGTCGGGATCGCGGACCTTTGCTGCCGTTAATAGCAGCAAGACCAATGTCCGCTTGAAGATTTATGAGCTCAATATTTGTGACCTTCGTTTTTACATCTTGTCGATTTTGGACCAAAAATTGAGGTTCGATACCGAAATGTAACTTTGTTGGCCCCGGAAACGGGCTAGGCGTCAGATACTCTAAATTGTGTTGGCCCGTTCTTTTCTCATCCCCAACCTAACTCCGACGGCGACGAACCCCGAGACAAACAAAAAAGCACAAACCAGCGATATTTGTTCCAGCGGCCATCCTTCAAACACTTCTATCTGTGAAGGATCCTTTAATGAACCCGGAGATGTCAGCTTATATCGCCAATCATCCTGACCATCCTGCTTTTTGAAAGATGAGCGATACTCTTCCGCTTCATCAGGCTCCACTACGTCGGCCACTACTTCTATTTCATAAGTTGCCGAGATGCCGTTTTCGATCTGACCACCAACCCGGCTGTAACGGATATGTTGTGACTCAAGCTGGAAAGGTTTCGGTGGATTTATTCGTAAGTCACCAACGAGCTCGATGCGGTGCTTTTTGAATAAAGGCGCAAGATAGTATGGCGTCTTCAATTCTTCGTCCGGAAGCTCTTCCAGTTCACCTTTTGTCGCATAGGGATTGAGCCAGAACTTTTCCCAATATCGTTTCTCCTCAAATCCCGATTTCGGTAGGCCGTAGTGCTCAAAGGTAACCAAAACATTGGCATCCTTGTCGTCAGTGTAGGACATTGGCGTTAAACTGACTGCTCCGGGAAACCGGCCTTCATAATAGTCCAAATAGGACTCCGCACGATCAGCCAGCCCGTCACGGGCCAGTTTATATCGGAACCAATCCGCTTCTTTCCCCCGAAATGTGGTTTCTACAAGAAGTTCTGCTGCATTATCTCCGCCAACTTTAAACTCATACCGATCATGGACTTCGTACTCAGGCTCCAGCGGCGTGTATTTGGGAATTGACACAAGCTCCGGCTCGCCCTTCGAAATTGGCAGACCCCAAAGAAAATCGGAGGTTGTAATTTTGGAACCTACACCCCCTTGCAACACATCCGTTGGATCGAGAAAGAACGCTTTTTCGCCATCAAATACCCGAACGATTGCGTGATTAAACAGGTAGGGTGAAGGAAGATAGTTGGGTAAATTGCGACCGTTGCTCGAATGAACAAGCACAACGTCCGATGATATACCCATCTCCTTCAAGATAGAAACCAGCAAAATCGATTTGTCCTTGCAGTCGCCAAATTTTCTTGCCCAGACAGTCTCGGGAGTTCTTGGCAAATAGCCACCTGCGCCGATCTCTGTTCCGAAGTACCTGATTTCATCCTGAACCAAACGGAATGCCTGCGTTGCCATGAATTGGGTATCGCCCTTCTGAAGAGAAGCAATTCGATCCAGAAGGTCGGTGGGTAAGTGGCCCGGAAGGTAAGACTGCTCTACGTCAGCAAGAATGTCTTCCCACTTCGTATCAGTTACAATCTGGGTTTCGCCAAATACGTCTTCCCAACGTTCTGTTTCGTAGGAAAAATCAGGCTGTGTTTCGTCACGATGTTCCCACCGATAATCAGTCCAACCGTCGGACAAAAACACATCAGGCTTTGCAGGGCCATCAATTGAGATCGTTCTATCTTCTGGCACCAGCAGCCGAAAACGCTCAAGTCGGTTTACCGAACTTGGTTTTTCGGTGATCCATTCCAGATAGTGCGATTTGAACACAGTGGGTCTGGAACGAACCGACCACGAAAAGTCCAGGACATCTCCGACCTGCAAATCGGCAACAGTGGCGTGCAGGGTCAATGTTCCGTCAAGAATTCCGGCTTCAATCTCTGTTTCTCGGCGAATACTCAGGAATTCAGTACCCGACAAATCGGAAACATGCCCGTTCCTGATCCGACGAAGGTGGTGAAGAATGACGGTATCTTTAGACGGGTCGTAAGACAGGTTTACAGTTCCGGCGCTTTCCAATCCGGGGCGCTCAACGACCTGTTGAATTTTACGCCGAAAGGTGGAATAGCCGTTTTTTTCGAGGCGAACCTGCTTGTCGAAAAGGATGTAGGCGATACCGTTGGAGATGTGATCGGCTGAGTCACTGGCTTCTGTGACGATTCCGGCCTGATCGACCCACTCCGGGACAGGTCCGTATGTTGCGTCATTTGCCAAAGTTGAAGAAACGAAGCTAAAGCAACAGACTAGCGCTAGAGAAACAAAAGTCTTCATGATGCTCTGCTCCACTTGCGGTTTTGACCCTGAGGTCCCCATGGACCACCCTCAGGAGAAAAGCCCGCCGCCACTAAGTGCCGACGAAGAGCATCTGAACATGGTAGTACAACCAATACCAGATTTCCTCCGCGTATGGTGGCCCAACCTTCATTTTCCTCGACGGTGGAAATAGCCTGATCATCGAACGACCGTTTCAAGAAAGCGCGCCGTACATCTATACCGCCGTCCCCAAGACGATAGGCAGTTTTTCCGCAGCTGTATCCGGGGATGGCAGAGCCGAACGGCGACAGACCCTTTACGCGTCGTTTTATACCTTGCCAGACCCAAGGAATATCAAAAGACAAGGCTGGAAGAAAGCACGTCACCAGAAGCAACCAGCCCACTTGTTCAGGAGCGTTGTCAGCTTTGTGGGCGTTAACGACGAACATTCCAGATACGAATAAAATCACCCCAGTGAAAAAAGCATGGGCGACTAGGTCCAGTGACGGTTTCTTGGTGCCGTTAGACTTTTCGAACACATCGGACGGAAGTTCAAACACAGCCCAACCCCGAGCGTCTTCGGGCAGCTTCCAACCATCGGATGAAGTCTGTTTCTTTGATTTTCTGATAGCCTTAGCAAACTTGGAGGCTTGTGATTTACCGCCGGGATGTCCGGTGTTGTATATTTCCGGCCAGCGTTGCTTCACCAATATTACATCCCGCCAGCGGAACACACTTTGCATTGACGCAAAATGCATTTCATCGTGAAGGTAGGTGTACGTCCAGGTTATGCCGTCACGGCCAACAGAAAACTTTACTAGCCCACGACTCACACCATCCAAAAATCCATCATCGGGAGAGTCCAAGGGGCGTCTATATTTTTCAATCAACCGCCCTAGCCCGGAGGCTGTAGTCCATGTCCAAAAGCCAAAGCCGCACAACATCGCCACTGAAAGCCAAAGCCGCAACTCGGGAGGTTCATACTGGTCTGGCCAAATCGTCGCCAAAGCGGCAGGCACGGCCTGATAGAGTACTGCCCAAAATAGAAACCCGATCAGCACAAGAAACCCGGAGGTCTTCCAAATGGCTTTTCGAAGCCAATACCTCTTGGCGAGATTGTGGTCTCTGAAGCTCACAACGGTAGTAAATGTCAACGACTGGTCAAAGTTCTCTTGGTTCATCTATGCACTAGCTTCAAAAATCAGTACGCGTATCTCTATAGTTGCAACTCAAACTATGGTTGCAATGTGATGTAACTGTGGCAGCGGTGCAAAATCCTGAGCCTCCCCAACTGAACTGGTCCACCGCTATGTTTAGGAAACGGAGGACCACGAATGGCAAACAAGCGACCGAAGCCCGAAGAGATTG
>NZ_JBQERC010000042.1:0-4365 GCF_056534665.1 Ruegeria sp. P8
AATTCGTCCGTCCGTTTCAGTCCCATAGTTCGTCTCCTTTGTTGCAATAAATGCTATCAAAGGAGCGGCATCAAACCGCGACACGTCCAATCTGCTTCGACACATCCACCTACCACTACAAGTCCCGGCGGACGGATCAGGCTGCCGTCGAACGGCGGATCAAAGAGATCGCAGAGACGCGTGTGCGCTATGGCTACAGGCGCGTCCACGTGCTTCTGAGACGGGAGGGCTGGGTGATCAACATGAAGAAGACACGCAGGATTTACAACGAGTTGGGCCTGCAGCTCAGGAACAAGCACCCCAAGCGCCGGGTGAAGGCAAAGCTCAGAGAAGACCGTCAGGAAGCCGTTGGGCCGAACGATGTCTGGGCGATGGACATCGTTCACGACCAGCTCGCCCTGGGTAGGAGGTTGCGCATCCTGACCGTTGTCGACACGCATTCCCGGCTCTGCCCTGCGGCCGATCCGCGCTTCACCTATCGAAGTGAAGATGTTGTGCAGACGCTCGAACGGGTCTGCGGGCAGTTCGGCTACTCCAAGACGATCAGAGTCGATAACGGCAGCGAGTTCATCTCGCGGGGCCTCGATCTCTGGGCCTACGCCAACGGCGTTACCCTCGACTTCTCACGGCCTGAAAAGCCCACGGACAATGGCTTCATTGAGGCGTTTAACAGCAAGCTCCGGGCGGAATGCCTGAACGCACACTGGTTCATGAGCTTTGCAGATGCCGGCGAAAAGCTGGAGGATTGGCGTCGGCACTACAATGAGGACAGACCCCACAGCGCAATCGGATACAACGTCCCGATTGCCATGCATTATCCCGATGGCGTCACCAGCCCGTCATCGTGACAGAGCCGGAAAATCCAGCTTCTGGCGGTCCAAGGTTGGGGCTCAGAGCAATGAAGCCAGACCCGGAGACTCTCGTTAAGGATTAGGGGGCATCGGGGAGTAAGATTCGAACCTGCGACCTTCAGGTTATGAGCCTGACGAGGTGAAGACGTTAAGCAATTGATCCAGTGGATCAATTGTAGTCTGAACGGGCAATGTTGGGGTTTTCTGACGCTGGTTGCGGGAGGGCGCAACCACCGTTGCAGAACGCAATTGAGATGTCAGGTTTAAAGCAAAAAGCGGGCATCAGAATTCCAATTCCTAGACTTCCGCTATGCGGACCCGAAGTTGCCGTTTGCTGCGGCTGCGCCAATGGCTGCTTTCCCACCAGGAGGTGGTCAAGCTTCACGTTTGCTTACTGTCGTCCTTAGGCTTTGAATTACGATTTCTATTGTCTGTTTATGAATTTTTCTTCTGTCCACACTTTCATGATCTGAAAAGATGTCCTCTTTCCCAATGAGCGACTTGTCAGAAGGGAAATCCAAGAACGTGTAGTGTCCCACGTGTCGGCCAAGGCAGCAGAGATGGAACTTGTCGTTCTGTGAAGCAAGCCAATCGGCACAATGCTCTGATGGCGCTTCATCATCGGCACCTCCGGTAAGGATAACAGCAGGCAACTGAATTTCAGTGATTGAGGTGGAAACGAATGAACGGATTGGTGGCGCTGGCGCAATCGTAACAACAGACTTAATCCGAACGTCTGAGTAATCATTGCTATGACGTGCCCAAGATACGCGGAATGCATCCGAAGTTTCCATCAGCGTTGGAATTTGTTCCGCTGCATCCGGAAACTCTCTCGGGCCACCTTCAGTATTCTCGTTGGCCCTGCGCCATGCGTCAAACTCATCCAAAGAAGTTCGCGCACCTGACAGGGCCAAGACCGTATGTCCCCCAAGAGAGAACCCGAGTGCTGCTACTTGATCGAGGTCCAATCTGTTGGCGAAGAAGCCCTTCGACCCAACCTCCGAAAGCAGTATTGACAGGTCGGTCGCTCGTTCCCACCAGCAAAGAAAGCCCTCGGCGCGATAAGGCTCCAAGCCAGTGTTGCCATGGTGATTTGCGCCCAAGACCACATAGCCTTCCGATGCCAGCGCGCGGGCGATCCAACCAAGGCTTTCAGCTGTGCCACCAGTACCATGTGATAACAGTATGGCGGGAAAAGTCTCCTTCGGGGCCAGTGTGGCTTCCCAGATAACTTCTCCAAGTTCAAAGAATTGCCCCGGAGGCCGTTCAGTTGTCTCTACATCTTCGACTGGATACCATGCTGACCAAGCGATTGGGCGGTCTGCATTGTTTTGCCAATTTGAGCGCGTCACATCCCAAATCACGCCGGTTCGATAACCACAGTTTACCATCGTGAGTCTCCTTCATCGGCAACGCTCTGGAAATTTCTAGGAATTTTCAATAAACATTCTGCTCAGTTGGTAAGTTCCTCGAAGCCGGCATTCGCCCACACCGCAGCATCGGTCAAAGTGGGCTCAATATTACCTTTCTCTGCGGTTTGTATGGTTGGCGGGTCGCAGCCCAAACCGGACATTGGGTGGTCATATTCTGATAACTGGGGCTCAAATATAAAACCGAAACGGCAGTGGTGCAGCGTGTGTAGTGTGCGGTGATGCGAGCATTATCTCACCAACGCGATCAGCAAACTTTAGGGTTACTGGAAGCCCGCTCGCAAAATCACATGAATTGTAGTTCACCTTCGTTAGGCTCATAACATCAGTCAAAACCCGCGTAATGTCAGCTTCGCCGTGAGTGATTTGAACTGTTAGCGGTTTCGGTGTTTCAAAACCCTGATACCCTGCCAGCCGTGGCACATAACCTCTAGCCCAAAGGAATCCTTGCTTGGGCGTAACAACTAATGCCGTACCCCGCATTACTGGCTTCGAAGAAGTTGGCCTAAACAACCTGACTTCATCACCTGTCGTTATGCGAATTCCTACAAGCTGCGTCTCATCTGGGACGGCTGAGGAAAACCCTTTCCACTCATTATTGTCAAAGTAATGCCGACCATGGATGAAGAGTTCCTTTGGAGCATGCCCATGCTTTGACTCGTAACCTTGCACCACTGATTCCATCAAAGATTTAGCGGCAGACTCGGACAAGTGATATTCTCTGCTTTCGTCTGAATACCAATGAGCAGCCTGTTCCTGAAGGACCTGGCTCAAAAGACCCATCGCGGACTTGAGGGACGTGTGCGCAAAGGTAAGTCAGCCGGTGGTATCACCTATGGCTACGATGTCGTGCGAGACATGAGCGCAGACGGGTCTGTCACCACAGGGGAACGGCGGATCAATGAAAGCCAAGCCCAGATCGTTCAACGTATCTTTCAAGATTACGGCCATGGTCTTAGCCCACGTGCCATCGCTGCCAACCTGAACGAAGAGGGCATTCCCGGACCGCGCGGCACTTGGGGTGCATCAACCATCTATGGCAACCACCAACGGGGCACCGGCATCTTGAACAACGAACTCTACGTCGGGCGGTTGGTCTGGAACCGACAACGCTTTTTGAAAGACCCAAACTCCGGTAGACGGCAAGCTCGCCCAAACCCGCCCGAAGAATGGGTTATAGAAGACGTGCCCGATCTTCGGATCGTAACTGATGACCTGTGGCACGCCGTAAAGAAACGGCAGGAACAAACACGCAATACCGCAATCAGCGATGGCATCCGGAAGCTGGGCCGCACCAAGCGGGCACGGCATCTGTTTTCCGGCATGCTGACCTGTGGGTGTTGTGGCGGCGGTGTCATCCAAGTCGGCAAACACTACTACGGGTGTTCCACCCAACGGAACAAAGGCACCTGCGACAACCGGTTGACGATCAAACGTTCGGAATTGGAGGACCGTGTTCTCTCCGGCCTCAAAGAACAGTTGCTGCACCCTGATCTGATTGCAGAATTCGCCAAAGCCTATCAAGAGGAATACAACCGCCTTGCCGGGTCCATTCAACAGGAGAGGGGTAAAGCCGAACGCGATCTGGCGCAGGTCGAGCGTAAGATCGCACATCTCATAGACGCCATTAGCAATGGCATGTTCCACCCAAGCATGAAAGATAAGCTGACAGCATTGGAGGTTCGCAAATCGGAACTCGAAGCCTTGATCGCCTCCGCCTCTGATGAACCACCGGTTTTGCTGCATCCCGGATTGTCCGATGTGTATCGGGAACAAGTCGCCAATTTGACCACAGCATTGCGCGATCCCTCTTCGCAAGCTGAGGCAATATCCATCATTCGGGGGTTGCTATCCGTGATCAGGCTGATCCCAGAAGACGGGGAATATGCGATTGAGCTTATTGGAGAGTTGGCAGGTTTGCTTGCGTTGGGAGCACCCCAGAATGAACAAAGCCGCCCTGAGGCGGCTTGTTCGAGACTCTGTTCGACCGAAGTGGTTGCGGGAGCAGGATTTGAACCTGCGACCTTCAGGTTATGAGCCTGACGAGCTACCGGGCTGCTCCATCCCGCGTCAGAGTCAGATTT
>NZ_JBQERC010000043.1:0-4333 GCF_056534665.1 Ruegeria sp. P8
GAATTCGTCCGTCCGTTTCAGTCCCATAGTTCGTCTCCTTTGTTGCAATAAATGCTATCAAAGGAGCGGCATCAAACCGCGACACGTCCACCTGCGCCTCTTCTCAGCCGCTGCACAATCCATGAAATCCCGCCTCCGACACCGGAACAACTGCCTGCGATCATTCAAAGCCTGGTGAGCGAATTCGCTGCTGAGTTCGGGTTGAGGTCTGAGTTTTTTCGGCTGGATCTGGGCGATGTTGAAGCTTTGGTGGGCACTTATGGACGGCACAGATCAGTGCGGGTTTTGAGACGGCTGGTGCGGGGCCTATTGCATCAGAAGACCAAAAATCACTCTTGGAACTAATGGAATCTACGAGGACCCAAGCGTGCAGACACCACAAAACAGGAAGGACGAAAATGCTGAGAGTTGTTGTTTATGTAAACCGTACTCCAATCGCGGAAGCCCGTGCAGGAAACATGTCCGGGCTTTCTGACATCTCCGACTACAGGGTCCGAGTTTTTGAAGACGAAGCTCCGCATCTCGACATCCCGGCCAAGGATGTGACCGGCTGGATCAATGGGCACACACGCCGCAGCAGCGTTTGGTATCTGGTTCGAAAAATCGCGGAGTTGGCAATTCGGGAAAATGAAACAACGTCTGACAACGAGCAGGATGTGTCGTCGGATGACCCCCAATAAAACGAATAATGAGGAGCCGGAGTCGGTCTCCCGTCCTACTACACCATTGCAAACTACTCGCGCTGAAGGACGAGGTTGTTTGCAGAATTGGAGCCTCCTCGGAAGAAGCACTCGCGCACGCGACAACTGGCTTTTCCGGGGCGATGAAGTACTATGCAAAGTAAGCCAATTGCCCGAAAGCGTCAGATACAGAGGGGAATGGGAATGTCAGAAGAAGGGCCCAATGAGACTACCGAAGAATTCGAGAAACGCTGCGAGGTAGACGCCATCACGGTGGCCTTTCTCCTCGTCAAAGCAGCTCAGTTCGCCTCGGAGGATGGGTTGACGCGAAAAAGCATGAGCGCTGATGAGTGGAACAAACTCGCCCCAAAGCAGGTCTAAAAAGGGTCAGTGCCGGCGATTTCTGAAATGGTGCGATAGACCGCTCGCAGCCCAAAACGGACATTCAAAACAAGACTTTGCAACACCAGCTTCGCGGACTAAGCAGAATTTGGTTCCAATTTGGGATCGCCACATCGCTCTGAAACACACAACAGTTAGCTGGGAAGTCCGTCAATGGTTTTTACGGATTGCAGCCAGTCGGTCCACTTCGCGCGGCTGGCGTAGCAGATACGTGCATTGGGGCGAATGCTGACCGGGCTGTCCAGTGACCCTGCGGGTACAACCACCAAAGCGCCGCTCATCTGAGACGTAGGCAGCGCCGATCCACACTCCATGCAGAAGCTTTAGACGTGTCGCGTTTCAGGGACTTGAAATAACTTGATTTTGTCCTGCCCCGCTACCCATTCAATCACTGCATTAGACGAAAATAGGTTTGCCGCGTGATCTGAACCGCTATCTTTGCGGCAGCGCGAGCAATGACAAAGATAGAAACTTTCGAAATCACCTCGAATGTGAAACATGACGGCCCTGCATAGACAGCTTCCTGACGCCGAGTTTTTCATTCTCAAGGTCTTCCGTTGTTTTTTCTTTTGAAGATATGTGCATCGACGCGAAGGGAAATCGGTCGGCTGTTTCCCTAACCAATTTCTGGCAGAGAGTAAACTTGGGTTCGAAGCTGTTGTTCTCTGCGGCTCTCGTCGATTGGTGATAAAAGCCCAAAGCCGACCTCAAGATTTCAGCAAAAGACGTGGCTATGCTATTACTCATTCACAATTCAAACTTTAGCACAACAAGCCATGGAACCGCGCTTCATTGATTATCAGACCGTTGAAGCCAGACTTGACTGGCTTGCACTCGCACGAGCGCTGGAGGAGGGACATCGATTGCCGAAGGCGGAAATTAGTTCCGCATATCTGGAACGCAATGGGAATATTGTAATTTCACTTTCGGCGTGGATCGACAAAATTGGAATAGCGGTTAAAACACCAACAATATTTCCGAAAAATGTCGGATTGGGACTATCGAGCGTCAATGGTGGGTTCTGTCTCTATTCAGCCCAGACGGGAGTCTTGCTCGCGCATATAGACTTTCACGCAATCACCAAATGGAAAACTGCGGCGGACAGCTTGCTCGCTTCGTTGAAGCTTGCCCCAAAGAGTTCGAAGAACATTGTTATCGTGGGGGCAGGTACTGTGGCGCGCTCTATGGTCGAAGTCTACCGAGCCGGGTTCCCAAATGCGCAAGTCAACGTTTGGAACCGAACGCTTAAACGCGCAGAAGAATTAGCGGTGGATTACCCTGAGGTGACTGTGGTTGACGAACTGGAACGGTCGGCAAGGTGCCCCGACATCATCTGTTGCGCAACCATGAGCACGGAGCCGTTGATAAGAGGAGCTTGGCTGCGCCCCGGTCAGCATGTCGACTTAATCGGTTCCTACTTGCCCCATATGCGCGAAGCAGATGACGAAGCAATTCTGCGTTCAAAGGTATTCGTCGATAGTCGAGAAATGACATTGGAGAACTCGGGCGAATTAGCAATTCCACTGGCTTCTGGTGTCATCGGTGCCAAACACATAATGGCGGATTTCTACGATATGCCAAAAGGAAGGTTTTCCAGATTCTCGGACCAAGACATCACCCTATTCAAAAACGGGGGCGGGGCACATCTTGATCTTATGACCGCCCGTTACATCTTGGACGCCTGTGCAGATTTGACTGAACCGGGCTGACCATCTCCCAGTATAGTCGCAACGAAAGCCCGCGTGAATGGCCGCAATGTCCGATTACCCGTACTCAGAATAATTCGTGAACGTCTGTCGAGCGGATCAGGTTGGAGTATTTCTGTTTCATGTCGAAAAGGTTCGCTTCATGAGGGCCCTGAGCCCGGTCTCCAACGCAATCCGATATGACCGTCGGTCGGAAATTGCTACTGATTGCGTCGACCACAGTTGCTCTGACACATCCGCTTGTCGTTGCTCCGACGACTGCGACAGCATCAACATTCTTGCCTCTCAACACCGATCCAAGGTTAGTATCGAAGAATGCTGAGGGCTGGGTCTTGCACACAACAAGCTCCCCGCTTTTCGGCCGTAAAATATCTATTACATGACTTGCGGGATTGCTTTCTATCAGTTCGCGCAACCGAGGTGCCTTCTCACACCAAACCCCTGCATCGGACCCGTCCTCCGAATAAACGATGCGGGTAAATACAATCGGAAGTCCCTGTTTTCTGAACGCCTCCACGACACCAATACTTGCCTGAGCCGCTTCCAAACAATTTCCACCTCCGAAAATCTCCGGGTCGATAAACCCATTTACGAAATCAACTACTATCAGCGCTGTGCGGTTTCCCTTTTTGACCACCCCACCCATTTGTTGCTTTTCGTAGATTTCCATATCGGTCATGGGAAAATCCTCTCAGTAATACTATTCAAACCTTAGCATTTCACAGTTTTGAAAGTCAGCTTAGTCCCGCGACTTTTGAGTCCGAGACCCATGCGGCGAAGGCTAGGTTAAGACGATGCCCCGGAAACCGCTTGGGAATGACCGCTTCGGCGACCTGTGTTGTTGCGCGGCAGTATCGCCGCTGCGAATGCGAACGGATGCTGCGTCAGCAACAGCCGCGTGAGCGAAAGGCGGGTCTGTCCCGCTCCCTGTATATTCACCCCTTCAAAATTGCTGCGTGATGCACGAATGGCCATAATCGCCGCCGCACCGCGTCATGGAATTTCGTGCTTGCGCAGAATATTCGCCGCTGCTCGCGCGCGCAGCACGAAATGACAATGACCGGTCAGGGCTCGCTATCAGATTTCGCCGCGCTTCACATGAATGACGGTTGCTGAAACCAGAATGGCGGCGCACTGTAACAAGTGTTGTAGAAACAAGAGTTTGACCGTCATGACGAACAGCCGCTCTTGTGGTGCCTTGTCCGGGTAGCTTGTTGCACTGGCATTGGTCGGCAGAGAGCCCAAATTTTCAAATGCTGCGCTAAACGCGAACGGCTGCTAAGTGATATCTGGGCGAAAACTGGTCTATGTTCCAACATTCAGTCTTACACAGAAAACAGAGGAAGACATTGTCTAACCGTCACACTAGCTGTGTTTTGCCGCTTCGCGAGTTTAAAACTTGGCTTGGTGGGCAACTCGCATGTTTACAGAGCCCATCTCGAATAATCGAGAAGTTGTGAGCAGCCTCATCTGACTGGTCCAAGTTGATTGTTAGTGCATCATCGGCCTGTGATCCATCGGGATGATGGTTTCAGGTGCCGGCGG
>NZ_JBQERC010000044.1:0-4315 GCF_056534665.1 Ruegeria sp. P8
ACCAACAGAGGAAAACCATGAAACGGACGACATCATTTTATTCGGCATTGGCGGTCGGTTTACTGACTGCGACGGTTGCGGCATCGGAGACGGAACTGACAGTTTACACCGCTGTCGAGGCGGAGGATCTGGCGAGGTATGCGGAGACGTTCAACCAGAGTAACCCTGATATCAAGATCAACTGGGTTCGGGATTCGACGGGGATCATCACCGCGAAGTTGCTGGCTGAGCGTGACAACCCACAGGCGGATGTGGTCTGGGGGTTGGCTGCGACCTCTCTGCTGCTGTTGAAATCCGAAGGGATGCTGGAGCCTTATGCCCCGGTTGGCGTAGACAAGCTGGATGCGAAATTCGTCGATGGTGACAACCCGCCTGCCTGGGTTGGCATGGACGCCTGGGTTGCCTCGGTTTGCTACAACACGGTTGAGGCGGAAAAGGCCGGGCTGAAGCCGCCCACTTCGTGGAAGGACCTGACTGATCCGATGTACAAGGATCAGGTGATCATGCCGAACCCGAATTCGTCTGGCACGGGGTTCCTTGATGTGTCCAGCTGGCTTCAAATGTTTGGCGAAGAAGGTGGCTGGGAATACATGGATGCGCTGCACGAGAATATTGCGCGCTACACCCATTCCGGCTCGAAGCCTTGCAAACTGGCGGCGGCGGGCGAGATCCCGATTGGTATCTCTTTTGCGTTCCGTGGGGCGAAGTCCAAAGCTGATGGCGCACCGCTGGAAATCATTGTGCCTTCGGAAGGCGTCGGCTGGGACATGGAAGCAACCGCGATTGTGGCCGGTACCGCAAATCTGGAAGCCGCGCAGAAGCTGGTGGACTTCACCGTCACCAAAGAGGCCAACGAGATGTACAATACCGGCTATGCGGTCGTGGCGTATCCCGGCGTTGCAAAACCGGTTGAACACTTCCCAGAAGGTCTTCTGGATGCGATGATCAACAATGATTTCGAGTATGCCGCCAACAATCGCGCGGCAATCCTGAAGGAATGGCAGTCTCGCTATGACGGAAAGTCTGAAGCGAAATAATTCCATTGGCAGGAGGGGCTTTTGTGCCTCTCCTGCCCGCCACTCTCTTGTTCCCACCAACACAACCAACTCACCCGGCGCGCACCGGCCAGGATCGGTCGTGCCCGAGGTGCAGATGTGAGGACCTCTCCCGTGCTTCAGAAAACACCACCCGGTGAACTGTATCTCAGCATCCAGAATTTGTGGAAAGCGTTCGGCAGCTTTCTGGCACTCAAGGACATCTCTCTTGAAATCAAAGAAGGTGAATTCATTTGTTTCCTTGGCCCGTCCGGCTGCGGCAAGACCACCTTGTTGCGGGCGATTGCCGGGCTGGATCTGCAGACCAAGGGTACGGTTATGCAGGATGGCAAGGACGTCTCCAACCTGCCCCCGTCCGAGCGCGATTTCGGGATTGTGTTTCAGTCCTATGCGCTGTTCCCGAACCTGACGATCGAAAAGAACATCGCATTTGGCCTTGAAAACACGGGCCGCAGCAAGTCGGATATCGCAGTTCGGGTGAGCGAGCTGTTGAACCTTGTTGGTCTGCCGGATCAGGGCAGGAAATACCCGGCACAATTGTCCGGTGGCCAGCAGCAGAGGATTGCGCTGGCCCGCGCCATTGCAACCAATCCCGGTTTGCTGCTGCTGGACGAACCCCTGTCGGCGCTGGACGCCAAGGTGCGCGTTCACCTGCGGCATGAGATCAAGGAATTGCAGCGCAAGCTGGGTGTGACCACCGTGATGGTGACGCACGATCAGGAAGAAGCGCTGGCCATGGCCGACCGCATCGTGGTGATGAACCACGGGGTGATTGAACAAGTTGGATCGCCCACGGAGATCTACCGCGAACCGGCCAACCTGTTCGTGGCCGACTTTATCGGTGAAATGAACCAGATCCGATCTCAGGTCACCAAAGGCGGGCGGTTGAGCGTCGGGGAAAAGACCTTTGCCTGCCTCAGCCACACGTTCAATGATGGCACCCCGGTCATCGCAGCCATTCGTCCCGAAGACATCATCCCTCATGAAGCTGGTTATCTTGACACGGGCGGCAATCGGAACTGCATCGAGGTCACGCTTGATGAAATGGAGTTTCTGGGCTCGTTCTGGCGTTGCCGCCTGAACAACGAGCGGTTCGGATCTTCTGAACTGATCGCGGATTTTTCGATCAACGCCGTGCGTCGTCTTGAGCTGGAAGAGGGGTGCAGCATGGTGATCGAGCTTCCCGAGAACCGCCTGATGGCGTTTGACCTTCCGGAGGCTGCGGCATGAGCACGATGTCGACCAATCACGACACATTGCCTGTCGGGCCGGATATCAGGCCCAGGCTCAGCCGCGATGACATCCTGATGCGCGGAAGCATGATGGTGATCGCGCTCTATCTGATCGTGACACTGGCGCTGCCGCTTTACACGATGCTTTCCAAGTCCTTCTCGACCTACCGGGTCGAGCTGTCCCAGTATGAGTTTCAGGTCAGTGATGAAGCGGGTGTGTTTGACGGAACGATCCTGACGGCTGACGAACTGAACAGGCAATTGGGGGTGTATTCCGACACCGATCTGACAACCGGCTCGGACGGGCGTTTGCCGGTGACCGGGTTTTTTCCGGATTTCAGCTTTCGCAGCCCGGTCATGTACCAGATGCGGAACACGACGGAGGCCGGGCGCTTTCTGGTCGGGTCGACTTTGAACGAAGGCACCGATTGGGTCGAGCTTGATTCCAACACGTTCCGCCGGGTGCAGATGCGGCCGGTTCAAGCGCGGGGTCTGGGCAACTTCATCAACTACTTCTCAACCCCGGCCCTGTTCAACTCGATCAAGAATTCCCTTTGGATTTCGGTTGTCAGCACAATCGTTACGGTGACGCTGGCGTTCTGGTTTGCCTATGCGCTGAACCGAAGCTGCATGCGGTTCAAGGGGGTCTTTCGCCTGATCGCGATGGCGCCGATTCTGGTTCCCTCGCTGCTGCCGGGCATCGCGCTGGTCTACCTGTTCGGCAATCAGGGGATGATCAAGGAGTTGCTGTTCGGAGCCAGTATCTACGGCCCCATAGGCATCGTGATCGGATCGGTCTTCTTTACCTTTCCACACGCGTTCCTGATCATATCGACCGCGCTCGCGATATCGGATGCGCGGTTGTACGAGGCCGCTGTCAGCTTGCGTTCTACCCCCTGGCGGACATTCTGGACCGTCACTATACCAGGCGCGCGCTACGGCCTGATTTCAGCAGCCTTTGTCGTGTTCAATCTGGTGATCACCGATTTTGGCCTGCCAAAGGTGATCGGCGGCCAGTTCAACGTGCTTGCCGTGGATATCTACAAACAGGTGATCGGCCAGCAGAACTTTGAGATGGGCGCCGTGGTCTCGGTGGTTCTGGTCATCCCCGCAATTCTGGCTTTTGCCATCGACCGGATGGTTCAGTCCAAGCAGGTGGCGCTGCTGTCTGCGCGCTCGGTTCCATATCAGGCAACACCAAACCCAAAGACTGATCGCATATTCCTGATCTACTGCAGTTTGATCGGCCTGTTCATTGTTGGTCTTCTGGCCGTGTGTCAGTTTGCGGCGTTGATCAAGTTCTGGCCCTACGATCTGAGCCTGAGCCTCAAGAATTACCAGTTCGACAAGATGGATGGCGGCGGCTGGGGATCGTATTTCAACTCGATCAAACTGGCTTTCCTGACGGCGGTGATCGGCACGACGGTTGTCTTCTTCGGGGCGTATCTGGTGGAAAAATCGAACGGCTTCAAAACCGGACGGTCGATCTTTCAGATGTTCGCCATGCTGCCGATGGCCATTCCGGGCATGGTTCTGGGACTGTCGTATATCTTCTTCTTCAACAACCCGTCCAATCCGTTCAATGCGATCTACGGCACCATGGCGATCCTGGTGGTTTGCACGGTGACGCATTTCTATACCGTATCGCACCTGACGGCGGTCACCGCTCTCAAGCAGATGGATAAAGAGTTCGAGTCGGTGTCGGCCTCTCTCAAACAGCCGACAATGAAGCTGTTTGCCCGCGTGACGGTGCCGGTCTGCCTGCCTGCGGTGCTGGACATCTCGATCTATCTGTTCGTCAACGCGATGACGACCGTGTCGGCGGTTGTGTTCCTCTACTCACCCAAAACCACACTCGCGTCCATCGCGGTGCTGAACATGGATGATGCCGGGGATATCGCACCCGCAGCCGCAATGGGCATGATGATCTTCTACACCAACGCAGCCGCCCGGATCTTTCATCTGATGGCATCAAAAGGCATCCTGGCCCGCACACAGGCCTGGCGCAGCAGGTAATCCACACAAAAA
>NZ_JBQERC010000045.1:0-3565 GCF_056534665.1 Ruegeria sp. P8
AATTCGTCCGTCCGTTTCAGTCCCATAGTTCGTCTCCTTTGTTGCAATAAATGCTATCAAAGGAGCGGCATCAAACCGCGACACGTCCAGACCTTACGTTCAGCATCGATAGCACCTTTGTGGCGGGAAATAGACGGTCACTCATGTTTGAGGTGTCTAGGGAAACGACGTCGGCTCGGGAGGATACGGCATCCTTAACTCGGGCAACCACACCAGCAAGATCTGCGCCTTGCTGAAGTAGGTCCGCGTATTCCGAAAGGCCTTCCTGAATTCGGTTCGAACGTATGTTTTGCCAATAAACACTCTTAATCCAATCAGAGGCGTTCCTGGTGGTAAAAAAGAAGGTTGCACGCGCGTTACCATCAGCGAACTTCTCGATCTCATCCAATAGCACTTCAGACAAAACCGTTACCATGGAATAAGAATACACATTTTTACGCCCTGGAATCAGGCCCGCAAACTCCTCGTTACTAATCAAAAGCGGTTTGTCTGTTTCGTTTTCAAAGCGCGCCAGAGCTTGTCTTAATTGTTTACGAAACTTATTTAGCACTCGTTCTTCTTGCACTACAGAAAAGCGCCGTGCTGAGAAGCCCGCCTCTTGCAGATCACTCGGAACCAGAATATTCACTCTGCCCTTTAATCGGGAACGATTTCTGAGCAACATTGTTTGCAGTGTTCGAGTGCCTGTTTTATGAAACCCCTGATGTATAACGACTTTCAACATTTTCTTATCTCTCGCTAAACTCTCGTCGAAGTTGCCGGAAAAGCGCTTTCCTCAATATCCTTTCATCCTTCAAAGACCTACAAGTGACCTTTGACCTACCCACCGATGGTCCCTCACTCATAACGAGAGTGAGCGTGTTAGATATTCATAGTCTTCGGTTTCGGCTTGGGCAAACTCACCTGCGGCAATGACTTCATACAGGCTGGAAAACTCAGGAAAATCACCGTTCAGGGCGATCGCACCATCATCGGTAATCACCCAAAAGAAGGTATCCCCTGCAGCACTGAACGTTGCGAATTTCATAACAGGCTCTCCCAGACATCGCGGATGACATCCGCCGCCATCAGCACGTCATCGCGGGTTGTGTCGAATTGCCCGACCTGAAAACGGATGATCTTGCGGCCATTAAACATGCCTTGCGTCAGGTAAATTCGGCCATCGTCATTCAGCGCGTCCACCAGTCGCTGCTGAGCGGCGTCATCCCCTGGACAGCGAAAGGAAAACAGGCTCAGGATCGGGCCGGTGGTGATCTCAAACCCCTCTATCGCGCCGATCTTTTCTGCAAGTTCATTGGCCCAGAGCACATGGTTGCGAATTCGGCTCCGCAACCCGTCGAGACCGTATGACCGCATCAAGAACCAGATCTTCAATGCCCGGAACCGTCGACCCAGAGGGATTGTCCATTCCGAATAATTCGTTACCTCTGCCCCTGTGGTCTTAAGGTATTCCGGTTCGATCTTAAGCGTGTTGAGCTGTGGCGTGGCGTCCCGCAGAAACTGGATCGCGCAATCGAACTGCGCCCCCATCCATTTATGTGGGTTGAAGACAATGCTGTCGTAACGATCCGCCCCGGGCCAAAGGGCCTCACGAAGCTCGGGGCAGATCATCGCCGACCCCGCCCAGGCCGCGTCGAGATGCGTATAGAGGTCGTATTTTTGCGCGATGTCAGCCACCGCCACCAGATCATCGCAGGCCCCAACCCCGGTGCCGCCCGTAATTGCAATGATACCAGCAGGTACATACCCGGCCGCGATGTCACCCTGAATTGCGACATCAAGAGCCTCTGCATCAATCGTATAGGTCGGACCACGTGTCGGCAGTTTCACCAGATTGTCCTGACCGATCCCTGCAACCCAGCAGGCCCGATCAATCGACGAATGAACCTGATCCGAGCAGTAGATGCGCAGTGCGCCCTTGGCGTTCAGGCCTTCGCGGTTGCCGGTAAACCCTGTGGCCCGTTCCCGCATGGTCAGCACAGCCGACAACGTGGCAGATGATGCGCTGTCCTGAATAACTCCGGTCGTTCCTTCCGGCAATCCAAGCGCCTGCCGCAGCCAATCGACCATGACACCTTCGACCTCGGTCGCAGCTGGTGAGGTCTGCCATAGCATGCATTGCGCCGCGATTGTGGTCACCAGCATTTCAGCCAGCATCGACGGCGGCGCTGCGTTGGCCGGGAAATAGGCAAAGAACCGGGGATGTTGCCAATGTGTGATACCCGGCATCACGATTCGTTCGAAATCGGCCATGATGGCTTCCATGGGCTCGCCACTATCGGGGGGCGATGCCTTTAGCTGGGCCGCGATTTCTCCTGGTGTGGTCTTGGCCCGAACAGGACGTTCAGCAAGTGTCTTGTGGTAATCGGCCGCCCATTTCGAAATGTGCTGACCCCAATGCGAAAACGCGTCCCAATCCATGCGCAAGCCTTCTCTTGTAACTGAACACCAATTTGTCCAGTCCCCGACCTTACCCGTTCGGCTCGCGGATTAAAGCCGAACAGGTGTGCTTTCTTCAAATGAAAAGGTCCCGAGTTCTGCCTTCAGACCGAAAAGCTGACATTCGCCTGACCTGTGCCAGAGCTGCCGAAGTAGGGGGTGTAGATGTCGATCTCACCCTTGTAGCTGCCCCAGCCCAGAGCTCCGAACAGCAAAGCAGTGTCATTCATGGCGCATTCGCCTGTACATTTCTTTGCATAGTCTGGAAGCATCTCAAGAAACTCTTCAAACCGTCCCTGTTCCCACATCTCCAGCACGTGCATATCCATCTGGCGGTTGAACTCGCCGTTTACCGCATTCAACCCTTCGACCGAGCGTTCATTGGGCGTAAAGTCATGGCTGAGTGAGCCGGATGCCATTACGGAAACCTTCCGGTCGGAACGTCGGATACCTTCGGCAATGGCCTCACCCCAGATGCGGTTTTCCTGGATCGACGAGAACTGGTTGACTGCAACAGGCAAAACGCGGGCATTCACCCCTTCGTTGATGAAATGCATAGGCAGAAGGGTGCCATATTCCATGCCCATATCGGGGTGCGAATGGCCAAGTGCCCGCTCACCGCGCTCGCGCAGAACATCAAGGATGGTTTCCCCCAACGCGTGATCCCCGCGATAATCAAACTCCATATCCGCCAGCATATGTGGCAGTTCGTGGCTAATGAAGCGGCCTTTATGGTGCTCTTTGGTATTCAGGTGAAACCCCTGATTGGTGATCCAATGAGTGTCGAACACAAGGAACGTCTCGACCCCGCGATCTATCGCGTCCTGGCGCAGGCGCGCATAACCATCAATGGCAGACTGCCGGATGCCTTTGTATTTTGGCATCGTATGGGACATCCAGATACTTGGCACATGCGTAATCTTCGCGGCTTGTACGATCTTTCCCATGACAGTTCCTCCTCGTGTTTACCGACGTTTGTGTACCAGAGCCATTGCCCGAGTTCACTTCCCCAGCTGCATGATATTGTGATTTCCTGTTGCGAAGCCGACGTGTTTTTGTTCCATGTAGAACTCGAAGCTCCAGTTGCCGCCGTCGCGGCCGATACCGGATGCCTTGACGCCGCCGA
>NZ_JBQERC010000046.1:0-3556 GCF_056534665.1 Ruegeria sp. P8
GATACTTGCGACCTGAAATGTCCACGACAATTTCATCCAGATGCCAGTCATCTTTGGGCGGCCATGTCTCTGCCATAGATTTGGAGCAACCACCGGCCCGAATTTGATGACCCAGCGCCGAACAGTTTCGTAAGAAGCATCGATCCCACGCTGCAACAGCATCTCTTCAACTTCCCGCAGGCTCAGATTGAAGCGAACGTACAGCCACACCGCGTGCGCAATGAGCTGAGGCGGAAACCGGTGACGCTTGTAGCAGATTGATGATGTCTTCATCGATGTCACCTCCGCCCAATGTCGGGCATCAGCAGCCTAACGACAGTTAATGTGACAACACAGAAAGAATGGCTCGAGACACGCCATTTGCGCGTCGATCAGCCAGAAAAAACCACTCATGTCACCGCTCCGTTTTCGGAGCTGTGAAGCACGCGGCACAACAAAAACCAATGAATCCTGACCCTAGATTTGCTGCAAAACTGTCCGAGAAGACGGGACCACTTAATCTGCCCCCTGTTGACTACTTTGTCGTGCCTTCAGTCGGTGGCCGACCTGAACAATCGCGTCAAGGGCCGGAATCAATTCGGCCCCAAGCTCGGTCAGGCTGTATTCCGTCGAGGGGGGCGACGTGCGCCGGACATGGCGGACCAGCACACCTCGTGCAGCCAGTTCCGACAAACGGGCCGAAAGTACCTTGGCAGAAATCGGCGGAATATCCGAACGCAGTTCACTAAAGCGGCGCGGCCCGGCCCGCAACGACCAGATCACGTTCGGCGCCCAGGCACCTGCAATCACAGCCATGCATTCGGTCAGCATGCAGGGTTCGGGTGGCGCAGGGCTTCGGTTGTTCCGCATCTTCAGGGCCATGAGGCGTTACCAGGTTTCTGTTGGGTTACTCTATTTTTTAAGTAACCATCAGAAACCTAGTTGTCAACGGATATGCCCTTCTCCATGTCTATGGTGCCACCAGTAATCCCCAGAAAGGAATACCATGAAACTCTACTACAAACCGGGCGCATGTTCGCTTGCCAGCCACATCGTGCTGACCGAAATCGGCTCTCCCTTCGAAACTGAGGCCGTTGATACCGCGGCTGGCCGCACTGAATCCGGCGCGGATTTTAGATCCATCAACCCCCGAGGATATGTGCCGGTACTTGCGCTGGACGACGGTGAACTTGTCAGGGAGGGATCCGCTATTCTTCAATATCTTGCTGATAAGAACCCGTCCTCTGATCTGGCACCATCAAACGGAACGATGGCCCGTACACGGGTTCAGGAATATCTGAGTTTTGTGGCGGCCGATCTGCACAAATCCTTCAGCCCGCTGTTCAAGGGTGATTCCACCGACGCCGAAAAAACCAAGGCGCGCAGCATCGTCAAAACAAAATTCAATCAGGTCGAAAACATACTGGCCGATGGGCGGGAATACCTTGTGGACGGAAAGTTTTCGGTCGCGGACGCATATCTTTTCGTTGTCTCGAACTGGGCAAATTTTACGGAAATCGATTTGTCCGGCTGGCCAAACCTGAAAGCCTATGTCGAGCGGGTGGCAGCACGTCCCGCAACACAAACGGCGATGCGCGCCGAAGGGCTGATCCAATGACCCCGGCCGATCACAAAGCTGTGGTCGAATTGATGGAGGCCTATTTCGAGGGCCTTCATCACGCCGACAGCAACGCCCTGAGACAGGTGTTTCACCCGAAACTGGCCTATATCTGCGCCACCGAAGGGGATGAGCTGTATCTGGATCTTGAGAGCTATATGACCCGTGTGGATCAGCGTGAACCGCCAGCCAAGCGCGGTGACCCGCGCGATGAAGAGATATTGCAGATCTCCTTCGGCAGTCCGAGGCTGGCCCATGTCATGGCCCGTATGTCGATGATGGGGCGCGATTATCTGGATTACCTTTCCCTTGTCCGCCACGGCAATGACTGGCGGATTGTCACCAAGGTCTTCTCCTACGTTCCAAGGAAGGATTAAAACCATGCCATATGTGAATATCAAAGTAACCCGTGAAGGTGGTCCTGACGGAACCGGCCCAAGCCAGAGCGAGAAAGCAAAGCTGATCGCCGGAGTGCGCGAACTGTTGCACGAGGTGCTGGGCAAAAACCCGGCAACCACTGTCGTCGTGATTGACGAGGTCGATCTGGACAACTGGGGCATCGGTGGGCTGCAGGTTGTCGACTACCGAAAGACGGCCACGTGAAAACCCGGCTGACCGAGCGCCTGAACCTGTCCCACCCGATCATTCAGGCGCCAATGGCGTTTGTTGCGGGTGGGTCGTTGGCCTCGGCTGTGACGCAGGCGGGCGGGCTTGGGTTGGTCGGCGGGGGTTACGGGGATCGGAACTGGATTGCGCAACAGTTCGATGCAGCCGGAACCACCCCTGTCGGGTGCGGTCTGATCACATGGAAGCTGGCAGAGCAGCCCGCTCTGCTCGATTACGTGCTGGAGCGCGGGCCAGCCGCGGTCTTTCTGTCCTTTGGTGATCCTGCACCCTTTGCCGACAGGATCAAACGGACGGGCGTTCCGCTTATCTGCCAAATCCAGACACTTCGGGACGCGCTGCGTGCCATTGCGGTTGGCGCCGATGTCATTGTGGCTCAGGGGGCCGAAGCTGGTGGCCACGGCGAGGTGCGCGGCACGATCGCGCTTGTGCCCGAAGTGGCGGATAAAATTGACGCATCGAACAGTTCGGCTGTACTTTGCGCCGCCGGTGGTATCGGCGATGGTCGCGGTCTGGCTGCGGCCCTGATGCTTGGCGCAGATGGCGTTGTGATAGGAACTCGGTTTGTTGCTGCAGATGAGGCGCTGATCCATCCGCAGATTCTCAGCGACATCTTGCGCGCATCAGGGGATGAAACCGTTCGAACCTCGGTTCCCGACATCATTCGCGGTTATTCTTGGCCGGACCGATACTCAATCCGGGTACGTCGAAATGATTTTGTCAGTAAATGGCATGGTCGAGAAGCCGCGCTAGACGCCGGCTTGGATGTCGAAAGACGACTTTGGAACGATGCTCAGAATTCCGGAAATCCGTCAATCGTTCCCGGTATTGTCGGCGAAGGTGTGGGTATCATAAGAACCTCGAAACCTGCAGAACAGATCATTGACGAGATCATGCACGATGCGATCAACCTTATCAAAGGTGAAGGCGGCAGACATTTGTTTCGGCATAAGGCTTGATTGTCTATCGGTCAAAAAACGCGATTAGGTGGGATCCAACGGTGTTGTCACATTAACTGTCGTTAGGCTGCTGATGCTTGACATTGGCTGTAGGTGACATTGATGAAGACATCGTCAATCAGCTACAAGCGCCACCGGTTTCCGCCTCAGCTCATCGCGCACGCGGTGTGGCTGTACGTTCGCTTCAATCTGAGCTTGCGGGAAGTTGAAGAGATGCTGCTGCAGCGCGTGCGCGATGCTTCTTACGAAACTGTTCGGCGCTGGGTCATCAAATTCGGGCCGGCGGTAGCTCGAAATCTGCGGCAGAGACTGAACCGTCCAGGTGATGTCTGGCATCTGGATGAAGTTGCTGTGAGACTCGCGGGGCGCAAGTATT
>NZ_JBQERC010000047.1:0-3019 GCF_056534665.1 Ruegeria sp. P8
ACAATCTCTTCGGGCTTCGGTCGCTTGTTTGCCATTCGTGGTCCTCCGTTTCCTAAACATAGCGGTGGACCAGTTCAGTTGGGGAGGCTCATCGCCGTGGACAAGACAATCAGGGGTTCCGATCAATCGGACGGCCAACAACCCATTCTCAGCGCTGTTCGCTGAGGTGTCCGTCAGATCAAGTCTGAAGTTTTACAAATCAGGGGTTCCGATCAATCGGACGGCCAACAACCCATTCTCAGCCCTGTTCGCTGAGGTGTCCCTCAGATAAAGTCTGAAGTTTTACATCTCATTGTTCTTCGGTAAGCCGTTTCAAACAAAGCTCCAGCTTCGCTCCAGTGCTTACAACTCGCGTTGCCTCTCGAAACCAGAGCCGATCTTCGGCGGATACCTCGAGAAGGAACCACTTTGCCAACTCGTTGTGATTGTGCGTGTAGAGCAGCGTTAGTGCAGTTGTTCCGTCGTCAAGTTTGTCTCTCACGTTTGCTCCGTATTCTATCAGTGTGCGAAAAAGCCAAGGATCTCCTATTTCAGCCGCAAAAAGAAACGGAGTCATTCCGTCGCAAGAGACTTTTGTGGTGATGTCCGCCCCTGCGTCTAGAAGGGACAAAACGATCTCTTTACAGTTTACAAGTTCGCTCTGTTGCTTCTGAAAATACTCATGCATTTGCGGCACGATCCGAGGGTTTTTGTTGATAAAACTCTCCCACGCTTCTGCATGCCTATGTCTGAATGGAGAAGGTGTCTGCCAATGCCGGTCACCCCAAATGGACACCTTTTGAGCACGTTGGTGAGGATCAAGGAAGTCTTCCAACAATCTTTGTGGCGACCGGAAGTTATTTGCTGCTGCGAATAAAGGCGAACCTCCTTGCGGCCCTTCAATTTCGAAATCTGCTCCCTTAGAAAGCAAAGATTCAACAAAACCCGAGTGGCGCTCCTTTATTGCTTCATGCAAGCATGTCTCGCCATTTTTTGCCTTCGTATCGATTGTAGCCTTCTTTGTGGCGTCGATTAGTTCGTAAAAGACATCTTTGTCACCTCGCTTAATCGCAAAAAACAAAGGTGACCTTTCCCGCTTATCGAGGTCGCCTGGATCAGCTCCCTTCTTCAAAAGTGCTTGGATATTTTCCCTGTCGAGGAGGAAGGTGTAAATATGAAGCTGGCTCACAGGCCCATCGCCCCAATCCCTAAGTCTCCTGCCCGGGTTAGATAAATCAGGTGTCCGGCCTTTCCATTTAGCTGCTGCGGGAAACCCGACTTTCGATGTCTTTATTGGCAGGCAACCAAGTGCTTCAGGATAAGAATTTGGAAACAAAGACTTGAAAGAAGTATCCGTCTCCTGAGGCATTACCTCTAGTCCGATTGTTTCACAACGCGCAGTCCAGCGGTTGCGAATTTGCTTTTCGTTGATGGCGGCTGAAGTGGCGAACAAGTAGGTCATTGCGCATTCAAATCCGGCGGCACTTTGGTAGCTGAACGCTGCGCCCGCCTCATCAAAACACTTCAGCGCGGCCTTGCGATCTCCAAGCTGTGCCAAGTGCAACCCTTCCATCAAAGAAAGGTTAGCCAGGCTGAAGTTATCGCAAAGCTCTTCCTTAAGCAGCTCTATACAAGCTTCGGCCCTTGCTACATCTCCAGCCACCTTCTCTCTACTAGGGGCTGTGAGCTCCGAGAGCTCCAATAAGATTTCACAACGGGCTTCTCGAAATTGCTCATGCGAAATAGAGTTCTGGAGTTTTATGTCTTCAGAGACCGTCTCGACCAGCTTCTTGTAATCCGAAGTGTGTCGAGAAGCATCTACCATTTCGAGACAGCAGTAGTTTCTATATGCATTCGCAAGTGCCAAAGCAAAACCGAGATCAAAGTCATATCTGCTCTGGATTGCTAAGATCTTCGAAACGCTCATGCCGGACCTACGAGACCATCGACCGATCTCAGTTTCCCAACTGCGCGCCTCTATCGGAATTTTTTTTTGTAGGTCAGCAGACAGCGCCCGGATGGTTTTACCCTGAAGACGTGCATTCCATACAACGGAGACACCTTCCGCAGGATGACCAATAATATCTTCAACCTTGAAACCGAGTTTCTGCGAAAGCGGCGTCAGGAGTTCGACAAACAAAGAAACAGCGTAGCTGTCAAAGACGCTTCTAACTTCAATAGCACTACGAGATCCGCACTCGAGTTCTCGGACGGCAAATATGTAGTGATCCTTATAGTTGACCAAAGTTTCTAGAATCCCAGTACGGTCGGGGCATGACTCCAACAAACTCGAAAGCTTTTGAAGTGAGAGTTTGCGGATTTCTTCAGAAAGAAAACCCTGTAGATCAGCCATTCGTTGAAGTTTCTTGTCGAGAGCAGAGTTGTTCTCACCGTCAACGTGCGTGAAATTACGAAGTATAAACTCTAAGATTTCGCCGGGTTGTGGGATTGGCTTCATTGGGGGGCTATTCGTTTTAGATTCTTTAGCTGCATGCGCGTGTTCTGGTAAGCTCTCCGGCAGCTTGGGGATCTTGCTACGACCAAAATTCCGCCATTCGCTAACCGCAATTTGCCGTGCTTTCGACCAATTGCAAAGCGTGCTCCAGCTTTTACTTCTTGACGGATCATTTTGTCTATATCTCTGTTTTTACAGTACTTCATGTGTGAGCTTTGGGGGGAGGTGATGAAAGCCTCATCACCTCCATGATATTATTTTTTTGTCTGCTTTGCCGCAGCAGCCTGGGCACGGGCCGGAAAGCTGCCTTTGCTCACTTTGCCGCCGTTGCTTTTCGCGGAGGCACTCTGTACTCGCGCAGCAGCTTTTGCAGTCATTGGTTTTGATTTTCTCATAACATCTTCCTTGTTGCGTTGTAGATGGCCAATATTTGGCAAGCACCAAGAAACAAATCGAGAGACATACTCGGGACACCAATCTTCATTTTTAGGGAAGTGAGCCTCCCCAACTGAACTGGTCCACCGCTATGTTTAGGAAACGGAGGACCACGAATGGCAAACAAGCGACCGAAGCCCGAAGAGATTG
>NZ_JBQERC010000048.1:0-3003 GCF_056534665.1 Ruegeria sp. P8
CGCTCCGGCCCCCGTGTTTATCAGGCGGTCAGGCCTTCTGGTTCTGGGAGTTTGTTTGCGCGGCAGCAGGCGGTGAGGGTGTTGGCCAGCAGGCAGGCGATGGTCATGGGGCCGACGCCGCCGGGGACGGGGGTGATGGCGCCGGCGCGTTCAGCGGCGCTGGCATAGTCGACGTCGCCGACCAGCTTGGTCTTGCCATCCCGCTCGATGCGGTTGATGCCCACGTCGATCACGGTGGCGCCTTCCTTGATCCAGTCGCCAGGCACCATCTCGGGGCGGCCGACAGCGGCCACGACGATATCGGCGCGGCGGACCACATCCGGCAGATCTTTGGTGCGCGAATGCGCGATGGTCACGGTGCAGCTGTCCCCCAGCAGCAGCTGCGCCATCGGCTTGCCCACGATGTTCGAGCGACCGATGACAACTGCATCCATGCCCGACAGCGACCCGTGGTGATCGCGCAGCATCATCAGGCAGCCCAGCGGGGTGCAGGGCACCATCGATTTCTGACCGGTGCCCAAAAGGCCCACGTTCGAGATATGGAACCCGTCCACATCCTTGGCCGGATCGATCGAATTGATCACCAGATCCTCGTTCAGGTGCTTGGGCAGCGGCAACTGGACCAGAATGCCATGCACCGCCGGGTCCGTGTTCAGTTTGTCGATCAGCGCCAGCAGCTCCGCCTCCGAGGTCTCCGCATCCAGCTTGTGCTCATACGAGTTCATGCCGACCTCGACGGTCATCTTGCCCTTCGAGCGGACATAGACCTGGCTGGCCGGATCCTCGCCCACCAGAACCACGGCCAGGCCGGGGGTGATGCCGTTTTCCTCTTTCAGCTTTGCAACCTGATCGGCCACCTGCGCGCGCACTTTGGCGGCAAAGGCCTTCCCGTCGATAACCTGCGCTACCATCCTTTGGTCCCTTCTTTCAAAACCCAAACGGGCGCAGAACGCGCCCGGTCTTTACTCGGGGCCGAGCACACGTTCCTCACGTGCAATCGACCAGTCAATCAGAATGCGCCAGAGCGTTTCGGACAAATCGGGGTCCATCCCCGCCGCCTGCGAACTGGCGCGCACCTTTTGCACCACATCCTCGACCCGGTCCGGGATGCGGGCGGGCAGGCCCTCGCCCGGCTTCAGCTCAGACGCGCGGTCGATATAGCTTGCGCGCCTCACCAGCATCCCGATCAGCTGGCGGTCCAGCCTGTCGATCTGAACCCGCAGATCCCGCATCGAATGGCAGTCCTGCGGCGGTGTCAGAGTGGGCATCATCGTCTCCTCATGGCCCGGGGGTCCCGGACCACGAGATGTCTTATTCAGCGGCTTAGAACAAGCCCTCGATCTCACCTGCGTCATTGAGGCAGATGGTTTCCGCGGCCGGTTTGCGGGGCAGGCCCGGCATGGTCATGATCTCACCGCAGACAACCACGATAAAGCCCGCACCCGCGCTCAGGCGGACCTCACGCACCGGCACCGAATGGCCGGTGGGCGCGCCCCGCAAGCTCGGGTCGGTCGAGAAGCTGTACTGGGTTTTCGCCATGCAGACCGGCAGGTTGCCATACCCCGCAGCTTCCCATTCTTTCAGCTGCGTGCGGATCTTGTTGTCGGCCAGAACCTCGTCGGCGCGGTAGATGCGCTTGGCGATGGTTTCGATCTTCTCAAACAGCGGCATCTCGTCGGGGTAGATCGGCGCGAAGTTCGCAGACCCCCCTTCGACGATTTCCACAACCTTGCGGGCCAGATCGGCAGACCCTTCCGAGCCCAGTTCCCAGTGGCGCGACAGAACTGCCTCGACCCCGTGAGAGGAACAATAATCCTTCACCGCCTGAACCTCGGCATCGGTGTCGGTGACAAAGTGGTTGATGGCGACAACAACCGGCACACCGAACGACTTCACGTTCTCGATATGGCGGCCCAGGTTGGCGCAGCCCGCCTTGACCGCATCGACATTCTCGGCGCCCAGATCGGCCTTGGCGACACCGCCATTCATCTTCATCGCCCGCACGGTGGCAACCAGAACCACGGCAGAGGGCGCAATGCCCGCCTTGCGGCACTTGATGTTCATGAACTTCTCGGCACCCAGATCGGCGCCAAAGCCCGCCTCGGTCACCACATAGTCAGCCACTTTCAGCGCGGTCTTGGTGGCAATGACCGAGTTGCAGCCATGCGCGATGTTGGCGAACGGGCCGCCATGGACAAAGGCCGGGTTGTTTTCCAGCGTCTGCACCAGGTTCGGCTGCATCGCGTCTTTCAGCAGAACGGTCATCGCGCCTTCGGCCTTGATGTCGCGGCAGTAGACCGGGGTCTTGTCGCGGCGATAGGCCACGATGATGTCACCCAGACGCTTTTCCAGATCCTTCAGGTCGTTGGCCAGACACAGGATCGCCATGACCTCGGACGCCACGGTGATGTCAAAACCTGTTTCGCGCGGGAACCCGTTCGACACGCCGCCCAGGCTGGCAGTAATCTGGCGCAGGGCGCGGTCGTTCATGTCAACCACACGACGCCATGCGACCCGGCGGGTGTCGATCTCGCATTCATTGCCCCAGTAGATGTGGTTGTCGATCATCGCCGACAGCAGCGAATGGGCCGAGGTGATCGCGTGGAAATCGCCGGTGAAGTGCAGGTTCATCTCTTCCATCGGAACAACCTGCGCATAGCCGCCCCCCGCAGCGCCGCCCTTCATGCCGAAGTTCGGACCCAGCGAGGCCTCGCGGATACAGATCATCGCATTCTTGCCGATCCGGTTCAGACCGTCACCCAGACCAACGGTCGTGGTAGTCTTGCCTTCACCCGCAGGCGTCGGGTTGATCGCAGTCACCAGCACCAGCTTGCCGTCCTCACGACCCTGCACCGAGTTGATGAACTCCTGGCTCACCTTCGCCTTGTCATGCCCATACGGCAACAGATCATCACTGGATATTCCAAGCTTCGCGCCGATCTCCTGGATCGGCTTCTTATTCGCTTCACGCGCAATTTCGATGTCGGATTTATAGCTCATTGG
>NZ_JBQERC010000049.1:0-2427 GCF_056534665.1 Ruegeria sp. P8
GTTGCGAAGCCGACGTGTTTTTGTTCCATGTAGAACTCGAAGCTCCAGTTGCCGCCGTCGCGGCCGATACCGGATGCCTTGACGCCGCCGAACGGGGTGGGCAGGTGGCGGACGTTTTCCGAGTTCACCCAGATCATCCCGGCTTCAAGTTTGTCGGTGAACCGCAAGGCGCGGGTCAGGTCATTGGTCCAGACATAGCCGGTCAGACCGTATGGTGTGTCGTTGGCAATCTGCAGCGCCTCGTCCTCGGTCGAGAACGGGATCGAGGTCAGAACCGGGCCGAATATCTCTTCGCGCGCGATACGCATCTGGTTATTGGCATCGGTAAACAGGGTTGGGCGAATGAAATACCCTGTGTCGCCCACCTTGACACCCCCGGCGGCGACAGTCGCACCGTCTTCTTTGGCGATGTCAAAATAGGAAGTCACTTTGTTATAATGCTCCTCGGTCACCAGTGGCCCGATCTCGGTCGCAGGATCCAGCGGATGGCCGACCTTGATGGTGTTGACCCGTTCGATCAGCTTTGCCTCGAACGCGTCCTTGATGGTGTCCTGCACCAGCAGGCGCGAGGATGACGTGCAGCGCTCGCCATTGATCGAGTAGATCATGAAGATCACCGCATCCAGCGCCCGGTCGAGATCGGCGTCGTCGAACACAACAACCGGGTTCTTGCCGCCCAGTTCCAGATGCATCCGCTTGAGCGTATCGGCACCTTGTTTGGTGATGATGCTGCCGGTGCGGCTTTCACCGACAAAGGCGATCGCCTTGATCAACGGATGCTCCGTCAACGCCTTACCCGCATCGGGGCCGAACCCGTTCACGGTGTTCAGCGCCCCCTTGGGCAGCCCGGCCTCTTCGGCGATCTCCACCAGCAGGCGAGCGGACAGCGGAGAATCTTCGGCCGGTTTGTGAACCACAGTGCACCCGGCAGCCAAAGCAGGTGCGATCTTCCATGTCGACAGCATGAACGGCGTGTTCCACGGCGTGATCACCCCCACCGGACCAATCGGAACGCGCGTGGTGATGTTCATCAGGGTCTGCGACTTAAGATGCTGACCGTCCCGCGCCTGTATCACCTGATCCGCGAAATACCGGAAGTTCTCGGCCCCCCGCAGCGCGGCCTTGGACATAAAGCGCAGGGTCTGGCCTGTGTCCCAGCATTCACACAGCGCAATTTCCTCGGCACGGGCCTCGATCGCATCGGCAACGTTCAGCAAGATGCGGCGCCGCTCGGTGGCAGGCATGTCGCGCCAATCGGCAAATGCGACATGAGCGGCATTGGCGGCAGCGTCGATATCATCGGCAGTGCCATGGGCGACATCGCAGATCACCGACCTGTCAACCGGAGATGTGGATTGGAACACCCCTGCGGAACCGTCGCGATCTTCGCCCGCGATCCGGTTCTTGATGCCGGTCTCCTTAAACCGCGCCAGAAAGCCCGCCAGCTTCTCGATGTTCGTATCCAGTGCGCTCATGGATCAGGTCTCCTGGTTGGTCGCGCCCAAATGGTCCCGGATCGTGCCGGTCTTGGGCGAAAGGTCTGGGTCAATGTCACGCATCTCAAGCGAGAGCGCGATGGAATGTCCGGCGAAGGCGGGGGACAGATAGGCCTCAACCGCCTCGAAAATGCGCTGCGTGGCGTCCCGTTTGACATCCGCAGCCCGGCCAGCGCGCAGGCGGATCGAGATATCGATAAACCCATGCGCCGGATTGCCGTCCGCGATGGCATAGTGATCGACCCGCGTGGCCCGGACACGAATACCGGGCAGGGGGAATGTCTTGATCCCGGCAGCCGTGGCCCGGATGCATTCGCACAAGCCACTCATATCGATCCTGTCTTCCAGATTGCCGGAATATTCGACGTGAAAATGTGGCATGTGCTCCCCTCAAATGGTAAACATGTTTAGTAAATTGGAACCCCCACTGTCAAGAACTTGCTTTGTTAATCTTTGCATCTTTTGACTCCGCGAATTACAAGACTGCCATGAGTGAACAAAGCCACACCAAGAACACCTCGCGCGCCCTACCGATTGCCTTGCTGCGCGCACGCGAAACCGTCATGGCCCCCATCCGGGACATGCTGCAGGGGATACAACTGACCGAGCAGAAATGGCGCATCCTGCGCGTGCTGGACGAGCTGGGTGAAGTGGAGCAAAGCTCAATCGCCAAAGAGGCCTGCCTGTTGTTGCCAAGCCTCACCCGCATCCTGCGCACGATGGAAGCCGAAGGCCAAATATCACGCCGCCAGGACAGCCATGACAAACGACGCACAATGGTGAAGATCACAAACGAAGGACGAAACATCCTCGCCGAAAACCTCGGAACCTCTCTGCAGATCTACCAAAGTATCGAAAAACAAATGGGACAAGAAAAACTCAACCAACTCCTCGACCTGCTCGAAGAACTCCAAGCCGTCAAAGTCTGACC
>NZ_JBQERC010000050.1:0-2402 GCF_056534665.1 Ruegeria sp. P8
TGATCATTCTTGTTGGGTGCCTTCTTTTGCGAGGCGCTTTGGGTGAAGTGAAGCCAGTGACCGCCAATTTGACAGAATTGCACCCTCATAATGTGCAGTTAACTGCAAACTGTCGGGGCGATACCTTTCTATTTCAGGTTACCATAACCAGTCCGCACAGGACATTCCGTTATTAGCACTGCCGCCCCTCCGAAACCATCCTTACACCGAGACGAAACCTCTGACTCAAGGGCGGTATGGAGCGACAAAAACGGTCTATATTCGTGATAATTTGTGCTCCATTCTGGTTTTATTTTGGTAAAATGTATCAATTCGTTTGCCCGGTCAAGAAAAAGCAACAAAAAGCCACACGATCGCAAATCGTTCTAACTTTGGGGCACAGGCAGTGCACTGGAGGAGTTTCATCCAATCGAAAAACCGCTGAATTGCGCCGGGTTCTCTGGAAGCTTCGATCCCTGGATAGGGTGAGGCCAAGGTAAAAAACAGCAAACAAACATTCTTTTGGAGCCCACAAACTTGCGGCGGGAGCCGGACAACCAAGAGTGGTAAAATTCTGGTGCGAACCTTTTCAGTGCAGGAAACGTTCATGACTATTCGCACATGCCCTTCACCTTGATGAACATCTGGCCCGTTTCATAGCCGTTTTCACATGGTCCCTTGCGCCTTTGCGTAGTTTCACATTGTAAAAGACTCATCAAGAAGCCGACCCCGAAATCGGCGACCATTGGTTAATGTGGCCGCTTACTCGAACTCTTCAAACGTCTCTCTGACAGCATCATCCACGGTCCCGGCCCGCAATCTGCCGCCATCGTTGTCGCAGGCATCCTCTAAGGCTTGCCAAAGATGGTCCATTTGCAAAAATGGTTGAAAGCTCGTGCCGGCAGATCTCAATGCGGCGGAAATTCTGGGGCGTAAAGTGTCTGATGCATAGGTTCTTTTGGCTAATTATCTTCATAACCCTGACGGGGTGCGCGGCGAAAACCTACAATGAAATTGACTTCATGCCTTCGCCAACGGTCTTTGCCAATGGCACGCTTGACCCGTACGAAGATGTGACCGAGGGTGATTTCGAGTCGCGGGCGCGTCTGTTTTACGCAACCGACCGCCAGCCCGCAGAACCGGACGACCCGCAGAAAAGCTACAATAATGCACGGGGGCACGTGCTGCGGGCGGGTGTCGCGCAGATTGCGTCGGACCCGCCGCTTGAAAGCTGGGAAAATGCACGGCGCATAACGCTCGCCGCGGCGCGGGATCGGGACTATACGCTGCGGGTGGTGGGCGTGACCGAGACCGGCATTCTGCCGTTCAGCGCTATCAATTACATGGATACGCCACCCAGGCGTGCCGAAGTCGAAGCCGCCGGCAGCCATTTTGCGTCACAAATCAATGCGCAATTGGCACAATCGGCCAACAAGGACATTTTCATCTACATTCATGGCTATAATGTGGATTTCGACTATTCCACTCTGGTCTCAAGCCAGTTGCAACATTTCCTGGGCTATCAGGGCGCTTTCATCAGTTACAACTGGACAGCAACCCCAAGTACGCTGGCCTATTTCCGCGATCAGGAATCGGCGCTGGCCTCGCGACGCTATCTGCGCGAGCTGATTGCCTTTCTCTCGGCCCATACCGATGCCCGTCGCATCCACCTGATTGGCTACAGTGCCGGGACAAGGCTGGCATTTGACACCGCCTATCAAATTGCTTTGGGGGCCGAGGGAAACGCGCGGTTGGGCAAGCTCATCCTGATCGGCAGCGATCTGGATCGCGCTTATTTCATTCATGCTATCGAGGACGGTCTTCTCGATGCGGTTACGGACCTGACGATCTATCAGTCGCAAACGGATTCCGCGCTGGCGATGTCTAGGTTCGTCTTTGGCCGCAAGCGCGTCGGAGAGACCTCGCCGCCCGGCGAAGCAGTGCCTGCGGTGCAAGCGGAGCTGGCCCGGACCCCAAGGCTGCATGTCATCGACGTGACGGATGCCGAAGAGGCGGGCACTGGCAACGGGCATTGGTACTTCCGGTCTTCACCATGGGCCAGCAGCGATCTTTTCCTGTCATTGCTGACCAACAAAGACCCCGCCGCGCGCGGACTGGTGCGCGCACCCGGCGAAGTCATCTGGCGTTTTCCAGACGATTATCCGCAAAGGATCAGGGAACTGGGGCGTTTGTACTGAAGGAAAGGAACCGTCTGGTTATCCCCGTCTATTCTCTATTCTGATCAGCTTGCCACACGAGGCTCCCTCGGATCACATCGAAACTCTTATGTAAGGTCATCCATAGGTCGGACTTATGACGTTGAAGGTATAATCGATTTTTCTTGGCATATTAATCTGTCAAGATACCATTGCTCAAATGTGAATTTTACGCCGCGCAAGAATGGCGAACCTGTCAAACAATTC
>NZ_JBQERC010000051.1:0-2400 GCF_056534665.1 Ruegeria sp. P8
CTCCATGGGCGTCGACAAATACTGGTCCCCCGTCAACCGCGTCGACAACGCATACGGCGACCGAAACCTCGTATGCACATGCCCACCAATGACAGAATACGAAGACGCCGCTGAGTGAAACCCGTGTCTGTCCGATCCGTCAATTCGCCTGACGGATCGGATTTACACCCTGAGGGCAGCGCCAATCGGGGCGCTGCCACGCCCAAATCGTCGGAGGAACAATGAAACACTATGTCCTCGCAAATGATCACGCCAATCTGTCTGAAACGGAGCCTGAGGCACCCGAAAGATTGAAACATATCGATGTCATTCTCAACGGTGAAGCGGCTATGGCGTCAGCTGGAATGGTCATCGAATTCTATCAGGCGTTAAACACTCTGGCCGAAAACTGCACCTATGTGGTCAACCTTCGTGTCGCTGGCTCGGAACCTGCGGGTGGACCGTTATACTGGGCCGGACGAACGGCGATTTTCTGGGGAGATCTGGAGAACATCTGGTCCATTCCACATTCGCGCAGATTCTGGGTATCGCAGGTCCTGAACCTGTCTTCACGGGTTGTACTGGTCGGCGGCGCGGTGCTGCTTCTGCCGCAACTCGGAAGAACAGGCCGGAACACCGTTGCTGTCCACCCGAATTTCGCAGCCGCTGCACTGGAGGGCGGGCTGGAAGATTGTGGCACCGGCACGCATCTGGCCGCAGACGGGTGCGCCCATAGCGCAACCACCCGGCTAAGCGCGCTGCGCCTGCTGTCAGAATTTGTGTCGATCGACCACGGGGAACATATCGCGGACATACTGCGCGGATACATTGGACTGACGGAACCCACACAAAAGCACGGCAGCACGCTTGCCGCCCGTCTGGTGCACCGTGCAAAAGGTGATCAGCTTGTCATGCGCACGCTGGATGCGATGCAGGAAAACATCGAAGATCCTTTGACGATCTCGGAACTTTCCAATGTGCTCAGGACCTCGACTCGCCAGTTACAGCGAAGGTTTCTAAGCAAAACCGGTGCGAAACTTTTGTCGACCTACAAAGAGCTACGGCTGGAGCGGGCGCAGAGCCTTTTACAATTCACCAACATGTCGCAGATCGAAATCTCGACAGCGACCGGCTTTTCATCGACTGTCGCGCTGAAACGCGCCTTTCAACGCAGCTTTGACGTCAGCCCGGACGAAATTCGGAACAAGCGATTTCTGGGGACGGCCGCCCCGGAACACGGATAACCTTTCGCGTTTGTCTCGTGATCCACCAGTCAACGCAGCACCGAGCCCGCGTGGACCTTGCGCCCACGCAGGTCAGGTTTGGTGCGGGCGATCAGGCCGCAGCGATCTGACTGGCCTTTTCAACCAGCACTTCGGCCTGACGGATCGAGGCATAGTCGATCAGACGGCCATCCAGAGACACGGCACCTTTTCCGTCTGCCTCGGCCTCGGCCATGGCGACAAGGATACGCCGTGCCTTGGTAACTTCGGCATCCGAGGGCGACATCACCTCATTGGCCAGTGCGATCTGGCTGGGGTGGATGGCCCATTTCCCTTCGCACCCCAAAACAGCGGCGCGTTTGGCCGCGGCCTTATAGCCGTCGGGGTCCTGAAAATCGCCAAAAGGCCCATCAATCGGACGTAGCCCGTTGGCGCGCGCCGCAACCACCATGCGGGCAAGGGCGTAGTGCCACATGTCGCCCCAGTGGGTCAGGCGGCCTCCGTCGGTATCCGGGTCGGTTAGTACCGAATAGTCCGGGTTCACGCCCCCGATGATTGTGGTTCGCGCCCGGGTCGAGGCGGCATAATCCGCGACACCAAAATGAAGGCTTTCATTGCGCTTTGATGCCGCCGCGATCGCGCTGACATTCTGCATACCAAGCGCGGTTTCGATGATGTGTTCGAACCCGATCCGTTTCTTGTATCCCTTGGCGTCTTCGATCTGGGTCACCAGCATGTCGACCGCATACACATCTGCGGCTGTCCCGACTTTTGGGATCATGATCAGGTCCAGACGCTGGCCCGCCTGTTCGACAACATCCACGACGTCCCGATACATGTAATGGGTGTCCAGACCATTGATCCGCACCGACATGGTCTTGTTGCCCCAGTCGATATCGTTCAGCGCCTGAATGGTATTCCTGCGCGCCTGTTCCTTTTCATCGGGCGCAACAGCGTCTTCCAGATCGAGGAAGATGACATCCACGTCCGATTTCGCGGCCTTCTCAAACATTCCGGGCTGGCTGCCGGGCACGGCAAGCTCGCTGCGGTTCAGGCGGGCGGGGGCTTGTTCAATTGGATGAAAGCTCATGGTTGGGACCTTTCGGCTTACAGGTTTGGGTATATGGGGAAACGGTTGCAGAGGTCTGCGACCTGGGCGCGGACGCGGGCTTCGACTTCGGCGTTGCCGTCTTCGCCG
>NZ_JBQERC010000052.1:0-2188 GCF_056534665.1 Ruegeria sp. P8
CTTGTCGAGGGTTTGATACAAGTCCAAGTCCCATAAAGGTTTGGACCAATCATGGCTCATAGCGGCGAGATCGACCGCACGTCCGTCGATATGATAGGAGTGGAGAGTTTGAGATTTCCCCTCTCGCACTAATCTCGCTTGCTCGGCTTGGGTTCTTCGCCCGCAAGTGACCCGCCAGTTTGCTGTCTCGTTAGGATGTTCGTTCTGGTAATAGCGAAGCACCCCGTCAAGGAGGATGAAGATTAGACGGGGATCTACCCCGTCTAACCTCGACAGCCTATCGATAGGCATATCCGTGAACGCGATCATTTAATCTCATCCTTGATATGACCCGTCACGGTTGCCGAGACCATGCCCTCATACGCAACGAACTTTTGGTTGGCATTGGTGCCCACGAACAAAGCGTCAATGTCCGTGGTTTTGGGATAAAGCCCCTTAGTATCAAGGCTATCCCCGGCGTCGGTCACGTCCAAACCGGAGGACATAGGCAGCGGATAAGGCAAGTCTGTGTCTGCGGCGTTGATGAACTGTTCGCCATGGCTGAGTAGATCACGGTGATCATAGATCATTGAGGCCGTGGACGCGGGGGTGTGTTTGCCGGTCTCAAAGAGGCGATCTCGCGCCGAAGCCTCAAGCGCGCGCACAGCGGCTGTCGGGTCGTCCAAGGTGTACGACGGATACCAGTCCGTGAAGCCCCAGAGTTCGCCAATGAGCGACGAATGCCGGATTGAAGATTGGAACATCTTGGGCCGGACACCAATAACGCCGATGATAAAGCCGGGTTCAATAAAGCGCTTAGCTTTATCCAGTTTGATATCCTCAGAGTAGTAATACGACGAGGCCGGGGACCCGTCTGCGGGGTTGATGACGTTGGTTGGCCGGGACCATTTGCGATGATAACGTAGGATTTCAGGTTCACCCTGAGTGGTAACGGATGATTTAACACCGTAGGTCTCCAAGTAGTCTTCATAGGTCAATTCCGTCATTTGCATTTGTTGCAGCATTTGCCACTGGTTCAGCGCCTCGTATGTCTGGCGGGCGTCTGTAACGTCAACAGCGGCGTCCGCAGGTTCAAAGATAAGGTTGTTGTACCAACTGCGGTTGTTAAGCTGCATCATTGATACGCCATCGATGGTCGGGACCGTGTGACCCTCATCCGTGAAATGGGCTTCGATGATCTGATCATAGCAAAGCTTGATCCAGTCAATTTGACCGTTCTTTGTGAAGAACCGGGGTTTGTCTGCCCCGGCGAGATATGCGGCGGAACTTTCGCCATCATTCAGGAAGGCTTGGCCGAGATCGCGGTCAATGTCGGTCAGCTTTACGTAGAAATACCACGCTTCCAACCATGCGCCCGACAAGGGGTTGTTAACAGGTTGGCCGACGATGGTCAGGCGGGACGTGATAGCCTGACAGGTTTCGCCCGGTAGAACGGGGTGCGCGAAAAACGGATACAGCCCGTAAGGCTTCATCACACCCGCGACAGGGAAATTCGGTGTCCGGTTTTTCCGCATTATGCGGCGCTGGTTCGGATCGAGTGAAATTTGCATGTTGATACTCCGAAAAGCCCGGCACTATGGCCGGGCGTAAGGTTAAAACTTGGAAGTTTTCGGCTTGGTGGGCTTCATACCAGTTGCCAGCATGGCGGCCATTGGATCGGGGCGCTCTGCTGGGTTTTCGATCACGATCCGTATTGTTTGAGCAGCACCGCTGCGGCTGCGGTTGCTGCGGCTGCGCCCCCGGCTATAAGCGCGGGCTTTGGTTTTTGGTGCCGAGCGGCGGCTTGGAGCGCGACGATAAGAACGTTTAGCCATCTCATTTTCTTCCTTTCTTAGACAAACCACGGGGAGTTAAGGTTGAATTCGGACCCCGATGCACTACGCATATCCGCTGCATACCGATCTTTCAACCCATGAATGTACCCAAAAACTTTATCCTCGACATAATTGTAAGTCAGGTCGGCGAACAACTGTTCCCAATCCATAGCAGGCAGTCCATGCTTGAGTATCCAGTCCAATTTCTCACGATGCGTCATCTCTCGTTCAAGTTTGCCATTCCTGCGGACTTGGGGAAATTGGCCGTTTTCGAGGATGATTTCCAATATTTCCGCCCCTTCCGTGGCCTTGTCCATGAGCCACGTAATGACCGCGAGGCCCTGTCGGGACTTAGACTTGCGCTCGCGGACACC
>NZ_JBQERC010000053.1:0-1840 GCF_056534665.1 Ruegeria sp. P8
GCGACTTTTTGTTTGTGTTTATTGAACTGTTGGTCGAAGAGGTTTTTGAAGGGTCCGTTTTTCTGCATGAGTTGGTCGAGGTTTCCCTGTTCGGCGATAGCGCCGTCCTGGATGACGATGATCTTGTCTGCCTCCAGCACGGTTGACAGGCGGTGGGCGATGACGATGACGGTGACATCCTGTGTCAGGGCGTCCAGCGCCTCTTTGACCAGCGATTCCGATTCCGCGTCCAGCGCGCTTGTGGCCTCGTCCAGCAGCAGGATTTCGGCCTTGCGCAGAATGGCGCGGGCAATCGCGATGCGCTGTTTCTGACCGCCCGACAGAAAGGTTCCGTTTTCGCCCACCGGGGTCTCATAGCCCTGCGGCAGGTCGGTGATGAACTGATGCGCATGTGCGGCCCGGGCTGCCGCGATCACCTCTTCATCGCTCGCCTCGGGAGCCGAGCAGCGCAGGTTGTCCATCACCGAGGCCGAGAACAGGAACGTGTCCTGACCGACATACGAGATTTTCCGCCGCAGCGAGGCAAAGCTGACATCCCTCAGGTCCTGGCCATCGATCTCGACGCTGCCCTGATCGGGGTCGTAAAACCGCATGATCAGGCCAAACAACGTGGATTTGCCACCACCGGACTGGCCGACAAGGGCCGTGGTTTTCCCGGCCTCGAAAGTGGCGCTCATGTTGTCGATCACCGGCACCGTACCCTGATAGCCAAAGGTCACATTGCGCAGCGTGATCTGTCCGGGGCCGTCACTCAGGTCACGGGCCCGGGGGCTTTCCACCATCGTGTCCTCCTGATCCAGCAGGCTGAACAACATGCCGACACCGACCATGCAGGTTTCAATCTGGACCCGCATCCTGGACAGGCGCTTGGCGGGTTCATAGGCCATCAGCAAAGCGGTGATGAAGGACATCAGCTGACCCGCGGTCGGCTGTTCGGTGCCCGCGATGCCCATCGTGCTGACAATGAGAACCCCGGCAACCGCCAGACCGGCCAGAAACTCCATTAGCGGGCTGGCAATGGCCTGCAGCCGGGCGATGTCGTTCGAGCGCTGTTCGACCTTCCGGATAGCGGTCTCCATTCGGTCGATCATGCGATCTTCAAGCGCAAACACCTTGATCACCTTGATCCCCGCCGAGGTCTCCTGCAGCACCCGGATGATCTCGGCCAGCGATTTGAACTCGGCCTGCATGATCGAGCGGACGCTTTTCAGCAGATACCGCACCCCCAGAAGGGCAACCGGGCCCACCACAAAGAACATCACCGACAGGACCGGCTGCTGATACACCATGACCACAATCAGGCCGACCAGGGTCAGGGCATCGCGGACAAACCCGGTGACCAGAACATCGATCAGGCCCCGGGCCGATTGCGCGCCATTGGTCGTGCGCATCAGCAGATCCGATGATTCATTGGTCGAAAAGAACGACACCCCGTGCCGGACCAGCTTGCGGTACAGCTTCTCCTGCTGCTGGGCCACAATCCGGTTGCCCGCGCGCGCCAGAAAGACGGCCTGAATATACGAGGCCACCGCCTTGGTCAGGAACAGAAGCACAACCCCCAGCGCAATGACATGCGCCCATCCCCGCAATTCCGGGCTGGTCATGGCATCAACGATATATTCCATCATGTAAGCCGAGCCGGCGGTGGTGACCGCCACCGCGATCATCGCCAGGATCGCAACGCCGTAAAGCCCGCCCTGCGCATAAAAGCTCTCACCGACAAGCCGGCCCATATAGCCCGATCGCCACTTGTTCCAGGCGCGCTTCATCATTGCGTTCTCCAAATCCGTGAAACGGTGCGCACGCCCAGATACCCCATATCCCGCCGCGCCTAAAGGAC
>NZ_JBQERC010000054.1:0-1825 GCF_056534665.1 Ruegeria sp. P8
GCCCCTCAGCGCATAGGGAGATTGCTTTGAAGCTTGAGGTGGCTTTGAGGGGATTGAATTGAAAAAGGCCCGCTTGGTTGCGGGCCTTTGGTGGTTGAGGGGCTAAGGCCCCGGGCTGCGTTCAGCCGAGCTTTTCGGTCAGTTCCGGGACCGCCTGGAACAGGTCGGCGACCAGTCCGAAGTCGGCGACCTGGAAGATCGGCGCTTCTTCGTCCTTGTTGATCGCAACGATGACCTTTGAATCCTTCATGCCCGCAAGGTGCTGGATTGCGCCCGAGATGCCGACGGCGACATAAAGATCGGGGGCAACAACCTTGCCGGTCTGACCCACTTGCCAGTCGTTCGGGGCATAGCCCGAGTCCACAGCGGCGCGCGATGCGCCAACCGCGGCACCCAGCTTGTCAGCCAGAGCTTCGATCAGCTTGAAGTCGTCTTGCGAGCCGACACCACGGCCGCCCGAGACAACAACGCCAGCCGAGGTCAGTTCCGGACGGTCGCTTGCAGCCACCTTGTCTTCGACCCACGACGACAGGCCGGGATTGTCGCCGACCGAGATGGTCTCGACCGCAGCCGAGCCACCTTCGCCCGCCGCATCAAAGCTGGCGGTGCGGATGGTGACGACCTTCTTGGCGTCGTTCGACTTCACGGTCTGGATCGCGTTGCCCGCATAGATCGGGCGCTCAAACGTCGAGCCGTCAACCACACCCGAGGCATCCGAGATCACCATAACGTCCAGCAGGGCCGCGACGCGCGGCATCACGTTCTTGGCGTCGGTGGTCGCGGGGGCCACGATATGCTCGTACCCATCGGCCAGACCCACGATCAGCGCGGCGGTCGATTCCGCCAGGCGATGACCCAGCGACGCGTCTTCGGCAACCAGCACCTTGGACACGCCGTCGATCTTGGCGGCAGCCTCGCCGGCAGCGGCGGCCGAGCCACCCGCGGCCAGAACGGTCACGTCACCCAGCGCCCTGGCGGCGTTGACGGCCTTGGCGGTGGCGTCCAGCGCCAGTTCGCCATTGTTGACTTCGGCAAGCAGAAGTACAGCCATTACACAGCCCCCGCTTCTTTGAGTTTCGAAACCAGCTCATCCACCGAGCCAACGATGATACCAGCGGCCCGTGCCGGCGGTTCTTCGGTCTTGACGATTTCCAGGCGCGGCGTGACGTCGACGCCGTAATCGGCGGCGGTTTTCTCGTCCAGCGGCTTTTTCTTCGCCTTCATGATGTTGGGCAGCGACGCATAGCGCGGCTCGTTCAGGCGCAGGTCAACGGTCACGATGGTCGGCATCTTGACGCTGATGGTCTGCAACCCGCCATCCACCTCGCGGGTGATCTTGGCACTGTCGCCTTCGATATCCAGTTCCGAGGCAAAGGTGCCCTGCGACCAGCCCAGCAGGGCCGACAGCATCTGACCGGTGGCGTTCATGTCGTTGTCGATCGCCTGCTTGCCCGCCAGAACGATGCCGGGCTGCTCTTCCTCGACCACCTTGGCCAGGATCTTGGCAACCGCCAGCGGCTCGATATCGGTATGCACATCATCCGTCGCAACAACCAGAATCGCCCGATCAGCCCCCATGGCCAGCGCGGTCCGCAGCGTCTCCTGCGCCTGCTTCACTCCAATTGAAACGGCAACAACTTCGTCTGCCTTGCCAGCCTCTTTCAGGCGAATGGCCTCTTCAACCGCAATCTCGTCGAACGGGTTCATCGACATTTTGACATTGGCGAGATCAACACCGCTACCGTCCGCTTTCACGCGGACCTTCACATTGTAGTCAATCACGCGTTTGACAGGTACCAGTACCTTCATTGTAGCGCTTTCTCCT
>NZ_JBQERC010000055.1:0-1272 GCF_056534665.1 Ruegeria sp. P8
TTACAGGTTTGGGTATATGGGGAAACGGTTGCAGAGGTCTGCGACCTGGGCGCGGACGCGGGCTTCGACTTCGGCGTTGCCGTCTTCGCCGTTGGCAGCCAGGCCGTCGACCACTTCGATGATCCAGTCGGCGATCTGGCGGAACTCGGCCTCGCCAAAGCCGCGGGTGGTGCCGGCGGGGCTGCCAAGGCGGATGCCCGACGTGATGGTCGGCTTTTCCGGGTCAAACGGCACGCCGTTCTTGTTGCAGGTGATATGCGCCCGGCCCAGGGCCTTTTCGGTGGCGTTGCCCTTGACGCCCTTGGGGCGCAGGTCGACCAGCACCACATGGGTGTCGGTGCCGTGGGTCACGGTGTCGAGCCCGCCCTTGATCAACTGATCGCTGAGCGCCTGCGCATTGGTCACGACCTGCTGGATGTAGCTTTTGAACTCGGGGCGCAGCGCCTCGCCAAAGGCCACGGCCTTGGCCGCGATCACATGCATCAGCGGGCCGCCCTGAATGCCGGGGAAGATCGCCGAATTCACTTTCTTAGCGATATCTTCATCATTGGTCAGGATCATGCCCCCACGTGGGCCGCGCAGGGTCTTGTGTGTGGTGGTGGTCGCCACATGCGCGTAGGGGAACGGGCTGGGGTGCTCGCCCGCCGCAACCAGACCGGCGAAATGCGCCATGTCAACGTGCAGATAGGCGCCGACCATGTCGGCGATCTGACGCATGCGGGCAAAGTCGATCTGACGCGGGATGGCCGAACCGCCCGCGATGATCAGCTTGGGGTTATGCTCTTTCGCCAGCGCCTCGACCTGATCATAGTCCAGCATGTTGTCCTGCTGGCGCACGCCGTATTGCACGGCGTTGAACCACTTGCCCGACTGGTTGGGCCGCGCGCCGTGGGTCAGGTGGCCACCGGCATCCAGGCTCATGCCCAGAATGGTGTCGCCGGGCTGGATCAGCGCCTGGAACACGCCCTGGTTGGCCTGGCTGCCCGAGTTCGGCTGCACATTGGCGAAACCACAGTCAAACAGCTGCTTGGCGCGGTCGATGGCCAGATTCTCGGCGATATCAACAAACTCGCAGCCCCCGTAATAGCGCCGACCCGGGTAGCCTTCGGCATATTTGTTGGTCATCACCGAACCCTGCGCCTCCATCACGGCGGCAGAGACGATGTTCTCGGACGCAATCAGCTCGATCTCGTCGCGCTGACGACCCAGCTCAGACCGGATCGAGCCAAAAAGCTCAGGATCGCGGTCCGACAAGGACTGGGTGAAAAATCC
>NZ_JBQERC010000056.1:0-1208 GCF_056534665.1 Ruegeria sp. P8
TGGACGTGTCGCGGTTTGATGCCGCTCCTTTGATAGCATTTATTGCAACAAAGGAGACGAACTATGGGACTGAAACGGACGGACGAATTCCGGGCTGACGCGGTGCGGATCGCGTTGACGAGCGGGCTGACACGCAAACAGGTGGCATCGGATTTGGGCGTCGGGCTTTCGACGCTGAACAAGTGGGTGACGGCGCATCGCGACACTGACGTCGTGTCTGACAAGAACTTGGATCTTGCCCGTGAGAATGAACGGCTTCGGCGAGAGAACCGCATTCTCAAGGAGGAGAGGGATATTCTAAAAAAGGCCACAGCCTTCTTCGCGAGCCAAAAACCATGAGGTTCCGGTTCATCGAAGAGCATGGCTGCGAATTCCCAATCAACCGCCTTTGCCAGGTTCTGGACGTCAGCGCTCGCGGCCTGCGTGCCTATCGCAGCCGTCCAGCCAGTCAAAGGCAGCGAACCGATCTCGTGGTTCTGGCCCATATCAAGGAACAATCGCGGCTCAGCCTGGGCAGCTACGGGCGACCCAGAATGACAGAAGAGTTGAAAGAGATGGGGCTAAACATTGGTCATCGACGGGTTGGCAGATTGATGCGCGAGAACGACATACGGGTCGAGAGATCGAAGAAATACAAGGTGACGACCGACAGCAACCACGCCTTCAACATCGCGCCCAACCTGCTGAACCGGGACTTTCGCGCGGATCACCCGAACCAGAAATGGGCAGGTGACATCAGCTATGTCTGGACGCGTGAGGGATGGTTGTATCTGGCAGTGATCCTGGACCTGCATTCCCGGCGCGTCATCGGTTGGGCAGTCAGCAACAGGATGAAGCGTGATCTCGCAATCCGGGCATTGAAGATGGCCGTGGCATTGCGGCAACCACCCAAAGGATGCATCCATCACACCGACCGCGGCAGCCAATACTGTTCTCACGATTATCAAAGGCTCCTGCGCCAGCATGGCTTCCAGGTATCGATGAGCGGTAAAGGCAATTGTTATGACAACGCCGCCGTTGAGACATTCTTCAAAACAATCAAGGCTGAGCTGATCTGGCGCCAGTCTTGGCCAACGCGACGGGCAGCAGAGATGGCAATCTTCAATTACCTAAACGGCTTCTACAATCCGCGCCGAAGACACTCGGCCTTAGGCTGGAAAAGCCCCGTCGCTTTCGAAAGGAAAGTGGCTTAAACGAGCACTTGGAGC
>NZ_JBQERC010000057.1:0-1177 GCF_056534665.1 Ruegeria sp. P8
ATTATTCTACGATTTTCGACACGACGCCAGCGCCGACGGTGCGGCCGCCTTCGCGGATGGCGAAGCGCAGGCCGTTTTCCATCGCGATCGGGGCGATCAGCTCAACGCCGAACGACACGTTGTCGCCGGGCATGACCATCTCGGTGCCTTCCGCCAGGGTCACGGTGCCGGTCACGTCAGTGGTCCGGAAGTAGAACTGCGGACGGTAGTTCGCGAAGAACGGGGTGTGACGGCCGCCTTCTTCCTTGGTCAGGATGTAGGCTTCGGCTTCGAACTTGGTGTGCGGTGTCACCGAACCCGGCTTACACAGAACCTGGCCACGCTCAACGCCGTCACGATCCACACCACGCAGCAGCGCGCCGATGTTGTCGCCCGCTTCACCGCGGTCCAGCAGCTTGCGGAACATTTCAACGCCGGTGCAGGTGGTTTTCGCGGTGTCACGGATGCCGACGATTTCGATCTCGTCGCCAACGTTGATCACGCCACGCTCGACACGGCCGGTCACAACGGTACCACGGCCCGAGATCGAGAACACGTCTTCGATCGGCATCAGGAACGGCTGGTCAACAGCACGCTCGGGGGTGTCGATGTAGTCATCAACAGCCGCCATCAGCTCGCGGATCTTGTTCTCGCCGATTTCAGGGTCACGGCCTTCCATCGCGGCCAGAGCCGAACCTGCGATGATCGGAATATCGTCGCCGGGGTATTCATACGAAGACAGCAGCTCGCGGATTTCCATTTCCACCAGTTCCAGCAGCTCTTCGTCGTCAACCTGGTCAACTTTGTTCATGAACACGACCATCTTCGGGATGCCAACCTGGCGGCCCAGCAGGATGTGCTCGCGGGTTTGCGGCATCGGGCCGTCCGCGGCGTTCACAACCAGGATCGCGCCGTCCATCTGAGCGGCACCGGTGATCATGTTCTTGACGTAGTCAGCGTGGCCGGGGCAGTCGACATGTGCATAGTGGCGCGCGTCGGTCTCGTATTCCACGTGCGCGGTCGAGATGGTGATGCCGCGGGCTTTCTCTTCCGGCGCGCCGTCAATCTGGTCATACGCCTTGAAGTCACCGAAATACTTGGTGATTGCTGCGGTCAGCGTCGTCTTGCCGTGGTCAACATGCCCAATCGTGCCGATGTTGACGTGCGGCTTATTACGCTCAAACTTTTCCTTTGCCAT
>NZ_JBQERC010000058.1:0-999 GCF_056534665.1 Ruegeria sp. P8
ACGTGATCATGCATGAGATCGCGGGTAAATCGCCGGTTCGAAAGGCTCTCATTGAGAGCAAATGGGACGCACATGTTCATGCGCGCCTTGTCGGGGGTACTAGGTCCGACGTCGAAAGATCGGCGGGCTACGTGACTACGTATACCACCAAAGCCTTTGACTGTAGACCGCGTGCCAGTATCCGTTACGGGCCAGCGGCTGCGTAAGCAGCCTTTCCCCCTTCAGGGGGTTAGGGGGTTGCAAAGCAAATTGTCTACGGGCAATTTTCAACTAAAAGAAAACAAAACCCAGACACCCCCAATGAAATGAAGGAATCTAACTTTGCCTGTAGGTACACCCACCGCCCGCTCTCGCCCGACCCTGCCACGGAACGTCCCTAATTCGTTCCCGCCACATTCTGCCCCGCCCCGCCGGGGCATAAATGCAAACATGAACCGCGCTCCGACCACGCGAGCGGTGGCAAACAGGGCCGCGCAACGCGCGGTGTTAGGTCGGGCGAGAGCGGGCGGTGGGTGTACCTACAGGCAAAGTTAGATTCCTTCATTTCATTGGGGGTGTCTGGGTTTTGTTTTCTTTTAGTTGAAAATTGCCCGTAGACAATTTGCTTTGCAACCCCCTAACCCCCTGAAGGGGGAAAGGCTGCTTACGCAGCCGCTGGCCCGTAACGGATACTGGCACGCGGTCTACAGTCAAAGGCTTTGGTGGTATACGTAGTCACGTAGCCCGCCGATCTTTCGACGTCGGACCTAGTACCCCCGACAAGGCGCGCATGAACATGTGCGTCCCATTTGCTCTCAATGAGAGCCTTTCGAACCGGCGATTTACCCGCGATCTCATGCATGATCACGTGGTAATGGGAACGACCCGTTTCCTCGCCTAGCTCATGAACCGCTAGGTATCGAAAGCATGCGCCTTGTGCGCGCAGCCGCTTAAAGTATTTCTTTAACTCGCCGTACAGGACGGGCTCGAGGGTTTTACCTGCGGCTTTGGCATCGGCAA
>NZ_JBQERC010000059.1:0-947 GCF_056534665.1 Ruegeria sp. P8
GCGCCTTGTGCGCGCAGCCGCTTAAAGTATTTCTTTAACTCGCCGTACAGGACGGGCTCGAGGGTTTTACCTGCGGCTTTGGCATCGGCAATAGCAATTGCCAGCATCCTAGGGGATAGGGTGAGCGTGATTGCCCAATTCCTTGGGGCAATGCTCATTTCATAGATGGCGCGCTCGCGCCATTTTAGTTTGCGATATTTCAAACATCGCGGACACTTTCGGCAGGGACCGAACATGGTGATTTCCAACGCCCGTTGAGGGCGGTTGGCCCAATCGATAAAACGATCATGTTTCAGACGGATTGGGACCGGGGCGTCACAGTAGGGGACGCCGTGAATGTGCGTCGAGTATCTCGTCCCGTCGGGATCGCGCAGCCTAGCCTTTGCGAACGAGTAGCGGAATTTGGTGTAGTCCATGAATTCCTGTCACTTATGCATATACTATCAAGTCCCCGCTGCGCGGGCTGGTTCTGGATGCATCGGCTCACAATGAACGACATTGAGAGACAAGCGGTTAGCTTGGGACTGCGGACACCCCCAGAGGGGACCCCCGTCCTTGTGCAAACAAGCCGGAGTTTGTTTGCGGCGCGCTTCGCGCGTTGCTTAGAAAGCGAAAAAGAACGTTTGCGAACGTTTGGAGAACAAACAGGGGGAACGCTTTTTTATGGGTTAGGATACCCGAAACCGAAACAGCCCCTGAGAGGCGATCCTAGAGGCTGTCCGGCGATTTCCTAAAATTGGCTGTCACGACCCTTTGGCAAAAGCTCAATTTGCCAATGACAGCCATCGACAAGGGTTTTCCAGTGCCCCCCCCACGTTACGGGAATACAAGCTTCGTTCGAAGCTTGCTGGATGTACTTGTCGAGGGTTTGATACAAGTCCAAGTCCCATAAAGGTTTGGACCAATCATGGCTCATAGCGGCGAGATCGACCGCACGTCCGTCGATA
>NZ_JBQERC010000060.1:0-893 GCF_056534665.1 Ruegeria sp. P8
ATCTTGGCATCCGCGGGCCAGTAGTTGATGCCATAGCCCGGCAGGGTCGAGAACGGGTTCAGACGGGTGCCGAGGCACAGGACAACATCCGCCTCGCTGATCAGCTCCATCCCCGCTTTCGAACCGTTATAGCCCAGCGGACCGGCAAACAGCGGGTGGCTGCCCGGGAAGGCGTCATTGTGCTGGTAGCCGACGCAGACCGGCGCATCCAGACGCTCGGCCAGCGCTTTCGACGCCTCGATGCCGCCTTCGGCCAGAACCACACCGGCTCCGTTCAGGATCACCGGGTTCCTGGCGTTAGACAGCAGCTCGGCCGCCTGGGCCACGGCGCTTTCACCGCCCGAGGGGCGCTCGAACTCGACAATGGCGGGCAGGTCGATATCGACAACCTGGGTCCACATGTCGCGCGGGATGTTCAGCTGGGCCGGGGCGCTGGCGCGTTTGGCCTGCATGATCACACGATTCAGTACCTCGCAGACGCGGGTCGGGTCGCGGACCTCTTCCTGATAGGCGACCATGTCCTCGAACAGCTTCATCTGCTCGACTTCCTGAAAGCCCCCCTGACCGATCGTCTTGTTGGCCGCCTGCGGGGTCACCAGCAGAAGCGGGGTGTGGTTCCAGTAGGCGGTCTTGACGGCGGTCACAAAGTTGGTGATGCCCGGGCCGTTCTGCGCGATCATCATCGACATCTTGCCGGTGGCCCGGGTGTAGCCATCCGCCATCATCCCCGCGCTGCCCTCATGCGCACAGTCCCAGAACATGATCCCAGCCTTCGGAAACAGATCCGAAATCGGCATCATCGCAGAGCCAATGATCCCAAACGCATGCTCAATACCATGCATCTGCAAAACCTTAACAAAGGCCTCTTCCGTCGTCATCTTCATAGGGGTGTT
>NZ_JBQERC010000061.1:0-844 GCF_056534665.1 Ruegeria sp. P8
ATTTGTGCTTCGCGCAGGCTGTAGAAGATTTCGCCGTTGAGTAGTTCGTCCCTGAACCGGCCATTGAAGCTTTCGCAGTATCCGTTCTCCCACGGGCTCCCAGGTTCAATGTAAGCCGTCTGGGCGCTAACTGCGGCGGTCCAGTCTCGGACAGCCTGGGCGACAAATTCTGGCCCATTGTCTGAACGTATGAAACAGGGTGCCCCCCGAAGTATGAACAGATCCGTCAGGGCGTCGATCACGTCGACCGAGTTCAGCTTGCGCTTCACTCTAATCGCCAGGCACTCCCGGCTGTGCTCATCAAGGATGTTCAGCGTCCGGAAGGCTTTGCCATCGTCGGTTCGACAATGGACGAAATCATAGCTCCATACATGATTGCGATACTCCGGCCTCAGCCGAACACACGAGCCATCGTTCAGCCAAAGCCGTCCTTTCTTCGGTTGTTTCACTGGCACTTTCAGCCCCTCTCGTCGCCAAAGCCGTTCAATTCGCCCATCGCTGACAGACCATCCAGCCTCTCTCAGCAATGCAGCGATCCTGCGATAGCCATATCGGCCGTATTGACGGGTCAGCTCGATCATGTCGGCCACCAATCGGTCTTCGTCTGCGCGACCTTGTGGGACACGCCGTTGCGTGGACCGGTGTTGTCCAAGCACGCGGCAGGCGCGTCTCTCGGAAACGTTCAGTTGGTTGCGAACATGGTCAATACAAGCACGACGACGAGCGGGGCTCAGTAGTTTCCCTTCGCGGCTTCCGTCAGGATCAGCTTGTCCAACGTCAGATCGGATACCGCACGTCGCAGTCGCTCATTCTCTTTCTGAAGCCGTTTCAGTTCTTTCAACTG
>NZ_JBQERC010000062.1:0-798 GCF_056534665.1 Ruegeria sp. P8
CCAATATTTCCGCCCCTTCCGTGGCCTTGTCCATGAGCCACGTAATGACCGCGAGGCCCTGTCGGGACTTAGACTTGCGCTCGCGGACACCCTTGGGGGGGCGAACATTGGCGGGGTTCCGCACGAATTCGGTGGAGCCATCCGGCTTGATGGTTATGCCGACCGAAGTTGTTGGACGATCAGGACGCGGGCGCGGCTTAGGCTTTGGGCGCGTCTGCGGACTAGGCGGTGGCAACGGCACACCGTGCGGGTCGTTTACGTGCGGATTTATTTGTCCAGGCGCATCCGGCTTGCGCCGCGGTTTTTGTCCTGGGGGATTTGGAACGTACCTCGGGGGAACCGTAGGGTATGGGTTCGGAGCAATAATTCCCGGTTCCGGAAGTCCCTCGCCGGGGGGGATCACAATCGTCTTGTGCCATTCAGAATACATCCCCCCCAAATCCTCTCGCCTAGAATAGACATCATATTCGTAAAGCGGCGTGGGTATCGGATGATTGAGCGCCGCCCAATCGAGGTTTGTATAGCTGTCAACCTTGTGAACGCCATCGGCTTCAACAGCTGGTATCCGCTCGATAACGCCCGGACCTTTGAGGCGTCCGTTCTCTACGTAAAGCCCTTCCGGCGCTTCACTAAGCAATGTTTTGCGGCGTTCGAGCAGTTGTGAGATTGCAAGCGCGAGACCAAGCAAAGGCAGCGCTGTGCCAATAGCCCGACCTAACACCGCGCGTTGCGCGGCCCTGTTTGCCACCGCTCGCGTGGTCGGAGCGCGGTTCATGTTTGCATTTATGCCCCGGCGGG
>NZ_JBQERC010000063.1:0-711 GCF_056534665.1 Ruegeria sp. P8
CGAACCACAGGGTCGAGTTGCGCTTTTCCGCGCCCCACTGGTAGTTGCGGAACACGATCTGGGTCACGGCGGGCCATTCCTCGCGGCCGATCGCGGTCAGCTCGTTCACCGCGATGCCAAAGGCACCGTCACCGGCAAAGCCCACAACCGGAACATCCGGGCAGCCGATCTTGGCACCGACGACGGCGGGCAGGCCATAGCCGCAGGGGCCGAACAGGCCCGGCGCCAGGTATTTGCGCCCCTCTTCAAACGACGGATAGGCGTTGCCGATGGCGCAGTTGTTGCCGATGTCCGAGCTGATGATCGCCTCTTTCGGCAGTGCCGCCTGAATGGCGCGCCACGCCATGCGCGGGCTCATCCAGTCGGGCTTGGCCGCGCGGGCACGCTGGTTCCAGGTGGTGCCCGGATCGTCATCCTCGTGGGTCATCGAGGTCAGTTCCTGCGCCCAGGCCGATTTCTTCTGCGCGATGCGCTCTTTGCGCTCCTTGCGGCCTTCGTCACCGGCGGTGTCGCTCAGCTGGGCCAGAATGCCCTTTGCCACCTTGGCGGCGTCGCCGATGATGCCGACGCTGACAGCTTTGGTCAGGCCGATACGGTCGGGGTTGATGTCAACCTGGATGATCTTGGCATCCGCGGGCCAGTAGTTGATGCCATAGCCCGGCAGGGTCGAGAACGGGTTCAGACGGGTGCCGAGGCACAGGACAACATCCG